>NZ_JAVREO010000016.1:0-200384 GCF_031845445.1 Streptomyces chisholmiae | reverse complement strand
CGCATCCGACGTGGCCTACGGCACATCCAGTACCGCAGCGACCTGATAGACGGCTGCCTCGCCGAGACCGGCCTGACCATCCGGCCCACCTGAGCAACCATGCGACATCACGAGTTCAACCTCAGTAGGCGGGGGCGCGTTGTGGTCGTGGGACCGCCTTCGAGGAGGCAGGCTCCTGCTGGAGGCCTTGCGTACATGCTGGTCAGCGACCTGGCCCTCGGGGAGGTTCCAGGGACTTTCTGCCCTGTCGGAGGGACTTCTCAGGGACTTTCCGCCGTGTAAGCCAGGAAGGGCTGGACAGCAGTGAAAGAGTCATTCTTCCAGGACAGAGGAAGTGCAGTCAGCACTCCACCACGTTGACGGCGAGCCCGCCGCGGGCTGTCTCCTTGTACTTGACGGACATGTCGGCGCCGGTCTGCTTCATGGTGGCGATGGCCTTGTCGAGGGAGACGTGGTGGCGGCCGTCGCCGCGGAGCGCCATCCGGGCCGCGGTGATGGCCTTCACGGCGGCCATCCCGTTCCGCTCGATGCACGGAATCTGCACCAGGCCGCCGATCGGGTCGCAGGTGAGGCCCAGATTGTGTTCGATGCCGATCTCCGCCGCGTTCTCCACCTGTTCCGGTGTGCCGCCCAGCACCTCGGCCAGGCCGCCGGCGGCCATCGAGCAGGCCGAGCCGACCTCGCCCTGGCAGCCGACCTCGGCGCCCGAGATGGAGGCGTTCTCCTTGAAGAGCATGCCCACCGCGCTGGCCGCCAGTAGGAAGCGGACCACGCCGTCGGCGTTCGCGCCGGGCACGAAGTCCAGGTAGTAGCGGAGCACGGCCGGGATGATGCCGGCCGCGCCGTTGGTGGGCGCGGTCACCACCCGCCCACCGGCGGCGTTCTCCTCGTTGACCGCCATCGCGTAGAGCGTGACCCACTCCAGCTCGTTGGCCGCGCCGCCGGTCTCGGCGCGCAGCCGGCGGGCCGAGGCCGCCGCCCGGCGGCGCACCTTCAGGCCGCCGGGCAGGATGCCCTCCTCGGTCAGGCCCCGCTCGACGCACTCCCGCATCACGGCCCAGATGTCCAGCAGACCGGACCTGACCCGCTCCTCGGGACGCCAGGAGGTCTCGTTGCGCAGCATCAGCGCCGAGACCGAGAGGCCGGTGGCCCGGGTCAGCTCCAGCAGTTCGGCGCCGGTGCGGAACGGGTGCGGCAGCCGGCGCTCGTCCGGCACGATCCGGGCCGGCCCCTCGGCCGACTCGTCCACCACGAAGCCGCCGCCCACCGAGTAGTAGGTGCGCTCCAGCACCGGCCGCCCCGCCGCGTCCAGCGCCCGGAAGATCATCCCGTTGGCGTGCCCAGGCAGCGAACGGCGCCGGTAGAGCACCAGGTCCTGGTCGGGGTCGAACGGGATCTCGTGCGCCGGCCCTATCTCGGTGGCCAGCAGCCGCAGCCGCCGGTCGGCCCGGACCCGGGCCACCTCGTCCTCGGCCCGGGCGACGTCCACCGTGTCCGGTGCGTGGCCCTCAAGGCCCAGCAACACGGCCTTCGGCGAGCCGTGACCATGCCCCGTGGCGCCCAGCGAGCCATACAGCTCGACCCGTGCGGCGGCGGTGTCGGCCAACGCCCCCGCGTCCTTCAGCGCGTGGGCGAACATCAGCGCCGCGCGCATCGGCCCCACGGTGTGCGAACTGGAGGGGCCGATGCCGACGCTGAACAGGTCGAAAGCGGAGAGCGCCACGCCGGGCTCACCCCTCGGAGAACGCGGTGTACTCCTCGGCCGAGAGCAGGTCGGCGGAGTCCCAGACGGCGTCGTCGACGCGCACCTTGAACAGCCAACCACCCTCGAAGGAGGCGGAGTTCACCAGCTCAGGGTCGTCCACCACGGCCTGGTTGACCTCGATGACCTCGCCGTCCACCGGCGAGAACAGGTCGCTGATCGCCTTGGTCGACTCCAGCTCGCCGCAGGCGCCGCCGGCCGTCACCGGCGTGCCGACCTCGGGAAGCTGCGCGTACACCACGTCGCCCAGCTTGCCGGCGGCGTACTCGGTGATGCCCACGGTCGCCACGCCGTCGGCGGGCTTCGAGAGCCACTCGTGGTCCCGGGTGTAACGGAGGTGCTCGGGGTTGCTCATGGCTGCTGATTCTCCTGGAAGGTGAGGTGCTGACGAGTCCGACGCGGCGCGCGGACCACGGAGGGGGCGTGCGGGACGCGCGGCGCGCTCAGTCCTGCCGCCGGTAGAAGGGCAGGGCCACCACCGAGTGCGGCACGGCGGTGCCCCGGATGTCCACCGCCACGCCCGCCGTCCCCGGCTCGGCGTGCGCGGCGTCCAGGTAGGCCATGGCGATGGGCCGGCCCAGGGTGGGGGAGGGGGCGCCCGAGGTGACCTCGCCGATGACCGCGCCGGTGGCGTCCACCACCGGGTAGCCGGCGCGCGGCACCCGGCGCTCGTCGGTCACCAGGCCCACCAGGACCCGCGGCGGGTCGCTCACGGCGCGCTCGGCGGCGCGCTCCAGCGCCGCGCGCCCCACGAAGTCCCCCGGCTTGTCGAACTTCACCACCCGGCCGAGGCCGGCGTCGAACGGGGTGGTCCGCTCGGTGAGTTCGTGCCCGTACAGCGGCATCCCCGCCTCCAGGCGCAGGGTGTCGCGGCAGGACAGGCCGCACGGCACCAGCCCGTCCCCGGCGCCCGCCTCGGCCAGCGCCGCCCACAGCGGCTCCGCGTCGGCCGGCGCGCAGAACAGCTCGAAACCGTCCTCCCCGGTGTACCCCGTGCGGGCGATCAGCACCGACCGGCCGGCCACCGTCGCCGGCAGGCTCGCGTAGTACCGCAGCCCCGACAGCTCCGCGTCGGTGAGCCGGGCCAGCACCCCGGCGGCGGCTGGGCCCTGCACGGCGAGCAGCGCGTAGGCGTCCCGGTCGTCCCGCACCTCGGCGGCGAACCCGGCGCCGCGCTCCCGCAGCGCGGCCAGCACCCGCTCCGCGTTGGCCGCGTTCGCCACCACCAGGAAGGTGTCGTCGGCCAGCCGGTAGACGATCAGGTCGTCCAGGATGCCGCCGTCGGCCGCGCAGATCATGGTGTAGCGGGCGCGCCCCGGGCGGACCGCCGAGAGCCTGCCGACGAGCGCGTGGTCCAGCAGCGCGGCCGCGTCCGCGCCGCGCACCGTGATCTCGCCCATGTGGGACAGGTCGAAGAGGCCGACGCCGGTCCGCACCGCCTGGTGCTCGGCGCGCTCGCTGCCGTAGCGCAGCGGCATCGACCAGCCGGCGAAGTCGGTCATGGTGGCGCCGAGCGCGCGGTGCACCGCGTCCAGCGCGGTGACACGGGGGGTGTCGGACATGGAGACGCTCCAGGGGTCGGGCGGCAGGCGGCGCGCGGCCGCGCACCGTGCCCTCCCCCTCTGTCATCGGCACCTGAGAGGTTCGCCGTGCGCCCAGGGGGGCGACGGCTTGCACCGTGGGTGGGGCCGCCAGCCGGCGACCCGCTTTTCAGACTTGCCTTCCGCGCGCGGTAACGGGGCCTGAGAGATTCAAGGGAGGACTTGCTCCTTCGGCGCCCCGGACAACTGCCGGGGACTCTCCCGCGCGCGGTCAAACGGCCGGTATGTGGTTGTGGCCCGGCCATCATCGCACGGATGCCGGGCCGGGCGGCAGCCGATCACCGCTAGGGTTCGCTGGGGCCGCTCGGCCACGTCGGGGCACGGCTCCGGACGGGCCGGCCGGCCCGCGCGGACGGCCCCGGCGGGAGACGAACGCCCGGGCGGCGAGACCAGGCAGGACGGAGTGGAACGCGGATGAGTGAGCGCAGGGCGGTGCCGGGCTTCGGCGGCGGCTGGCCGGGCAACGAGTTGGAGGAGGCGCTGGCCGCCTCGGTCGGCGTTCCCGACGCGGCCCCCAAGCTGCTCAAGGTGCTCTCCCGCAGCGCCGTCTGGGTGCCGCTGCCCGAGGGCGGCGGCCCGGACAGCCAGACCCTGGACCTGCCCACCATCGACCTGGCCGGCGGCGTCTACGTCCCGGTCTTCAGCTCGGCCGAGCAGCTGCGGCTGGGCGGCGCGGCGCACCTGCCGTTCACCGTCGCGCCGGCCTGGGAGTTCGCCCGCGGCCTGCCGCCCCAGGTCGGCATAGCCGTGAACCCGGGCGGCACGGTCGGCATCCCGGTGCCCCCCGGCGCCGTCGGCGAGCTGTGCCGCGGCACCCCGGGGGAGCGCACGCCCGGCGTGCCGAGCGGCGCCCGGATGCGGCTCTTCCAGCCGGACTGGCAGGAGGACCCGGTCGACTTCCTGACCACGGCCGCCGCGGAGCTGGCCGCGCTCTGGCCGGTGCGCACCGCGCGCCGCGGCCTGGCCAGCGCGGAGGGCGCCGAGCCGGCACTCTTCGTCGGCGTCGAGTTGGAACAGGTGGACGACGAGACCCGGGAGGCGGTCAACGCGGCCCTGGGGCGGGCGCTGGCCCGGCACGCGGTGAAGTGGCCCGTGCAGCTGGTGCTGTTGGACGCCGCGCAGGACCCGGTGGTGGACTGGCTGCGGGAGTGTGTGGCGCCGTTCTACTCGCGTGCCGCCTGAGCACGGGGCACCTTGTCAGCCGGCGACCTGGCTCGCAAGCTGCTGTGCGGGTGGGTGCGAGGCGGTTGACGGACCGAGGTGTGCCGAGCGCGAGGAGGACGGGCCCAGGTGAGTGCCGAAGAGGCTGTCGAGGAGCTGCTCACCCGGGTGACGGCGGATCGGCTGGAGACCTACGAGGAGCTGTTGGGCGCGCTGGCCGACAGCGAGGTCTGGATGCTGCTGTGGCAGGGCGCGCCCGGTGAGCCGGACGCCCACTACGGCGGGATAGAGCTGGCCGGCCACGGCTACGCGCCGTGTGTGACCTCGGCCGGGCAGCTGACGGCCAGCGGCTGGAACCGCGCCTACGAGGTGCTGCCGGGCCGCGACATCGCCGCCGCCCTCTACCCCGACCACTGGGGGCTCTGGCTCAACCCGCACGCGCCGGGCGGCGGCCTCGGCGTGCCCTGGCTCGACCTGCGGCGGATCGCCGGCGGCCTGGACCGGCTGCCGGCCGGGCCGCTGCGGATCAGTGAGCCCAGCGTGGGCGTGGACACCTTCTACGCGCGCCTGGTCGCACTCGCCCAGCGCACGCCGGTGCTCCGCGCGCTGTGGCGTGCCTGGGTGCGCCCCGCGCTGGGCTCCTCCTACCTGGCCATCGGCCTGGACGTGGACGGGCCACCGGAGCACGGCGCCGACGCCGTGCGCGCCATGATGCGGGAGGCGGTCGTCGAGGTGCCGGACGGCCTCACGGTGGGCACCGTCGCGATGGCCGACGGCTACGACCCGGTGGCCATGTGGCTGCGCGCCAACACCCGCCCGTTCTACGACCGGGACGCCGCCGGCGTGGGCCGCGCCGGCGATCCGGACCGGCTGGGCTACGGCTATCCCGGGGGCTACTGAGAAAGTCGGCCGCGACCCCGGGTAGCCGGCGGCCGACCGGGGTACCCGGGGCGAAAGTCGCGCCAGCGGCGCCCGCCCGGTGCGCAGCACGGCGGGTGGGTGGCCGCCGAGAGGAGAGCCGCCGTATGAGCACCGTGAGGAGCACGCTCCCGGACACCACTCGCAAGATCGTGGGCGAGGCGCTCCAGGGCGCCCTGGTCGACCTCGTCGACCTGTCCCTGGTCGCCAAGCAGACGCACTGGAACGTCGTCGGGCCGCGCTTCCGCTCGATCCACCTGCAACTGGACGACGTGGTGGCCACCGCCCGCGCCCACTCCGACACGGTCGCGGAGCGCTCGGCCGCGGTGGGCGTCCCGCCGGACGGCCGGGCCGGCACGGTCGCGGCCGGGAGCGGCATCGCGAAGGTGCCCGACGGCTGGCTGCGGGACGGGGACGCCGTCCGCACCATGGTCGACGCGCTGGGCGCGGTGATCGTCCGGACCAGGGAGCGGCTGGACGAGGTGGGCCCGGTCGACTCGGTGAGCGAGGACGTGCTGATCCAGATCACCAGGGACCTGGAGAAGCACCACTGGATGTTCCAGGCCGAGAACGCCGGCTGAGCCGGCGTTCGCACCGGGCGCCGCCGCGGCGGACGGCCGCGTCCCCCCGGCGGGGGCGTGGCCGTCCGCCGCGGCCGTGCGGGCCGGGCGCGGCCGGCCGGCGGCCCGGCTCGGGAGTCGGACCGGCCGGCCGGGCCAGGTACGGGCCGGACCCCCGGGGCAGGCCGGACCCCGGGCGGTTCAGACCAGCCGGACGAGGGCCTGGACCGGGGCGTGGTCGGACGGGTAACGGCCCCGCACCCGGAAGGTGTTGATCGCCACCTCCCGCACCTCGACCGGGCCGCCGGCCAGCACCCAGTCGATCCGGGGGCCGTCCGCCACCGGCTCCCCGTAGCCGGGGAAGGTGCCCCAGGCCGGGGTCAGCTGGCGGCCCGCCGTCCAGGTGTCGGTGAGGCCGCCCTCGGTGACCAGCAGCCGGTAGGACTCGGAGGACTCGGCGGGGGTGTTGAAGTCGCCGGTCAGCACGACGGGCAGGGCCGGGTCGAAGTCCGCGATCCGGTCCCTTACCAGGGCGGCGGAGCGCACCCTGGCGTGCTCCGACTGGTGGTCGAAGTGGGTGTTGACGTGGATGAACTCCCGCTCGGTGCGCCGGTCACGGAAGCGCGCCCAGGTCACCATCCGGACCACACTGTTCCCCCAGGACGCCGAACCGATCACGTTCGGGGTGTCGGAGAGCCAGAAGTGGTCGTAGTCGAGCGGCTCCAGGCGATCGGTGTCAAAGTAGATCGCCATGAACTCGCCCCGGCCGCCGCCCTCCCGACCCAGGCCGATCCAGTCGTACTCCCTGGGCAGGTCCGCGTCCACCTGCTTGACCTGGTGGTAGAGCGCCTCCTGCACCCCCAGCACGGTGGGCCGCTCGACCGCCAGGAAGTCCGCCAGCACCGGGCGCCGGTCCGTCCAGGAGTCCGGGGTGCCGGGCGCCGCGTCGGCGTCCATCCGGATGTTGAACGCGACCACGTGCAGCCGGTCGCCGCGCGCCCGCCCGATCAGCGCGCGCGGCCGGCCACGCTCGCCGGCGGCCGGCCCCTGCGCGAGCGCCCCCGGCGCGTTCAGGGCGGCGCCGGCCGCCACCAGGCCGGTGGCACCCGCGGCGCCCAACACCGTTCTCCGTGACACGGTCATCACAGTCCTCCTCCGAGATGGTTCGGGCAAGGACTGTCGTACTCGTTCGTGTGGTGTCCCCGGAGCGCGGACGACGGCGGAGGGAACATCCGTCGAACATCGCCGGGCACCCGCTCCCCGGCGCGCCCCGAGCGGCGCACCCCGTTGAAAGCCCCGACGACGGCCGGCTTTTCCTTCACCATCCGGCGTGCGGCCGGACAGGACGGGAATACCCTCGGGAAGAGTCGAGGAATTCCGGGGGGTCACCGTATGGCAACGCCACTCTCCGCCGACAAACTGGTGCGGGCCCTGAAGGACGAGGGAGTGAAAATAGTCGAACACAAGGAATGGCGAACGCACAATCGCAACAGCGCGGGCGCCTGGGGGCCGGTGCACGGCGTGATGATCCATCACACCGTGACCTCCGGGACCTCGTCCTCGGTCGACCTCTGCTACAAGGGCCGATCCGATCTCCCCGGACCGCTGTGCCACGGCGTGATCGCCAAGGACGGCACGGTCTACCTCGTCGGCAACGGCCGCGCCAACCACGCGGGTTCGGGCGACGGCGACGTGCTCGACGCGGTGATCGACGAGCGCCCGCTGCCGACCGACAACGAGGCCGACACGGACGGGAACGCGCGGTTCTACGGATTCGAGTGCGTCAATCTCGGGGACAACAAGGACCCCTGGCCCGCCGAACAGGTCGAGGCGATCGTGCGCGCCTCGGCGGCGATCCTGCGCGCGCACGGATGGGGGAAGTCCGGCGACACCTCCGTGATCGGCCACCTGGAATGGCAGCCGGGGAAAGTCGACCCGCGCGGACCGGGGATCACCATGGGCGACGTCCGCAAGCGGGTCAGCGAACGACTCAAGCATCCGGCCGACTGGAGCCCCGGGGGCTCCAACCCGCCCAACGAGGAGGACGACGTGCCCAAGCGGACCCTGTACGGCACCACGGGCGACTTCACCCAGACCCTTGAGCCGGGCTCCTGGACCACCCTCAGGTTCGACCGCCGGCACAACGGCAAGGCATGGGAGACCAAGGAGGCCGAGCCCTCCATCGCCTTCGGCGCCTGCTACTACTCCACCACGGTCGCGGTCCGCGCCACCGGCCTGAGCCGGGGGCAGGAGCTGCAGATCCGGGTGGCGCACTACGCGGAGAAGGAGGGCGGCGGCTGGGAACGCTCCGGCGGCATGCCCATCAACTCCCCGGTGCACGACGGCGGCGACGCGCACTTCACCTACGCCTGGAACGGCCACCTCTCCGGCTCGCGCCGGCTGCGGGTCGAGGTCGCCCAGCACGGGGACGAGCCGATCACCATCGACTACGTGCGCGCCGAGACGCTCTACTGGGGCACCTGACCGGATTCCGGGGCCGCGGGCGACCCCGGTGTCAGCGGTCGGTACTACCGTGGTCACCATGCGCTACGAAGCACGCCACAGCGAGACCCGCGGCTGGTACGTGGTCTCCGACGAGGGCCATCTGGCCCATGTCCCCGACCCCGACACCCAGCAACTCCGCGCCGCCCTCTTCGAACGCGAGACGGACGCCCGCCGCTGCGCCCTGGAGCTGACCCGCCTTGGCACGCTCAACTAGGGCCCGCTCGCCGGGGCTTCGCCGCCCCGGCGAGCCCGTACCGCGCCGGTCGTCGTGGTGGTGGGGGGCGTCAGGCGGCGCCGGCGTCCGTGACCATCGTGAGGTAGCGGTCCCAGTCCCAGTGCGGGCCCGGGCAGAGCCGCACCACGTCGGGGACCTCGTTGTGGCCCACGATGTGCTGCCGGTCGACCGGTATCTCGTGCCGCGCGCAGATCCCGGCCACCAGCTGGGCGGAGGAGGCGTAGAGCGCGTCCGTCAGGTACTCCGGCTGGTCGTGCCAGCCCTCGTGCTCGATGCCGATGCTGCGCTCGTTGAAGCTCTGGTTCCCCGCGTGGAAGGCGACGTCCAGCTCGCGGGCCAGCTGCGCCACGTGCCCGTCCTCGGAGCGGACCACGTAGTGGGTGGCGGCGCCGTGCCCCGGGTCCTGGAAGACCTGGAGCGTCACCGGATAGGTCGCCTCCGGCATGTGGATCACCACCCGGTCTATCCGGTAGTCCCGCGGGCGGTTGGCCCGGCGGTAGTTGGCCGAGGAGGCCGGCACCCACTCGGCGCCCGGGTGGTCGACCTCGCCCTCCTCCCGCGGCACCGACGAGCCCGAGTACCGCCACCACCAGGCGCTGAGCTGGTCCCGACCGGCGAAGCCGGCCACCCCCAGCGCGCCGGCGGCGCCGCCGGCCAGCAGCGCTCTTCGGGGCAGGCCGGCCCGCCGGTCCGGCTCCGACTTGTCCGCCGCGTGTTCACCCATGGTCGCCTCCGGGGGGAAGAACGCCCGATACCCGCGAGGGGTTCCGCTGCCACCCGGGCGGCGGCCGGCTCATAGAATCGGCGACACCATGCCCTATCTCGACCATGCCGCGACCACGCCCATGCTGCCCGAGGCCCAGGCGGTGTTGGCCGCCCACCTCGGTCGCACCGGCAACGCCTCCGCGCTGCACGCGGCGGGCCGCCGGGCGCGCCGCACCGTGGAGGAGGGCCGGGAGGAGCTGGCCAGCGCGCTGGGCGCCCGCCCCAGCGAGGTGGTCTTCACCTCCGGCGGCACCGAGTCGGACAACCTCGCGGTCAAGGGCGTCTACTGGGCCCGCCGCGCCGCCGACCCGCGCCGGACGCGCCTGCTGGCCAGCCCGGTGGAGCACCACGCGGTGCTGGACGTGGTGCACTGGCTCGCCGACCACGAGGGCGCCACCGTGGAGTGGCTGCCGGTGGACCCGCTGGGCCGGGTGCACCCGGACGGCCTGCGCGCCGCCATCGAGCGGGCCCCGGACGAGGTGGCCCTGGCCACCGTGATGTGGGCCAACAACGAGATCGGCACGGTCCAGCCGATCGCCGAACTGAGCGCGGTGGCCGCCGAGTTCGGGGTGCCGTTGCACGCCGACGCGGTGCAGGCGGTGGGTCAGCTGCCGGTCGACTTCGGCGCCTCGGGGCTGACCGCGCTCACCGTCTCCGGGCACAAGATCGGCGGCCCGATCGGGGTGGGCGCGCTGCTGCTCTCCCGGGACATCACCCCGGTCCCGGTGCTGCACGGCGGCGGTCAGGAGCGGGAGGTGCGCTCCGGCACCCTGGACGTGCCGGCCATCGCCGCGTTCGCCACCGCGGCCCGGCTTACCGTCGGCCGGCAGCCGGAGTTCGCCAGGGAGATCGGCGCGCTGCGCGACCTGCTGGTCGCCGAGGTGCGCGCGGCCGTCCCCGAGGCGCTGCTCAGCGGGGACCCGGACCCGGCTGGTCGGCTGCCGGGCAACGCGCACTTCGCCTTCCCCGGCTGCGAGGGGGACGCGCTGCTGCTGCTGCTGGACGCGCGGGGCATCGAGTGCTCCACCGGCTCGGCCTGCACCGCGGGCGTCGCCCAGCCCAGCCACGTGCTGCTGGCCACCGGCGCCGATCCGGAGCTGGCCAGGGGCACCCTGCGGTTCAGCCTCGGGCACACCTCGACGGCCGCCGACGTCGCGGCGGTGGCCCGCGCCATCGGCCCGGCGGTGGCCCGCGCCAGGGCGGCCGGCCTCAGCTGACGGGCCGCCCGGCCGGGGCCGTACCCTGGACGGGTTATGAGTGACTTCCCCGGTGCCTCCGCAGCAGACTTTCCCGGTGCCCCCACCGGCCCCCGCACGGGCCCCCGGCTGCGCGTGCTGGCGGCGATGTCCGGCGGGGTGGACTCGGCGGTCGCCGCCGCCCGGGCCGCCGAGGCCGGGCACGAGGTGACCGGCGTCCATCTCGCGCTCTCCGCCAACCCCCAGTCCTTTCGCACCGGTGCCCGCGGCTGCTGCACCGTCGAGGACTCCAGGGACGCCCGCCGCGCGGCCGACGTGATCGGCATCCCCTTCTACGTGTGGGACCTGGCCGAGCGGTTCCGGGCCGAGGTCGTCGAGGACTTCATCGACGAGTACCGGGCCGGCCGCACCCCCAACCCGTGCCTGCGCTGCAACGAGAAGATCAAGTTCGCCGCCCTGCTGGACCGGGCGCTGGCGCTGGGCTTCGACGCGGTCTGCACGGGCCACTACGCCAGCGTGCGGCTGGCCGCCGACGGCACCCGTGAGCTGCACCGGGCCAGCGACCCCGGCAAGGACCAGAGCTACGTGCTGGGCGTGTTGGACGAGCGGCAGCTGGCGCACGCGATGTTCCCGCTGGGGGAGGGCGAGGCCACCAAGGACGAGGTGCGGGCCGAGGCCGAGCGCCGCGGGCTGGCCGTCGCCCGCAAGCCCGACAGCCATGACATCTGCTTCATCGCGGACGGCGACACCCAGGGCTTCCTGGCCCGCCACCTCGGCTCGGCCGAGGGCGAGATCCTCGACCAGGACGGCACCCCGGTCGGCACCCACCAGGGCGCGCACGGCTTCACCATCGGCCAGCGCCGCGGGCTGCGCATCGGCCACCCGGCCGCGGACGGCAAGCCGCGCTACGTGCTGGACATCTCGCCGGTCGACAACACGGTGACGGTCGGCCCGGCCGAGGCCCTCGACATCGCCGAGCTGACCGCGATCCGCCCCCGTTGGTGCGGCGGCACGGCCCCCGCCGGCCCCGGCCGCTACACGGCGCAGCTGCGGGCGCACGGCGCGGAGACCCCGGTCACCGCCGAGGTGCTGGACGGCGAGGTGCGGGTGACGTTCGACGCGCCGGTCCGCGGGGTGGCGCCCGGCCAGGCCGTGGTGCTCTACGACGGCACCCGGGTGGTCGGCTCGGCCACCATCGCCCGCACCACCAGCGCCCTCAGCCACACCACCGGCGCGGCCAACTAGCCGCTGGCCGCTGCGGCCGGTGGGCCGGTGGGCCGGCGGTTCAGTACAGCTCGGGGCGGCGGTTGCGGAGCGTCGGCACGGTCCGCCTGGCCTCGTCCACGGCGGCCGGGTCGAGGTCGGCCAGCAGCAGCCCGGGCGCGCCGGCCAGCCGCGCGACCACCTCGCCCAGCGGCGAGACGACCATGCTGTGGCCGATCCCGGTCGGCGCGCCGGTGGCCGGGGGCTCGCCCACCGTCGCCGGGTCGGCCTGCCCGGCCGCCAGCACCCAGCACCCGCTGTCCAGCGCCCTGGCCCGGACCAGCACCTCCCACTGCGCCAGCTTCCCCGGCCCGGCGCCCCACGAGGCGGCCAGCACCACCACCCGCGCGCCCCGGTCGGCCAGCGCCCGGAACAGCTCCGGGAACCGCACGTCGTAGCAGGTGGCGAAGCCCAGCGGCAGTTCGCCCAGCGGGGCGGTCACCAGCCGTTCGCCGGGCGCCACGGTGGCCGACTCGGCGAAGTCGAAGGCGTCGAAGAGATGGACCTTGTCGTAGTGGGTGCTCCCGTCGGGGCCGGTGACCAGCAGCGTGTTGCGCACCCGGCCGTCCGCGTGCGGGGTGAACATCCCGGCCACCACCAGCACGCCGGTGCGGGCGGCGACCTCGTGGACGCCCCGCGCCCACGGGCCGTCCAGCGGCTCGGCCAGCGGCGCCAGCGGGACGCCGAACCTGGCCATCGTCGCCTCGGGGAAGACCACCAGCTCGGCGCCCTGCCGCGCGGCCCGTTCCGTCTGCTCGACGACCGTGCGCAGGTTCTGCTCGGGGGAGACCCCGGCGGCCAGCTGGCTCAGCGCGATCCGCATGGGCGGTGTCCTTCCGTCGCGGGCTCTTGGGACCATGGTGCAATGGCGACACACGTGATCACAGGGGCGGGGTCGGGCATCGGCGCCGCCGTGGCCGAGCGGTTGTTGGAGCGCGGGGACGAGGTGTGGCTCTGGGCGCGCGACGCGGGGCGCGCGAAGGAGCTGCGGGAGCGTTTCCCCGGCGCGCGGTCGCTGGTGGGCGACCTTGCCGAGCCCGAGCGCCTGTCCTGGGCGCTGGGCCACCAGGCGCCGCCGGACCGGATCGACGGGCTGGTGCACTGCGCCGGCGTGGTGGAGCTGGCGGACGTCGGCGACCTGACGCCCAGGACCTGGCAGTCGGTGCTGGCCGTCAACCTGGTGGCGCCCGCCGAGCTGACCCGGCTGCTGCTGCCGCAACTGCGCACCGCCCGCGGGCAGGTGGTCTTCGTCAACTCGGGGGCCGGGCTCACCGCGCACCCCCAGTGGAGCGTCTACGCCGCCAGCAAGCACGGGCTGCGCGCGCTGGCCGACGCGCTGCGCGGCGAGGAGCGGGCCGCCGGGGTCCGGGTGACGACGGTCTACCCGGGGCGCACCGCGACGCCCATGCAGCGCAAGGTGCACCAGCAGGAGGGCCGGGAGTACGACCCGGAGCGCTGGATGACGCCCGCCTCGGTGGCCGCCACGGTGCTCGCCGCGCTGGATCTGCCGCGGGACGCGGAGATCACCGATCTGCAGGTCCGCCCGGCCGGCTGACCCCCCGGGTTCCGTACCCTGCCGGAGTGACAGAGAAGACGCACACGTTCCCCTGGGGCCCGGCCGCGGCGACCGGGGTCGGCTCGCTGCCCGGCGAGGACGCCAGGGACGCGGCCCGGATGGTCGCCGGTGAGCTGGAGACGCCGCTGTTCCTGCCGGAGCTGCCGGCCCGTGGCCCGGGCGCCGACATGGTGGGCCGCACGGCCGGCCTGCTCGCCGAGTTGTACGCCCGGGTGGAGCCCAGCGGCTGGCGGATCGGCGACCGCCCGGGCCGGGACACCCGGCGGGCCCGGGCCTGGCTGCGGGAGGACCTGGACGCGATCGAGGAGTTCACCCAGGGATACGAGGGGGTGCTCAAGGTCGCCGTGGTCGGGCCCTGGACACTGGCGGCCGCGCTGGAACGACGGAACGGCGAGGCGATGCTGGGCGACCCGGGGGCCTGCCGGGACCTGGCCCAGTCGTTGGCCGAGGGGCTGCGCTGGCACCTGGCCGAGGTGCGGCGCCGGGTGCCGGGCGCGACGGTGGTCACCCAGTTCGACGAGCCGTCGCTGCCCGCCGTGTTGGCCGGCCGGGTGCGGACGGCCAGCGGCTACCGCACCCACCGGGCGGTCGACCGGGCGGTGGTCGAGGAGACCCTGCGCGGCCTGGTCGAGGTGGCGGGCGAGGCGCCGACGGTGGCGCACTGCTGCGCGCCGGGGGTG
The DNA here is from genome assembly GCF_031845445.1 of Streptomyces chisholmiae. Taxonomy (NCBI): domain Bacteria; kingdom Bacillati; phylum Actinomycetota; class Actinomycetes; order Kitasatosporales; family Streptomycetaceae; genus Streptomyces; species Streptomyces chisholmiae. The sequence goes on along the minus strand of NZ_JAVREO010000016.1, from coordinate 186,162 downwards.
CCGTTCGGGCTGCTGCGGCGGGCCGGCTTCGGCGCGGTCTCCTGCGACCTGTCGCTGGTCACCGAGCGTGATGACGAGGCGGTCGGGGAGGCCGTGGAGGGGGGCGTCGCCCTCTTCGCCGGGGTGGTGCCCGGGGTCGGGGTGACGCGAAGTGAATTGTCAGACCCGGCCGGTACTGTCACTCCCGTCAGGTCGCTTTGGCGCAGGCTGGGGCTGTCGCCCGGACTTCTTGCCGAGTCCGTCGTGGTCACCCCGGCCTGCGGGCTCGCGGGCGCGTCGCCGACGTACGCGCGCGCCGCGCTGGCCCACTGCGTCCGGGCGGCGAGATCCCTCGCGGACAACCCTGAGTGACGGGAGACAGGACTGTGGCTGGCGAACGCCCCCTGGAAGACGAGTCGTCGGTGCCTCCCGAGGCGCGCGAGCGGCATGCCCGGCTGGCCGAGCAGGTGGAGGAGCACCGCTTCCGTTACTACGTGAAGACGCCGGTGATCAGCGACGCGGCCTTCGACGCGCTGCTGCGGGAGCTGCAGCGGCTGGAGGAGGAGCATCCGGCGCTGCGCACCCCGGACTCGCCGACCCAGCAGGTGGCCGGCGCCTACGAGACGGAGTTCACCTCCGTCGAGCACCGGGAGCGGATGCTCTCCCTGGACAACGCCTTCGACGACGAGGAGCTGGCCGCCTGGGAGCAGCGGGTCGCCGAGGAGCTGACGGGCATCCCGCACCACTTCCTGTGCGAGCTGAAGGTCGACGGCCTCGCGGTCAACCTCACCTACGAGCACGGCCGGTTGACCCGCGCCGCCACCCGGGGGGACGGCCGCACCGGGGAGGACATCACGCCCAACGTCCGGACCATCAGCGAGGTGCCCAACCGCCTGCTGGGGGAGCGGGTGCCCGAGCTGGTGGAGATCAGGGGCGAGGTCTTCTTCCCGATGGAGCGCTTCGAGGAGCTGAACGAGCGGCTGGTCGCCGCCGGTGAGAAGCCCTTCGCCAACCCACGGAACGCGGCGGCCGGCTCGCTCCGGCAGAAGGACCCCAAGATCACCGCGAGCCGCCCGCTGCAGATGGTGGTGCACGGCGTCGGCGCCCGGGAGGGCTTCGACATCGGCCGGCTCTCCGAGGCCTACGAGCTGCTCGCCGAGTGGGGCCTGCCGACGGCCCGGGCCAGCAAGGTGGTCACGTCGCTGGCCGGGGTGCGGGAGTTCATCGCCTACTACGGCGAGCACCGGCACGCGGTGGAGCACGAGATCGACGGGGTGGTCGTCAAGCTGGACGAGATCCCGCTCCAGGGCCGGCTGGGCCACACCTCGCGAGCGCCACGCTGGGCCATCGCCTGGAAGTACCCGCCGGAGGAGGTCAACACCAGGTTGGTGGACATCCGGGTCGGTGTCGGCCGCACGGGCCGGGTCACGCCGTACGCGGTGGTGGAGCCGGTCACGGTGGCCGGCTCCGAGGTGGAGTTCGCCACGCTGCACAACCAGCAGGTGGTCAAGGCCAAGGGGGTGCTGATCGGGGACACGGTGGCGCTGCGCAAGGCCGGCGACGTGATCCCGGAGATCCTGGGCCCGGTCGCCGACCTGCGGGACGGCAGCGAGCGGGAGTTCGTGATGCCGGCGGAGTGCCCGGAGTGCGGCACGGGGCTGATGCCCATGAAGGAGGGGGACATCGATCTGCGCTGCCCCAACTCCCGTTCCTGTCCGGCCCAGCTGCGGGAGCGGATCTTCTACCTGGCCGGCCGCCGCTGCCTGGACATCGACCACTTCGGCTATGTCGCGGCCACCGCGCTGACCCAGCCGCTGGAGCCGGCCGAGCCGCCGCTGCGGGACGAGGCGCGGCTCTTCGAACTGACGGTGGAGGAGTTGCTGCCCATCCGGTCCTACGTGCTGGACCAGGACACGGGGCTGCCCAAGACGGACCCGGAGACGGGCGAGCCCAAGGTGGTCACCTTCTTCGCCAACCAGCAGGGCGAGCCGAAGAAGAACGCGCTGGCGATGCTGGAGTCGATCCAGGCGGCCAAGGAGCGGCCGCTGGCCCGGGTCATCGCGGGGCTCTCCATCCGCCATGTCGGGCCGGTGGCGGCCGAGGCGCTGGCCCGGGAGTTCCGTTCGCTGGACCGGATCGCCGAGGCCAGCGAGGAGGAGCTGGCCGGCACGGAGGGGGTGGGTCCGACGATCGCCGCCTCCCTCAAGGACTGGTTCGCGGTGGACTGGCACCGGGAGATCGTCGAGCGCTGGCGGGCGGCCGGGGTGCGGCTGGCGGAGACGGCGGAGCGGGAGGAGGCGCCGCGTCCGCTGGCCGGGATCACGGCCGTGGTCACGGGCACGCTCCAGGACTACACCCGGGACGGCGCGCAGGACGCGCTGCGCACCCAGGGCGCCAAGGTGACGGGATCTGTCTCAAAGAAGACGGATTTCGTGGTAGTTGGAGACAGTCCTGGCTCGAAGTTCGACAAGGCGATGCAGCTGAAGGTGCCCGTCCTCGACGAGGCCGGGTTCGGCGTGCTGCTCGCCGAGGGGCCGGACGCCGCCCGTGCGGTGGCGGTGCGGCCGGCCGAGGAGACGGCTGAGGAGAAGAGCGAGGAGGCGGCTGGGGAGACGGCTGGGGAGACGGGCGGGGAGAAGGGCGACGGGGCGCGTCGGGCGCCGGCCGGGGAGACGGGTGCGGCGGAGGCCGGCGGCTCGGCGGAGGCCGCCTCCTAGGGCGAGGGAGCGGCGGCGCGTTCGTCGGCCGGCGCCGAGGAGGGACACCGGGGCGGAGTGCCGCGCGGCGGTGGCGGGTCGGCCCGGACGCCGCGCTCACCGGGCGAACAACCGATCGACGCGGGCGTCCGGCGCGGTGGCCCTCCGGGGCGCCGCGCACCCGGTCCCGGCCACCGGGTGGCCCGAGTGTGACCCGGTCAGGAGGGCGAGCGCCGCCGCCCCCCCCGCCTTCGCGGTGGCGTTCCGGGGGCGGTGCCCCCGCACGCTTCCCGTGGCTCGGTCGCGGTCACTGGCCTCGGCCCGATGGCATATACCAGAGGACTAGGCTACGTTGGACGGCTTTCGGTAACCCGTCAAGTTCCGTGCCAGAGCTGGCTGTTGGCGGCCTAGGGTGGTCAGGACCCGCTCGCTCGACCGGCGTGCGGGGCGAGCCGCCGCGAGAGGTTCCCGCATGCCGTCCACCCCGCCGGGGTCAGTCAGCTCACGGCGTGACCGTCTCAGGTCCCGCCGCTGGGTCCGCTCCGCCGTGTTCGGCTCGGCCGGGCTGCTGACCGCCGGCGCGGTGGGCAGCGCCCTCGGCGCCGGCCAGGCGCTGTTCCCCGGTGACCACGTCGGCTACGGCTTCCTGGTGCTGACCCTGCTGGTCGCCGCCCAGTTGGTCGTCACCGGCCTGGACCGGCGCGGCCGGGACAGCTGCGCCGGCCCGGTGCTGGCGCTCGCCGCGCTGCTCGGGTACGGCTGGCTGCCGGCGCTGCTGATCACCCTCGTGCTGCCCGCCCTGGTCGCCGCCGTCCGCCGGGACCACCGCGCCCGCATCCTGGGGGACGGCGCGATCGCCGTGCTGGCCTCGGGCGCGGCCGCCGGGGCGCTGGCCGTCTGCGGGAGCACGCCCACCGTCGACCGGCCCTGGGCGCCCACCGACTGGGGCCCCGGCATGCCGTTCCAGCTGGCACTGGCGGCGGCCGCCTACCTCGGCACCGCCCACGGCCTGCGCCGGCTGACCGACCGGCCGCCGACCGGCGAGCAGCCGGCCGCCGCGCCCCCGTCCCCGACGCTCTGGCCGCGCCAGCTCGGCGTGGCGCTGGCGCTGCTCACCACCGCGCCGCTGGTCGCGGTGGTCGCCGACACCGCCCCGGCCCTGCTGCCGCTCTTCGCTGTGCCGCTGCTCGCCCTTGAGTCGACCCTCTGGATGGCCAACGCCCGCGCCGCCGACCAGCTGCTCGACCCGTTGACCGGGCTCCCCAACCGGCAGTGGCTGCTGGCCCGCACCACCGAGCTGCTGGCCGAGCCGACGGACGAGCAGCGCCGGGTCGGGCTGATCCTGATCGACCTGGACAGTTTCCGGGCGATCAACGACACGCTCGGTCATCTGACCGGCGACCGGCTGCTGTTGCGGATCGCCGACCGGGTGCGTACCCGGCTGCCCGCGGGCGCGCAGCTGGTGCGCCTGGGCGGCGACGAGTTCGCCGTGCTGCTGCCGGACGCCGGCTCGGCCACCGCCGCCCAGCGCACCGCCCGCTCGGTGATCGGCGCCCTGGACGCCCCGCTCCAGCTGGAAGGACTCAGCCTGATGGTGGAGGCGAGCGCCGGCGTCGCGGTGCACCCGCAGCACGCCACCGAGGCCGAGGGCCTGCTGCGCCGCGCCGACGTCGCCATGTACCTGGCCAAGCGGGACCGCACGGGCGTCGAGGTGTACGAGGCCAGCAGGGACCGCAACACCCCCGACCGGCTGGCCCTGCTGAGCGACCTGCGCCGGGCCCTGGACGCCGGCCAGCTGGAGCTGCACTACCAGCCCAAGGTGCGCTTCGACGGCGCCGTCGCCGGCCTGGAGGCGCTCATCCGCTGGCAGCACCCGGAGCGCGGCCGCATCCCGCCCGACGAGTTCATCGCCATCGCCGAGGCCTCCGGGCTGATGCCGCGGCTCACCGAGTACGTCCTGGAGTCCGCGCTGCGCCAGGTCGCCAGCTGGCACGCCGCCGGGCTCGCCGTCCCCGTCGCCGTCAACGTCTCGCCGCGCGACGTGCACGCGCCCGGCTTCGCCGGCGCCGTCGCCGCCCGGCTCGCCCGGCACCAGGTCCCGCCCGCCGCGCTCCAGCTGGAGATCACCGAGCACGCGATGCTGGCCGACCCCCGGCGCGCCGCCGACACGTTGGCCGCGCTGGTCGGGCACGGCGTGCGGATGTCCCTGGACGACTTCGGGACGGGCTACTCCTCGCTGGTCCACCTGCGCCGCCTCCCGGTCAGCGAGCTGAAGATCGACCGTTCCTTCGTCGCCCGGCTCACGGTCGACGCGCAGGACGCCGAGATCGTCCGCTGCACGGTGGATCTGGCGCACTCGCTGGGCCTGCTGGTGGTCGCCGAGGGCGTGGAGGACGACGAGACCTGGGAGCGGCTGCGCGACCTCGGCTGCGACGCCGTGCAGGGCTGGCTGGTGGCCGCCGCGATGCCGGTCGCCGAGGCCACCGCCTGGCTGCGGGCCAGGGACTCGGTGCCGCCCGACGGCCGCCCGGTCGGGCCGCCACCGGCCCGCCCGGCCGCCGCCGAGGGGCCCGGCCGGCGCGCCTCCCTCCGCTGACCGGCCGCCGCCCGCCCCGTCGCGACGCGTCGCCCGGGAGCCGGCCCGCCGGCCCGCCGGCCGCGCGGGGCGGCGGCCGGGCGCGGGCAGTCGGTGCCGCGTCCTAGGATTGGGCGGACACGGGACCGCCTGTCCAGCACGCGGCGGCCGGCGCCACCCGGCGCCCGGGCAGCAACCGTCAGCGCATCGGACCCGCCGGCCCCGTCGCCATCGAACAGCCCGCGACGAGCAAGAGGATCGCCACATGCCCGGCATCACGCGCGAGGAGGTCGCCCACCTCGCCCGGCTGGCGCGTCTGGAGCTATCGGCCGAGGAGCTAGCGCACTTCGCCGGTCAGCTCGACGACATCATCGGCGCGGTCGCCCGCGTCTCCGAAGTCGCCGCCCAGGACGTCCCGCCGACCTCCCACCCGCTGCCGCTCACCAATGTGATGCGTCCCGACGAGGTACGCCCGGGGCTCACCCCCGAGCAGGCCCTCGCCGGGGCCCCCGCACAGGAGCAGCAGCGGTTCAAGGTGCCCCAGATCCTGGGGGAGGAGTGAGCGAGATGGCAGACCTGACCCGGCTCACCGCCGCCGAGATCGCCGCCGCCGTCGCCGACGGCTCGGTCAGCTCCGTCGAGGTCACCGAGGCCCACCTGGCCAGGACCGAGGCCGTGGACGAGAAGGTGCACGCCTACCTCCACGTGGACCGTGAGGGCGCCCTGGCCCAGGCCGCGGCGGTGGACAAGCGGCGCGCCGCGGGCGAGCGGCTCGGCCCGCTGGCCGGCGTCCCGCTCGCGCTGAAGGACATCTTCACCACCGAGGGCGTGCCGACCACGGTCGGCTCCAGGATCCTCGAAGGCTGGATCCCGCCCTACGACGCCACGGTGACCAGGCGGCTGAAGGACGCCGGTGTGGTGATCCTCGGCAAGACCAACATGGACGAGTTCGCCATGGGCTCCTCCACCGAGAACAGCGCCTTCGGCCCCACCGGCAACCCCTGGGACCTCACTCGGATCCCCGGCGGCTCCGGCGGCGGCTCGGCCGCCTCGCTGGCCTCGTTCCAGGCCCCGCTGGCCATCGGCACGGACACCGGCGGCTCGATCCGCCAGCCGGCCGCCGTCACCGGCACGGTCGGCGTCAAGCCGACCTACGGCGGCGTCTCCCGCTACGGCATGGTGGCCTTCTCCTCCTCCCTCGACCAGGGCGGGCCCTGCGCCCGCACGGTGCTGGACGCGGCCCTGCTGCACGAGGTGATCGCCGGCCACGACCCGCTGGACTCCACCTCCATCGACGCCCCGGTCCCCGGTGTGGTCGAGGCCGCCAGGAACGGCTCGGTCGCCGGGCTGCGGATCGGCGTGGTCCGGGAGTTCCGCGGCGAGGGCTACCAGGCCGGTGTCCTCCAGCGGTTCGACGAGTCGGTCGAGGTGCTGCGCGAGCTGGGCGCCGAGATCGTCGAGGTGTCCTGCCCGTCCTTCGAGCTGGCGCTGGCCGCCTACTACCTGATCGCGCCCTCCGAGTGCTCGTCCAACCTGGCCAGGTTCGACGCCATGCGCTACGGGCTGCGGGTCGGCGACGACGGCGGCCGCTCGGCCGAGGAGGTCACCTCCCTCACCCGCGCGGCCGGCTTCGGCCCCGAGGTCAAGCGCCGCGTGATGCTGGGCACCTACGCCCTCTCCTCCGGGTACTACGACGCCTACTACGGCAGTGCCCAGAAGGTGCGGACGCTGGTCAGCCGCGACTTCGAGCGAGCTTTCGCCGACGTGCACGTGCTGATCTCGCCGACCACGCCGACCACCGCGTTCCCGCTCGGCGAGCGCACCGACGACCCGATCGCGATGTACCGCGCCGACCTGTGCACCATCCCGGTCAACCTCGCGGGCAACGCCGCCATGTCGCTGCCCTGCGGCCTGGCCCCCGAGGACGGCCTCCCGGTCGGCCTCCAGATCATCGCCCCGGCGATGGCGGACGACCGGCTCTACCGCGTCGGAGCGGCGGTCGAGGCCGCCTTCGAGGCACGCTGGGGCCACCCGATTCTTGAGGAGGCACCGGCGCTGTGAGCAAGAAGCCGAAGTCCAAGATCTCCACCTACTTCTCCATCGGCGGCTCGCTGATCGGCGCGTTCGGCGTCGTCAAGCAGGTGCGCGAGGCCCGCGAGGAGCAGGACACGCTGCGCCTGGTGGACGCCGCCGTGTCCGCCGCCGCCATCGTCACCACCATCGCGCTGCTCACCCGCGAGCTGCGGCGCATGCAGCGTGACGGGGACGACGTCCTCAGTGACTGACGCGCCCCAGCGTCCCCGAACATCCGAGAGGTACACCCCGTGACCGTCACCGAACTGGTGTCGTACGAGGACGCGTTGGCGTCCTACGACCCCGTCATGGGCCTGGAGGTCCATGTCGAGCTGGGCACCAAGACCAAGATGTTCTGCGGCTGCGCCACCACCCTCGGCGCCGACCCGAACGCGCAGACCTGCCCCACCTGCCTCGGCCTGCCCGGGGCGCTGCCGGTGGTCAACGCCGTCGGCGTCGAGTCCGCCATCCGGATCGGCCTCGCGCTGCACTGCGAGATCGCCGAGTGGTGCCGCTTCGCCCGGAAGAACTACTTCTATCCGGACATGCCGAAGAACTTCCAGACCTCCCAGTACGACGAGCCCATCGCCTTCAACGGCTACCTGGACGTGCAGCTGGAGGACGGCGAGGTCTTCCGGGTGGGCATCGAGCGCGCCCACATGGAGGAGGACACCGGCAAGTCCACCCACGTCGGCGGCGCGACCGGCCGGATCCACGGCGCCTCGCACTCGCTGCTCGACTACAACCGCGCCGGCATCCCGCTGATCGAGATCGTCACCAAGCCGATCGAGGGCGCCGGCGCCCGGGCCCCCGAGGTGGCCCGGGCCTACGTCGCCGAGCTGCGCGAGCTGATCAGGTCGCTGGGCGTCTCCGAGGCCCGGATGGAGATGGGCCAGCTGCGCTGCGACGTCAACCTCTCGCTCCGCCCGCACGGCCGGGAGGCCTACGGCACCCGGAGCGAGACCAAGAACGTCAACTCGCTGCGCAGCGTGGAGCGGGCCGTCCGGTTCGAGGCGCAGCGGCACGCCGCCGTGCTGAACGCCGGCGATTCGGTGGTGCAGGAGACCCGGCACTTCCACGAGGAGGACGGCTCCACCACCTCGGGGCGGGTCAAGGAGGAGGCGGAGGACTACCGCTACTTCCCCGAGCCCGACCTGGTCCCGGTGGCCCCGGACCGCGCGTGGGTCGAGGAGCTGCGGGCCGGGCTGCCCGAGCTGCCGCTGGACCGGCGCAACCGGCTCCGTGCGGAGTGGGGCATCTCCGCGCACGAGATGCAGTCGGCGCTCAACGCGGGCGCCGTCGAGCTGATCGTGGCCACCGTCGAGGCCGGCGCCGAGTCGGCCGCGGCGCGCAAGTGGTGGCTGGGCGAGCTGGCCAGGCGGGCCAACGAGCAGGGCGTCGAGCTGTCGGCGCTGGCCATCACCCCGGCGCAGGTGGCGCGGGTCGCCGCGTTGGTCGCCGAGGGCGCGCTCAACGACAAGCTGGCCCGGCAGACCATCGAGGGCGTGCTCGCCGGCGAGGGCGAGCCGGACGCCGTGGTCGAGCGGCGCGGCCTGCGGATCGTCTCCGACGACGGTGCGCTGGGGCAGGCGGTCGACGAGGCCATCGCGGCCAACGCCGGCGTCGCCGACAAGATCAGGGCCGGCAAGGTGGCGGCCGCCGGGGCCCTGGTCGGCGCCGTGATGAAGGCGACCAGGGGCCAGGCCGACGCGGCCCGGGCCCGGCAGCTGATCCTGGAGCGGCTCGGCGTCGCCGAGTAACGCGCGGGATCGGTTCCTCCAGGGTGCCTAGGGCGGCCCGCCGCCCTGGCTAAGGCCCCCACCGCCTGAGCTAAGGCCCCCGACGTCGAGCGACGCCGGGGGCCTTCGCGGTACTCGGGCGCCGGACCGAGGGCGAACCTGGCGAACGCCCGATGTGGGGCGGGTACCTGGGCGCGGATCGTGGTGGACGACGGAGAGTGGCGGCCGGCCTCCTCCGTCGACCATCCACTTGTGCGTCCGAGGGGAGCCCACCATGTTGGAGTACGAGCTGCACCGTCAGCGGTCAGCGGAGCTGGAGAGCGCAGCCAGTGCCTACCGGCGTGAGCGGCGCCGCGCCCGCCTGCCCCGCCGGCGGCGCGCCGTCCCGCGCGTCAACGAGCCGAAGCCGGCCGGGTGATCGCGTGCCGCCCGTCGCCGTCCGGCCCCGACCAGGGTGCCGGGTCGGCTGACAGCGAAGGGCATGTCGTGTTGTCACTGCCGCGTGTCATCCTCGACCCTGTGGAATCACGCAACGTGAGCCCCGTGTTGGTGGGGCGGCAGGGCGAGTTGGCGGCGCTGGCCGCGGCCCTGCGCGCGGCCGAGGGCGGGACGCCGCAGGCGGTGGTCCTCGGCGGTGAGGCCGGGGTCGGCAAGACCCGGCTGCTGGAGGAGTTCCTGGCCGCGGCGCGCGCCGCGGGTGCCGTCGCGGCGGTCGGGGCCAGCGTCGAGCTGGGCGCCGACGGGCTGCCGTTCGCCGCGCTGGCCACGCTGCTGCGTTCGCTGCACCGGCAGTTGGGCGCGGAGCTGGTCGAGGCGGCGCACGGCCCGGGCGAGCTGGCCCGGCTGCTGCCCGAGCTGGGCGAGCCCGGCGGTGCCCCGCCGGTGGACGGGGACGCGCTGGACCGGGCGCGGCTCTTCGAGCTGACCACCCGGCTGATCGAGCGGCTCGCCCAGGAGCGCACCCTGGTCCTGGTCTTCGAGGACCTGCACTGGGCCGACCGGTCCACCCGGGAGCTGCTGGCCTACTACCTGCGCTCGGTGCACGCGGCCCGGGTGGTGGTGCTGGCCAGCTACCGCACGGACGACATCCACCGCCGGCACCCGCTGCGGCCCTTCCTCGCCGAGCTGGACCGGCTGCGCACCGTGGTCCGGATCGAGCTGGGTCGGCTCAGCCGGGAGCAGACCGCGGCACAGATGGCGGGCATCCTGGGGGCCCCGCCCGAGCGGCGGCTGGCCCGCTCCGTCTACGAGCGCACCGAGGGGAACCCGTTCTTCGTCGAGGAGTTGACGGCCGGCGGCCCGCGCGGCGGCGAGCTGACGGAGAGCCTGCGCGACCTGCTGCTCGTCCGCGTCGAGGCGCTGCCCGAGCAGGTGCAGGACGTGCTACGGATCGTGGCCGAGGGCGGCGCGTCCGTGGAGCACGGGCTGCTCGCCCGGGTCGCCGCGCTGCCCGAGCCCGAGCTGCTGGCCGCCCTGCGGGCCGCGGTCGGCGCCCGGCTGCTGGTGGCCACCGACGAGGGCGACGGCTACCGCTTCCGACACGCGCTGACCCGCGAGGCGGTCACCGACGACCTGCTGCCGGGCGAGCGCGCCCGGCTCAACCGCAGGTACGCCGAGATCCTCCAGGCCGCCCCGGATTCGGTCGCCGCCGAGGAGCTGCCCACCCGCCTCGCCAGCCACTGGTACCACGCGGGGGACCGCGCCAGGGCGCTGCCGGCGGTGCTCGCGGCCGCCGCCGCGGCCAGCCGCAGGTTCGCCTACGCCGAGCAGCTGCGCCTGCTGGAGCGCGCGTTGGAGCTGTGGGACGCGGTGCGGCCCGAGGAGCGCGTCGGGCTGCGCCCGGTCCAGCCGATCTGGGGCTATCCGGTGCCGGCGCCGGCCCAGCCGGTGAGCTGGGCGGACCTGATGGCCGAGGCGGTCGGCGCCGCCTCGCTCGCCGGTTTCGAGGAGCGGGCCGCGGCGCTCTGCCGGCGCGCGCTGCGTGGCCTGGACGTCGTCCGGCTCCCGCTGCACGCGGCCTGGTTCTGGACGCAGCGGGCCAGCCTGGCGGAGCGCCTGATAAGTGGGGACGGCTCGGCCGAGCTGAGCCGCGCCAAGGAGCTGGTGCGCGGCCTGCCACCGTCCGAGGTGCACGCCCGGGTGCTGGCCCTGGAGGCCGCGGTCCGGGCCAGGCGAGGGCCGGACCCGGAGGTCCTGGAGATAGCCGAGCAGGCGGTCTCGCTGGCCCGCGCGGTCGGCGCCACCGGCACCGAGTCGTACGCCCGCTTCACGCTGGCCACCCTCCAGGCCGACGCGGGGGACGGCGCGGGGGCCGTCGAGGAGATGGAGGCGGTGCTGGCGGCCGTGCTGCGGCGTGGCGAGGTCAGTCTGCTGGGGCGCTGTCTGATCAACCTCGGCGCGGTGCTGATGGATTCCGGGGAGTTGGCGCGCGGCCTGGCGCACATCGAGGAGAGCCTGCGGCTGGCGGAGCGGCACGGCCTGGTGGAGGCCCAGGGCTGGCTGCGGGCCAACCAGGCGGTCGCCCTGACCGTGATGGGGCGCTGGCCGGAGGCCGCGACGGCGATCGAGGACTCCGCCCGGCTGGCGACGCACGCCTACAACCGGCAGTTCTGCGCGGTGGCCGCCGGCCAGCTCGCCGCCTACCGGGGCGACCTGCCGGCGGCGCGGGCGGCCGCCGAGCGGGCCGCCGAGCAGGTCGACTCGGCCGAGTTGGGCGCCATGCTGCACTGGGACCTGGCCCGGTTGCGGGTGGACCTGGCCCTCGCCGAGGGGCGGCCGCTGGCGGCACGGGAGGTCCTGCCGGGCGCGGCGCGCTTCGGCTCGCTGCTGGGCTCCTCGTTGCTGGCCTGGGCGTTGGCCTTCGCCGCCGCCACCGCCGAGGCGGAGGCCCGCGGGCTGCCGGAGGCGGCCGAGGGGCGGGTGGCGGCGGTCGCCGAGATCAGGGCCCTGGCGCACCGGCTGCCGCGCAACGTCCCGGCCCGGGAGGCGTTGGGCGCCGCGGTCGACGCCCAGCTGGCCCGGGCCGAGGGCCGGGACACCCCGGACCAGTGGGCGGCGGCGGTGGCCGCCCTGGAGCCGCTGCTCCTGCCCTACCACCTGGCCGAGGCGTACTACGGCTGGGCGGAGGCGCTGCTCGCCGCCGGCGCGCCGGACGGCCGGGCGCTGGCCGCCGAGCGGCTGCGCCGCGCCGGCGAGCTGGCCGAGCGGCTGGGCGCCGGGCCGCTCCGGGAGCGGATGGCGCGGCTGGCCCAGCGCGCCCGGCTGGATCTCGCGGCCCAGCCCGCCCTCGGTTCCGGCGCGGCGCCGGCCCAGCAGCCGTCGCCCGCCGAGCCGTTCGGCCTGACCTCCCGGGAGCGTGAGGTGCTGGGGCTGGTCGCGGCCGGCCGGAGCAACCGCCAGATCGCCGAGGAGCTGTTCATCTCGCCCAAGACGGCGAGCGTCCATGTCTCCAACATCCTGGCCAAGCTGGCGGTGCGCAGCCGCGGCGAGGCCGCCGCGGTCGCCCACCGGCTGCGCCTGCTCCCGTCGGGTCCCCGCTAGCCGGTGGGGGCGGGGCGGGGGTTCGTCAGACCCGGTAGTGGCCGTCCGGTCCGTACCCGCGCAGGTCGCGCCAGCGCACCGTGCGCAGGCCGGCGGCCTCGGCGACGCCGTCGCCCTCCTCGGTCAGCACCATCAGCGCGAGGAAGAAGAGGCCGGTGAGCCATCGACGCGCCGACCGCCAGAACCCCGGGCGCCGACCGTCGAGCACCCGGACCACCCGCAGGCCGAACAGCAGCTTGCCGAGGCTGGCGCGCAGCAGCCACATGCCGAGCACGTGGTTGACGAAGGAGGCGGCCAGCCCCGCGCCGAAGAACGCCGCCAGGTATCCCAGGGGGAGACCGAGCCCGTCCGGCGCGAGCGCCGCCCCGCTGGCGAACCCGGCCCCCCACGCGAGCGCCACATCGGTGGTCGTCGCCAGGAGCACTCGATCATCGTCGGCTGCCTGCGGCACAGTCATGCTAAGTCCCCCTGCTACGCGGCTCGTTGTCGGGAATCTACGGGACCGCCGGCGACTGCCCGATGATCGCCCCGTCACGGAATGACCACAGCGGCCGAACCGGTGGGGCGCCCTGCGGGGTCGGCCCGGACTCGGTCGACAGCCGTCCCGGCGAGGCCCCCCGGCACCCGCCGAGCCGCGGGACGTGGGGGCGCCCGCGCGCCGTCGACAGGCCGTGAGCGTGCCCCGATGCCGCGCACCCTGCGGGAGCCTGCCTGCCCGGCCGGCCGGCCGCTGCCGCGGGCCGGTGCCGCGCCGGGGCCTCCCGGTCGGGCCTTAGAGAGCCGGACGGGACGGCCTAAGGACCCCGGGGCCCGAAAAACTGCGGAGACCTTCCGATGTGGCCGGGCCTCCTGGCAGACGACCGTGGAGTCATCGCCGAAGCACCGGGCTTCGGCGGCCGGCCCGAGCGGTCGGCGGACCGAGGGAGTCCCGATGTACCAGGAGATGCTGGCCATTCGAGAGCGCCGCGCGACCCTGTTGCGGGAGGCCGAGCGGGAGCGGCTGGTCCGCCGCGCGGTCGCCGCCGCCCGGGCCCGCCGCGCCGAAGAGGCCGCGGCTGGCGCCCGCTCGGCGCGCGGCGAGCGGGCCCCAGCCGCCGGGAGATCCGGCCTGGCCTGGCGGCTACGGCTGCCGGGCCGCGGGGCCGGGGCGTGATTCTCGGTGGCGCTGTCAGAGCCGTGTGCCATCCTTCGGGACATGCGCACGAGAACCGTCAGCCCCGTCTTCGTCGGCCGGGTCGCGCCGCGTGCCGCCCTCGCTGAGGCGTTGGGGCTCGCGGCCGGCGGTGCCCCGCAGGCGGTGCTCGTCGGCGGTGAGGCCGGCGTCGGCAAGACCCGGCTGGTGGAGGAGTTCCTGCTGACGGCGGCTGCCGGCGGCGCGCTGACCGCCGTCGGGGCCTGTGTGGAGGTCGGCGCCGACGGGCTGCCGTTCGCGCCGGTCTCCGGCCTGTTGCGGGTGCTGCACCGGGAGCTGGGGCAGGAGCTGACGGCGGCCGCGGCCGGCTTCGAGGGTGAGCTGTCCCGGCTGCTCCCCGAGTTGGGCGCGCCGGACGCCCGCGAGCGCTCGGCGCGGGACGAGGAGATGCGCGGCCGGCTCTTCGAGTTGACGGCCCGGCTGCTGGAGCGGCTCGCCCAGGAGCGCACGCTGGTGCTGGTCATCGAGGATCTGCACTGGTCGGACCGCTCCACCAGGGAGCTGCTGGGCTACGTCCTGCGGGTGGTGCGCGACTGCCGGCTCCTGATGGTGACGACCTACCGCTCCGACGACATCCACCGCCGGCATCCGCTGCGCCCGTTCCTCGCCGAGCTGGACCGGCTGCGTACCGTGGTCCGGATCGAGCTGCCCCGCCTCACCAGGGACGAGGTGTGCGCGCAGCTCACCGGCATCCTGGGGCAGACCCCGTCCGATGAGCGGCTGGCGCAGGTCTACCGCCGCTCGGACGGCAACGCCTTCTTCGTCGAGGAGCTGGCCAGCATCACCGGCGACGGCGGCCAGGGGACGCTCAGCGAGTCCGTGCGCGATCTCCTGCTGTTGCGCGTCGAGGCGCTCCCGGAGACGGCGCAGCGGGTGGTCAGGGTCGTCGCCCAGGGCGGCTCCCGGGTGGAGTTCGGCCTGCTCCGCGCCGTGGTCGGGCTCTCCGAGGAGGAGCAGTTCGAGGCGCTGCGGGCCGCGGTCGAGGCCGGCGTGCTGCGGGTCGGCGAGGACGACACGTACCGCTTCCGGCACGCCCTCACCCGGGAGGCGGTGGACGACGACCTGCTGCCCGGCGAGCGGTCCCGGCTCAGCCGGCGGTACGCCGAGGCGCTCCAGGCCGCGCCCGAGCTGGTGCCGGCCGACCAGCGGGCCACCCGGCTGGCCAGCTACTGGTACCACGCGCACGAGCCGAGCAGGGCGCTGCCGGCGGTGCTCGACGCGGCCGGCGAGGCCCGTTGCCGGCACGCCTACGCCGAGCAGTTGCAGCTGCTGGAGCGCGCCGCCGCGCTGTGGGACGACGTGCCGGCCGAGGAGCGGCGGCGGCTGCGGGTCGGCGCCCAGACGGAGTCCTACCCGATCTGCGCGTGTCCGGACGAACTGCTGGGCTTCCTGGACCTGCTGGCCGAGATGACGTTGGCCGCCCGGCTCGCCGGTGAGCAGGAGCGCGGGGTCTCGGTGGCCAGGCGGGCGCTGCGTCTGCTGGAGGGCGAGAGGCATCCGCTGCGGGCCGCCTGGTTCTGGACCCAGCTTTCCCGGCTGCTGCGCCAGTTGGGGCGCGGTGACGGCTGGCCCGAGCTGGCCCGCGCCGAGGAGCAGCTGGAGGGCTTCCCCGACTCCCCGGTGCACGCGCTGGTGCTGACCGAGGCGGCCGGCTGGCGGGTGATCTTCGCGCCCGGGCCCGGCAGCCTGGCCACGGCCGAGCGCGCGGTGCGGCTGGCGCGCACCGTGGGTGGCCCGGACGCCCTGCTGAACGCCCTGATCAGCCGGGGCGGTCTGCTGGTCGACGTGGGGGAGGCCGAGCGCGGGCTGGCCGAGATGCGGGAGGTGGCCGACCGGGTGGTGCGGGAGGAGCGGGTGGCCGTCTTCACCCGCAGCCACGTCAACCTCCAGTCGCAGCTTGAGGGGATCGGCCGCTCCGAGGCGGCGCTGGCGGTGGCGGACGAGGCGCTGGCCCTGGCGCACCGCTACGGCGTCGCCGACACCCGCGCCTGGATCCTGGGGAACCGCGCGGACTCGCTCTTCTCGCTGGGGCGTTGGGCGGAGGTCGAGTCGGCCTGTGCCGAGGCGTCGCGCATCGCGCAGACCCCGGTGTCCAGGGGGCTGATCGCCCAGCGGCGGGCCCGGCTGGCCGTGGCGCGCGGTCAGTTCGCCGAGGCCGCACGTCAGTTGGCGCTCCAGCGGGGCCACGAGGAGCAGGAGGGCGCCGCCGCCCAGACGGCCCACCCGGCGGTCGAGCACCGGGTGGTGCTGGCCGCGGCCGAGGGCCGCGTCCTGGACGCGCGGGCCCTGTTCGCCGAGGTGGTGCGGATCAACCGCCCCACCGGCACCGGCTGTTACACCTGGCCGTTGGTGTGGCAGGCGGCGCGCGCCGAGTCCGAGTCGGTGGGCGTGCCGGCCGCCGAGCCCGGCCGCGCCGCGGCCGTCGCGCTGGTCCGGCGGTACGCGGACTCCCTGGCGCGGCACTATCCGGTGTGGATCGGGTACGGCCTGCTGGTCGAGGCCGAGCTGCGCCGGGCCGAGGGCCGGTCCACGGCCGCCGACTGGGCGGCGGTGGTGGACGCCTTCGCGGCGCTTTCGCGCCCCTACGAGGAGGGGTGGAGCCGGACGCGCTGGGCCGAGGCGCTGCTGGCCGAGGGGGAGCGGGAGCGGGCCGCCGCGGCGCTCGCCGAGGCGCACGGCCTGGCCGTCGGCTTGGGCGCGGCCCCGCTGGTGGCCGAGGGGGCGCGGCTGGCCGCCCGGGGGCGGCTGCCGCTGGGCGAGTCGGCGGCGCCCGCGGGGCCGGGCGGCCCGGCGCTGACGCCGCGGGAGCGGGACGTGCTGGCCCTGGTGGCGGCCGGCCGGAGCAACCGCCGCATCGCCGAGGAGCTGTTCATCTCGCCCAAGACGGTCAGCGTCCATGTCTCCAACATCCTGGCCAAGTTGGAGGTGGCCAGCCGAGGTGAGGCGGCTGCGCTGGCGCACCGTCTGGGGCTGGTCGGCGCGTCGCAGCGGGCCAGCTGACCGGGGCCGGCCGGCACGGCGCGGCCGCCCGGTCCCCGGCTCCGGCTTCGAGATCGGTCCAGGTCCCGGCCCCGGCTGCGGCTTCGAGATCGGCCGGGTCCCGGCCCGGCCCTGGCCCCGGCGTCCGGCCTCAGCGGACGCGGAGCCGGAGGAGCCGGTCGTCGCCGGCCTCCGGGGTGCCGCGGCCGTCCGTCTCGTTGCTGACGACGAGCAGCTCGTCCTCGCCCACCGCCAGCGCCCCGCGCAGCCGCCCGTAGTCGCCGGTCAGGAAGGCCTCGGGCTCGGCCACCAGCTCGGTGCCGTCCAGCGGCGCGCGCCAGAGCCGTTCCCCGCGCAGCGTGGCCAGCCAGAGCGAGCCCTGGCTGTAGGCCAGCCCGCTGGGTGAGGCCTCGGACGGCGGCCAGACGGCCACCGGGTCGCGGAACCCGTCGTCCGCGCCGCCCTCGCCCTCGTGCTCCGGCCAGCCGTAGTTGCCGCCCGGCTCGATCAGGTTCAGCTCGTCCCAGCTGTCGTCGCCGAACTCGGCGGCCCACAGCCGGTCCTCGGCGTCCCAGGCCAGCCCCTGCACGTTCCGGTGGCCCGAGGAGTACACCAGCGAGTCCGGGTCGGGGTTGTCCTCGGGGGCCTGCCCGGTCGCCGGGTCGATCCGGAGGATCTTGCCGGCCAGCGAGTCGGCGTCCTGGGCGAGCGCGGGCTCGGCCGCGTCCCCGGTGGTGGCGTAGAGCATGCCGTCCGGGCCGAAGGCCAGGCCGCCGCCGTTGTGGATCACCTGGCCGCGCGGGATGCCGTCGAGCAGTGGGTCGCCGGCGGTGAGTCGCTGCCCCTCCGGCGCCGCCGGGTCCAGTTCCAGCGGGATGATCCGGTTGTCCGAGGCCGTGGTGGCGTAGGCGTACACCCGGCCGTTGGTCTCGAACTCGGGGTCCACGGCCAGTCCGAGCAGCCCGCCCTCGCCGTTGGCGCTGACCCCCGGCACCGCGCCCAGCTCGGTGCGCTCACCGGCCTCGGCGCCCGAGGTGGGAATCACCGTGAGGGTGCCAGCGTCCCGGGAGCCCACCAGGACCTCGCCGTCCGGCAGTTGGGCGAGGCCCCAGGGCGAGTCCAGTCCCTCGGTCAGCGTCTCGACGACCTCCACCTCGCCGGCGGCCGGCGCCGGCGAGTCCTCGGGCTCCACCTCGTCGGCCGCCTCCCGCTCGCCCTCGCCCCCGGGTGCGGCCGCCGACTCCTCGGCGGGCTCGGGGGAGGTGTCGTCCGCCGCCGAGCAGCCGGCCAGCAGCGGCGCGGCGAAGGCCAGGGTGAGCAGGGAGCCGGCGATCGGTCGGACACGCATCGGGACCTCCGTGAGGTGGGGGCACGGCTCCCTCCAGCACACCACATCGCGCGCCCGCGCGCGGCCGGCGCCACCCCGCTCGGATCCGGGCCCCGACGGCCCGCCCGTCAGCCCCAGGAACCCCGGGCGGCGGGCAGCCGCGCGATCTCCGCCAGATCCCGCTCCGTCAGGTCCAACTCGGCCGCCGCCGCGTTCTCCCTGGCCCAGCGCTCCCGCTTGGTGCCGGGCAGCGGCACCACGTGCCGGCCCTGCGCCAGCACCCAGGCGAGCGCCACCTGCCCCGGAGTGGCCCCCGGGTGCCGGGCCGCGACCCGGCGCAGGCCGGCCACCACCGGCTGGTTGGCGGCCATCATCTCGGCGGTGAACCGGGGATGCCGGGCCCGCAGGTCGTCCGGCTCGAAGCCGCCGCCCGGCACGAGCGTGCCGGTCAGGAAGCCGCTGCCCAGCGGCATCGCGGCCAGCAGTCCGATGCCCCGGGCCTCGCACCAGGGCAGCAGCTCGGCACCGGCCTCCGCCGCCCAGACCGAGAACTCGGCCTGCACCGCGGCCACCGGGAACACCTGCTGCACCCGGGAGAGCGACTCCAGGGTCCGCCGGTGCGCCCCCACCGCCCCCCGGTCGCGCCGCCCGTCCCGCGGCTCCAGCGCGCACCAGCCAAGGGCCCGCACCTTGCCCGCGCGGACCAGCTCGGCCATGGCGCCCCAGGTCTCCTCCACCGGCACCTCCGGGTCCGCCCGGTGCAGCTGGTAGAGGTCGATCACGTCCGTGCCCAGCCGGCGCAGCGAGGCGTCACAGGCGCGCCGGACGTAGGCCGGGCTGCCGTTGGCCACCAGATGCCCCTCGCCCACCAGCAGCCCGCACTTGGTGGCCACCCGGGCGTCGCCGCGCCGCTCCCGCAACACCCGGGCCAGCAGCCGCTCGTTGGTGAACGGGCCGTACATGTCGGCCGTGTCCAGCAGCGAGCAGCCCTCGTCCAGCGCGGCGTGCAGCGCCCGCAGCGAGGTCTCCCTGCCCCGCTCGGAGGCCGAGTACCCCCAGCTCATCGGCATACAACCGAGCCCGACGGCGCCCACATCAAGCGCCCCGGCACCCAGCGTCCGGTACCGCACCTGGCCTGTCCTCGCCCTTCCCCGCGCCCGCGCCGACCGGATCCGCTCCGCGCCCGGCCCGGCCGTCCCCGTCGTCCCCCGCTGTCCTCTGCCGTCCTCGTGATGTCCCAACGTATCCCGTGCCGCCGACAGTCGCCGACGGGCCCCGACCAGCCGGTGGCGGCGCGGCTAGCCTGGCGGCATGACGACTCCCGAGGTGTGGCTGCCCTACCCGGCGGCCGAACTGGCTCCCCTGCCCGACTCGTTGCGCTACCGCTTCTGGCGCGGTGAGGACACCTATCCGGGCGATCCGGCGCACTGCGTCTTCTACACCGTGCCCTATCTCAAGGGGGCGGCGGTCGCCGTCCGGCCGCTGGCCGAGATGACCGGGGTGCGGGTGGTGCAGACGCTGACCGCGGGGGTCGAGCACATGCTGCCCGAGGTACCCCGGCTGCCCGCCGGGGCGTTGCTCTGCAACGCGGGGGAGTTGCACAACACCAGCACCGCCGAGCTGGCCCTGGCGCTCACGCTGGCGGCGCTGCGCGGCGTGGACCGGGCGGCCCGGGACCAGCTGACCGGGACGTGGGCCTCGGCGATGCACCCCTCGCTCGCCGACCGCCGGGTGCTGATCCTGGGCTACGGGGGGATCGGCGCCGCGATCGAGGAGCGGTTGCTGCCCTTCGAGGTGGCCGAGGTGGTGCGGGTGGCCGGCCGGGCCAGGACCGCGCCGCGCGGCCCGGTGCACGCGTCGAGCGAGTTGCCCCGGCTGTTGCCGGAAGCCGAGGTGGTGCTGGTGGCCACGCCGTTGACCGACGCCACCCGCGGGCTGCTGGGTGCCCGGGAGCTGGCCCTGTTGCCCGACGGCGCGTTGGTGGTCAACGTGGCGCGCGGCGCGGTGATCGACACCGAGGCGCTGCTGGCCGAGGTGTCCGGTGGTCGGCTGCGGGCCGCCCTGGACGTCACCGACCCGGAGCCGCTGCCGCCCGACCACCCGCTGTGGCGGGCGCCCGGAGTGCTGATCACCCCTCATGTGGGCGGCCCGTCCACCGCGTTCGAGCCGCGCGCCAAGCGGCTGCTGCGGGCCCAGCTGACGCGCTTCGCCGCAGGTGAGGAGCTGCGGCACGTGGTGGCGACCGGTGGTTCGGAGCGTTAGCCTCGCCCCAAACCATCACTATGGGTGATGTATCTATGTCGCTGAGTGACTGTTCTGGTGTATCGTCCGGTTCGGGGTGAGCCCGGAACGAGAGGGGGGCGATGGCGATGCACCACCCATGGACGCGGCGGCGATCGCGTCACGTCCCGGCGGGCCCGCCGTTCGGCGGCCCGCTCCCACAACTCGCACTCGCCGCGGTCTGCGCCTGCTACGCGGCGGGGGCCCTGACGGGCTGGGGCTCGCCCCGGTTCGCCAGGATCATGGGCGACTTCGGGCTGAGCGCCGCGGCCTTCGCCGCCGCGGCCTCCTGCCTGTGGTACGCCCGGCGCCGAGCCGAGGAGTTCCGCGGCGCCTGGACGATGTTCGGCCTCTCCTCGGTCATGATCGGCCTGGGGAACGCCACCTGGGGCTGGTACGAGGTGGTGCTCCGCCGTCCGGTGCCCGCCATCTCGCTGGCCGACATCGCCTTCCTGCTCTTCGCGCCGCTGGCCGTCGTCGGCCTGCTGCTCCTCGCCAACCGCCCCCGCACCCGGACGGGTTGGGTCCGGCTCGGGTTGGACGTCTGGCTGATCGGCGGCTCCCTGATGACGCTCTCCTGGAGCGTCGCCCTGGCCCACACGGCCGAGCTGCGGGCCGAGTCGGTCAGCCGGGCGGCCCTGGCCCTCGCCTACCCGCTGCTGGACATCGTGCTGGTCAGCATGGTCGTGGTGCTGCACTTCCGGCGCAGCGCCCGGCACCGCCCGGCGATCAACTCGGCGATCGGCGCGCTGGCCCTGACGGTCCTGTGCGACGCCCTGTTCACCAGCCCGCCGCTGCGCGAGCAGTACAGCTCGGGCCAGTTGCTGGACGCCGGCTGGTTCGCCGGCTCGCTGCTGCTCGCCGCCGCCCCCTGGACGGCCGGCCGCGCGCCCGGCGCGCCCGAGGCGCAGCCGGCCCGGGAGGGCCGGAGCGCGCCGGGCGGCCCGCTGGCCGGCTCGTTCTCCGCGCTGGCGCCCTACCTCGCGGCGGCTGTCTGCGTGTTGAGCGTGCTGGTGACGATAATCTCCGGGCGCCGGGTGGACGCCGCCGTGGTCTACCTGGCCTGCGCGGTGGTGCTGGCGCTGCTGGTCCGCCAGGGCATCACCCTGATGGAGAACATCTCGCTCACCCGGGAGCTGACCCAGAAGGAGAACTACTTCAGGTCCCTGGTCCAGGGCTCCAGCGACGTGATCATGATCGCCGCGCCCGACGGGAAGCTCCGGTACGTCAGCCCCGCCGCCACCGGCGTCTACGGGCAGGAGCCCAGCCGGCTGATCGGCAGCGAGCTGTCCACCCTGATCCACCCGGAGGACCTCGGCCGGGTGCTGCACGAGCTGCGCCGCTTCCTCGCCGTGCCGCCCAGCTGTGAGCCGGCCACCCGCGTCGAGTGCCGGGTGCGGCACGGCGACGGCCACTGGCTCAACGTCGAGTCCAGCGTCAACCGGCACGAGGGCGGCCTGATCTTCAACAGCCGGGACGTCACCGAACGGGTCAGGCTGCAGGCCCAGTTGCAGCACAGCGCCTCCCACGACGCGCTGACCGACCTGCCCAACCGGGCGCTGTTCACCGAGCGGGTCCGGCAGGCGCTCGGCGCCGGCCGCGGCGCCGACCCGCGGGCCGCGGTGTTCTTCATCGACCTCGACGGCTTCAAGGCGGTCAACGACTCCGCCGGCCACCAGGCCGGGGACGAGCTGCTGGTGCAGGCCGCCCGCCGGCTGCGCGACGCGGTCCGCGCCGACGACACCACGGCCCGCCTCGGCGGGGACGAGTTCGCCGCGCTGATCACCGGCGACGGCGGGCTGGGGCACCAGCCCCGCGAGTACCGCATCCTGGAGATCGCGGAGCGGGTCCGGGTCGCCCTCTCCCGCCCCTACCTGGTGGACGGCCGGGAGCTGCGGGTCGCCGCCAGCATCGGCGTCGCCTTCGCCGAGCCGGGCGCCACGCCGGCCGCCCTGATGCGCAACGCCGACCTGGCGATGTACCGGGCCAAGCAGGCCGGCAAGGCCCGGGTCGAGCTGTACGCCCCGCAGCTCCAGGCCGAGGCGGTGCGCCGTACCGAGCTGGCCGCCCGGCTGCGCCGCGCCCTGCACGCCGGCGAGTTCGCCCTGTTGCACCAGCCGGTCGTCCAGCTCTCCGACGGCCGGGTGGTGGCGGTCTGCGCCCAGGCCCGCTGGCGCTCCTCGCACGGCCCGCTCTCCACCCCGCTGGAGTTCCTGCGCGACGGGCACTGGGAGTTCCCCCCACCGCCCGCCGGCGACGGCCCGCCCGACTCGGCCGCCGACCTCACCGGCTGGCTGGTCGAGCAGGCCATCGCCGCCGCCGCCCGCCGGCACCGCGCCGGCCACACCCCGCCGGTCACCCTCCGGGTCCCCGGCGGCCGGCTGGCCGACCGGGCGCTGGCCGCCCGCGCCCTGGAGGCCCGCTTCCAGGAGCACCAGCTGCCGCCCGGCGCCCTGCTGATCGAGCTGCCGGCGGCCGATCCGGTGCTCGCCTCCGAGGAGCTGCGGCACCGGCTGACGGAGCTGAGCCGGCTGGGCGTGGGCGTCGCGCTGGGCGGCTTCGGCGGCCCGGGCACGGCCATCGCCGCCCTGCACCGGCTCCCGGTCGACCTGGTCCGGCTGGACGGCGAGCTGGTGGCCGGCGTGGGGGACTCCCCGGTGCTGAGCAAGATCGTCGCCGGCCTGCTGCGGATCGCCGACGATCTCGGCGTGGACACCCTCGCCGACGGGGTGGACGTGCCGGAGCAGGCGGCCGCGCTCCGCGCGCTCGGCTGCCGCTGGGCGCAGGGGCTGGCCTTCAGCCCGCCCCTGGAGGCGCCCGCCCTGCGCCGCCTGCTGGAGCAGGGCCGGCTCGCCCTGCCCGCCCAGCCGGCCGCCGTGGCGCCCGCCATTCCCCGAGGTCGGACGGCCTCCGCCGGGCCACAGAAGGCCCGGCTCGGCCCCCCGGAGACCATCCAGCCGGGTCGCCCACATACTGAGACTTCTATCCCGCGCGCTTGACAGGCAGTGGCGGAGGAGAGCAATGTCTGTGCCATGCACACCGGAATTCTCGTACTTTCGCGGCGCGTCGGCTGACCCCAGGCACCCCCTGCGGCCCCCAGCGACGCGCTTCCCCTCGCATGCCTGACGGCACGGGGGGTTTTTTGTTGCACGAAGACCCCCAGCCCTCCCCCCACCCGACAACCGCCCGCGTCCCACGCGGTGTCAGCATCCGCATCCCCCGAAAGAGAACGTGATGACCGAGCAGGCCACCGGGGCACCGAAGCCGCAACCACGGGCCCCCCGAGGCGGAGCACCCCAGCCCACCCCCACTGTCGCGCAGGTCACCGGCGCGCAGTCGCTCATCCGCTCCCTTGAGGCGGTCGGCGCCGACACGGTGTTCGGCATTCCCGGCGGCGCGATCCTCCCCGCCTACGACCCGCTGATGGACTCCACCGCGGTGCGGCACATCCTGGTCCGCCACGAGCAGGGCGCCGGCCACGCCGCCACCGGGTACGCCCAGGCCACGGGCAAGGTCGGCGTCTGCATGGCGACCTCGGGCCCCGGCGCCACCAACCTCGTCACCCCCATCGCCGACGCCCACATGGACTCGGTGCCGCTGGTCGCCATCACCGGCCAGGTCTCCTCGGCGACCATCGGCTCCGACGCCTTCCAGGAAGCCGACATCTGCGGCATCACGCTGCCGGTCACCAAGCACAACTTCCTGGTCACCGACCCGGCCGACATCCCCCGCACCATCGCCGAGGCGTTCCACATCGCCGCCACCGGCCGGCCCGGCCCGGTCCTGGTGGACATCACCAAGGACGCCCTCCAGCGGCAGACCACCTTCAGCTGGCCGCCCACCACCGAGCTGCCCGGCTACCGCCCGGTGAGCCGTCCGCACGCCAAGCAGATCAAGGAGGCCGCCCGGCTGATCGCCGAGGCCAGGCGTCCGGTCTTCTACGCCGGCGGCGGGGTGATCAAGGCGGGGGCCGCCGCCGAGCTGCGGGCCCTGGCCGAGCGCACCGGCGTCCCGGTCACCACCACCCTGATGGCCCTCGGTGCCTTCCCCGACAGCCACCCCCAGCACCTGGGGATGCCCGGCATGCACGGCGCGGTGGCCGCCGTCACCGCCCTCCAGAAGTCCGACCTGATCGTCGCCCTGGGCGCCCGCTTCGACGACCGGGTCACCGGCCGGCTCGACTCCTTCGCCCCGCACGCCAAGATCGTGCACGCCGACATCGACCCGGCCGAGATCGGCAAGAACCGGCTGGCCGACGTCCCGATCGTGGGGGACGTCAAGGAGGTCATGACCGACCTGCTGGCCGCCGTCGAGCCCGCCGAGGCCAGCGGCCCGGACGCCAGGGAGCGGTACGCCGCCTGGTGGCGCCAGCTGGACACCTGGCGGGAGACCTACCCGCTCGGCTACGACCTGCCCGAGGACGGCACCCTCTCGCCCCAGCAGGTGATCGAGCGGATCGGTCAACTGGCCCCCGAGGGAACGATCTTCACCGCCGGCGTCGGCCAGCACCAGATGTGGGCCGCGCACTACCTCTCCTTCGAGCAGCCGGGCACCTGGCTCAACTCCGGCGGCCTGGGCACCATGGGCTACGCCGTGCCGGCCGCGCTCGGCGCCAAGGCGGGCCGCCCCGAGGCCCCGGTCTGGGCGATCGACGGCGACGGCTGCTTCCAGATGACCAACCAGGAGCTGGTCACCGCCGCGCTGAACCACATCCCGATCAAGGTCGCCATCATCAACAACGGCGCCCTGGGCATGGTCCGGCAGTGGCAGACCCTCTTCTACAACCAGCGCTACTCCAACACCGTGCTGCGGGACGGCGGCGAGGCCGGCGACTACAGCGGCTCGGCGGCCGGCGTGGGCTCGGCCACCAACACCGGCACCCGGGTGCCCGACTTCGTCAAGCTCTCCGAGGCGATGGGCTGCGTCGGCCTGCGCTGCGAGCGCGCCGACCAGCTGGACGCCGTGCTGGAGAAGGCCAACGCCATCAACGACCGTCCGGTGGTGGTGGACTTCATCGTCCACGAGGACGCCATGGTCTGGCCGATGGTGGCCGCCGGCACCTCCAACGACGAGGTCATGGCGGCCCGCGGTGTGCGTCCCGACTTCGGCGACGCCACCGACTGACCGCCGCCAGCGCCCGCCCGCCGACCCGCCATCGACAAGGTAGAACCGCCATGTCCAAGCACACGCTCTCCGTTCTGGTGGAGAACAAGCCCGGGGTGCTCTCCCGGATCACGGCCCTGTTCTCCCGCCGGAACTTCAACATCGACTCCCTCGCCGTCGGCACCACGGAGCACCCCGAGGTGTCCCGGATCACCATCGTGGTCAGCGTCGAGGAGCTGCCCCTGGAGCAGGTGACCAAACAGCTCAACAAGCTGGTCAACGTCCTGAAGATCGTCGAGCTCGAGCCGTCCGCCGCCATCCACCGTGAGCTGGTGCTGGTGAAGGTCAGGGCCGACAACGACACCAGGTCCCAGATCGTGGAGATCGTCCGCCTCTTCCGCGCCAAGACCGTGGATGTGGCGCCGGAGGCCGTCACCATCGAGGCCACCGGCAGCAGCGACAAGCTGGAGGCGATGCTGCGCATGTTGGAGCCGTTCGGCATCAAGGAACTGGTGCAGTCCGGCGCCATCGCCATCGGTCGTGGTTCCCGGTCCATCACGGACCGGTCGCTGCGTGCCCTGGAACGTTCCGCCTGACCCAGGGCGGGGCGTGTCCCTACGTCCACGCGACGCCTCCGGCCGCGCACGGCCGGAGGCGGCCCATGTCATACGGTGGTTCCCCGAGGTGGCGGACCACCAGCGAAAACCCAAGGAGAGAACCGAAGTGGCCGAGCTGTTCTACGACGACGACGCCGACCTGTCCATCATCCAGGGCCGCAAGGTGGCGGTCCTCGGTTACGGCAGTCAGGGCCATGCCCACGCGCTGTCCCTGCGGGACTCGGGCGTCGACGTCCGGGTCGGCCTGCACGAGGGCTCCAAGTCCAGGGCCAAGGCCGAGGAGCAGGGCCTGCGGGTGGTCACCCCGGCCGAGGCCGCGGCCGAGGCCGACGTGGTGATGATCCTGGTCCCTGACCCGATCCAGGGCAAGGTCTACGAGGAGTCCGTGCGGGACAACCTGAAGGAGGGCGACGCGCTCTTCTTCGGCCACGGCTTCAACATCCGGTTCGGCTTCATCAAGCCGCCGGCCGGGGTGGACGTCTGCATGGTCGCCCCCAAGGGCCCGGGCCACCTGGTCCGCCGCCAGTACGAGGAGGGCCGCGGCGTGCCGTGTATCGCGGCGGTCGAGCAGGACGCCTCCGGCAGCGCCTTCGCGCTGGCGCTGTCCTACGCCAAGGCCATCGGCGGCACCCGCGCCGGGGTCATCAAGACCACCTTCACCGAGGAGACCGAGACCGACCTCTTCGGCGAGCAGGCGGTGCTCTGCGGTGGCACCTCGGCGCTGGTCAAGGCCGGCTTCGAGACCCTGGTCGAGGCCGGTTACCAGCCGGAGATCGCCTACTTCGAGTGCCTCCACGAGCTGAAGCTGATCGTGGACCTCATGTACGAGGGCGGCCTGGAGAAGATGCGCTGGTCGATCTCGGAGACCGCCGAGTGGGGCGACTACGTCTCCGGCCCGCGGCTCATCAACGCCGACACCAAGGCCGAGATGAAGCGCATCCTCGGCGAGATCCAGGACGGCACCTTCGCCAAGAACTGGATGGCCGAGTACAACGCCGGTCTGCCGCGGTACAACGAGTACCGGAAGGCCGACGCCGACCACCTGCTCGAGACCACGGGCAAGGAGCTGCGCAAGCTCATGAGCTGGGTGGACGAGGAGGCCTGAGCCTCGGGCGGATCTCCGTCCGAGTCGCGGGAGTTCGCTCGTCAGAGCGGCGGGTCCGGCGGGCTACCGCCGGGCCCGCGCGGCGCCGATACACTGCCAGACACAAGCGCGTCACAGGCTCACAGCGTCGTGCGTCTCCACGCGGCTGCCTACCTCTCCACCCCGTCGACGGCCGTCGGGACGCGGCCTTCCGCAAAGGACCAGTGAGACCAAGTGAGCAAGCCCGTCGTACTCATCGCCGAAGAGCTTTCCCCCGCCACCGTTGACGCCTTGGGGCCGGACTTCGAGATCCGGCACTGCGACGGCGCGAACCGCGCCGAACTGCTGAGCGCCATCGCCGAGGCGGACGCCATCCTGATCCGCAGCGCGACCAAGGTCGACGCCGAGGCCATCGCCGCGGCGACCCGGCTGCGGGTGGTCGCCCGGGCCGGTGTCGGCCTGGACAACGTGGACGTGGCCGCCGCCACCAAGGCCGGCGTGATGGTGGTCAACGCGCCCACCTCCAACATCGTCACCGCGGCGGAGCTGGCCTGCGGCCTGCTGGTCGCCACCGCGCGGAACATCCCGCAGGCCAACGCGGCGTTGAAGAACGGCGAGTGGAAGCGCAGCAAGTACACCGGCGTCGAGCTGTCCGAGAAGACCCTCGGCGTGGTCGGGCTGGGCCGGATCGGCCTGCTGGTGGCGCAGCGGATGGCGGCCTTCGGCATGAAGATCGTCGCCTACGACCCCTACGTGCAGGCCGCGCGCGCCGCCCAGCTGGGCGTCAAACTCCTCACGCTCGACGAGCTGTTGGAGACCTCCGACTTCATCACCGTGCACCTGCCGAAGACCCCGGAGACCCTGGGGCTGATCGGCGACGAGGCGCTGCACAAGGTCAAGCCCTCGGTGCGGATCGTCAACGCGGCCCGCGGTGGCATCGTCGACGAGGCCGCGCTGCACAGCGCCCTCAAGGAGGGCCGGGTGGCCGGCGCCGGCCTGGACGTCTACGCCAGCGAGCCCTGCACCGACTCCCCGCTCTTCGAGTTCGACCAGGTCGTGGGCACCCCGCACCTGGGCGCCTCGACCGGTGAGGCGCAGGAGAAGGCCGGCATCTCGGTGGCCAGGTCGGTGCGGCTGGCGCTCGCCGGCGAGCTGGTGCCGGACGCGGTGAACGTCCAGGGCGGCGTGATCGCCGAGGACGTGCGGCCCGGGCTGCCGCTGGCCGAGCGGCTGGGCCGGATCTTCACGGCGCTGGCCGGCGAGGTCGCCCAGCGACTCGACGTCGAGGTCCGTGGCGAGATCACCCAGCACGACGTCAAGGTGCTCGAACTCTCCGCGCTCAAGGGCGTTTTCGAAGACGTCGTCGCGGAGACCGTGTCCTACGTCAACGCGCCGCTCTTCGCGCAGGAGCGCGGCGTCGAGGTGCGGCTGACCACCAGCTCCGAGTCGCCCGACCACCGGAACCTGATCACCGTCCGCGGCACCCTGACCAGCGGCGACGTGATCTCGGTCTCCGGCACCCTGGCCGGCCCGAAGCACCAGCAGAAGATCGTCGGGATCGGCGAGCACACCGTGGACCTCGCGGTCGCCGACCACATGGCGTTCCTCCGCTACACCGACCGGCCCGGCGTGGTCGGCACCCTCGGCCGCATCCTGGGCGAGGCGGAGATCAACATCGCGGGGATGCAGGTGGCCCGGGCCGAGGAGGGCGGCGAGGCGCTGATCGTGCTGACCGTCGACGGCACCATCCCGTCCGCCGTGCTCAACGAGGTCGCCGAGGAGATCGGCGCCACCTCGGCCCGCGGTGTCGACCTGATGCCCTGACGCCCTCGGGCCCGCTGTCGCGCGACGGCCGGCGGCGGGTGGGCCGGACAGGTCCACCCGCCGCCGGCCGTTCGTCGGCCCGAGCGCCGCGCGCTACGGGTTCGGCACGATCACCGCGCGGCCGTTGATCTTCCCGGCGTGCAGCCGCTCGTAGGCGGCCGGTGCCTCGTCGATGCCGTAGGTCTCCACCCGCACCTCGATCGCGCCGTCCCTGGCCAGTGCCAGCACCTCGGCCAGCTCGCTCCTGCTGCCCCAGTAGGGCGCGGCCACGGCCACGTCGAAGGCGGTGGTGTTGATGCCCACCGGCAGTGCGCCGCCGCCCAGGCCGACGATCGCCACGTCCGCCTCCACCGCGGCCACCGAGCCGGCCAGCGCCGTGGTCGGCTGAGCCCCCACGAAGTCGAAGACGCCCTCGGCGCCGAGCCCGCGGGTCAGCTCCCGCACCCGGTCGGCGGCCTTCTCGTCCGAGAGCACCGTCTCGTGGGCGCCGACCGACGCGGCCAGCGCCAGCTTCTCCTCGGTGACGTCCAGCGCGATCACCCGCGCCGGGGTGAGCGCGCGCAGCAGCTGGATGGCCACGTGGCCCAGCCCGCCGGTGCCGATCACCACCGCCGTGCTGCCCGGCACCAGCTTGGGCAGCGCCCGCCGGATGGCGTGGTAGGGGGTCAGCCCGGCGTCGGTCAGCGGCACGGTCGTCACCGGATCGAGCTCACCCAGCGGCAGCAGGAAGCGCGCGTCGTTCACCAGCAGGTACTCCGCCATCGCGCCGGGCGCGCCCAGGCCGGGCGGGAAGATGCCCAGCTCGGCGGCGCGCAGGCAGTAGTTCTCCCGCCCCTGGGCGCACTTGACGCACCGGCCGCAGCCCTGCGGGCCGTAGACGGCGACGCTGTCCCCCTCCGTCACGCCGTGCACGCCGGCGCCGAGCGCGACCACCGTGCCGGCGCCCTCGTGGCCGAGGGTCAGCGGCAGCGGGTAGGGGAAGCTCTCCGCCGACCAGCTCATCAGGGCGATGTCCGAGTGACACACCCCGGCCGCCGCGACCCGTAGCAGGACCTGTCCGGGACCCGGCTCCGGGTCGGGCACGGTCACCACTTCCGGCGCGGCTCCGATCTCCCGATACTGCACGGCCTTCATTCGGTGACCTCCTTCGGTCGGCGCGCCGCTGGTGCGGCGCCCCTGCGGCGTCCCCCGCGGTGGCTCGGCGTTCACGGTCGGCGGTTGGGCCGCCGGCGCGGGCCCGGTGGTTGGCCCGGCGTTCGGGGGCCGCGGTTGGCCCGGCGGTTGGCCGGCGTTGCGGCTCGGTGGGGCGTGGCCCGCCTCGGTCAGCGGGCCGAGTACCCCCCGTCAACCAGGTGATAGCTGCCCTGCACGAAGGAGGCCCGGTCGGAGAGCAGGAAGGCGGTCAGCTCCGCCACCTCGGCCGCCGTGCCCAGCCGGCCCACCGGGTGCAGGGACACCAACTGCTCGAAGTCGATCGACTCGGTCTTGTGCAGCAGCGGCGTGTCGATGAAACCGGGGCCGATCGCGTTGATCCGCACCCCGCGGTCGGCGTACTCCAGGGCCGTGGACTTGGTCAGCCCGACCACCCCGTGCTTGGCCGCCACATAGGCGGAGGAGCCGGCGAAGCCGTTGGTGCCGAGGATGGAGGCCATGTTCACCACCGCGCCGCCGCCGGCGGCCAGCAGCGCCGGCAGCTCGTAGCGCAGGCAGTAGAAGACCCCGTTGAGGTTGGTGTTCACCACCCGCTGCCACTCCTGGAGCGGGTAGTCGGCGGTGGGCGCGCTCGCGCCGCCCAGGCCCGCGTTGTTCACCGCGAGGTGCAGCGCACCGTAGGTGTCGGTCGCGAAGCCGACGGCGGCCTCCACGGAGGCCGGGTCGGTCACGTCGAGCCGGACCGCCGAGGCCCGGCCGCCACCGGCCACGATCTCCTCGGCCGCCCCGGCGGCGCCGTCCGTGTTGAAGTCGGCGATCACCACGGAGGCGCCGCCGGCCGCCAGCCGGTCGGCGACGGCCCGGCCGATGCCGGAGGCGCCGCCGGTCACCAGGACGGTCCGGTCGGCGAACTCGGTGCGGTAGTCAGGGACGCTCATGGGGCACGATCCTCAGCTGCTCGGGTGGTCTCCCCTCCACGCTAAGGCTTATGTCCCTACACGACAGAAGTTGTCATCTTCTGTAGTATTCGCCCGCTGTGCTGGTCTCGTCTGGCCAGTCCCCGGCCAACTTCTGCCCGAACCCCGCCGGCACCCGGGCCCGACTCCGGGCCCCGGGCCCCGACTCGGGCCTCGAACGGGAAGGACCGGTGTCACCCCCGGGCGGGAGGGTGACACCGGTCGACCGGCGGGCGGCGTCGCCCCGACACCGCGGCCGGTCAGTTGCCCCCGGCCAGCCCGTAGGCCATCTCGGGGGAGAAGGAGCCGGCGGGCCCGGCGCAGCCGTCCAGCTCACCCGGCAGCTTCACCCACAGGTAGGCGTCGATCCGCGGGTTACCGGTGTTGGCCGTGGGGTTCTCGCCCACCAGCCGGCCGGGCGGGTCGCACCACTCCTCGCCGTCGGGCCCGTTGCCGTTGCGGCTGGTGTCGATCACCGCGGTCAGCTCCGGGTCGCCCAGCTCGTTCAGCACCGCCTCGACGAAGGCGTTCTCCTCGCCGGTCACCCGGTAGTTGGAGACGTTGCTGTAGATGCCGTCCCCGCTCTCCAGGATGCCGGCCTCGCGCAGCGTCCCGGCGATGGTGGCCGGCTCGTGCCAGGCCGAGTGGCCGGCGTCGAAGTAGACCCGGGCCGCCGGGTTGGCGGCGTGGATCAGGTCGGCGGCCCGGGCCAGCGAGGAGAACCGCTCGGCCCGCTCGCCGTCGTCCAGGCAGGTGGTGAGCGCCAGCGAGTCGGGCTCCAGCACCACCAGCACCGGCTCGCTGCCGAGCCCGGCGGCGAAGTCCTCGGCCCAGTCCAGATAGGCGGGGAAGTCGGGGGCGCCGCCGGCGGAGGCGCCGCCGCAGTCCCGGTTGGGGATCATGTACGAGACGAGCACCGGCACCTCGCCGGCGGCCGAGGCGGCACCGGTGACGGCGGCGGCCTCCTCGGTGACGGTCTCGGGCTCGTAGTTGGCGAACCAGACGGCCTGCGGCTGGCTGGCGATGCGCTCGGCGATCAGCGGCTGCCTGGGGTCGTCAGGGTTCTCCTCGACCCAGGTGTGCACGTTGGCCGGGTAGTTGTGGAACACCGTGTCGTCAGGTAGTGCGGCGGCCTCGGCGCCGGACGCCTGGGCGGCGAAGGCGACGCCGGCCAGCAGGCCGCCGACGGACGCGGCGGCGGCCAGCGCCAGCGGCGCCCGCCGGCGCCGGGCGCGCCGGCGGTCGGGGGGTGTGGGGGTCTGCTCGGGGGTGCGCACGATGAATCGTTCCTCTCGGGACGATGGCGTGGGGCGTGCTGAGGAGCGGTGGGAGCGCTCCCATTTCGTTCGCCAGAACATAGCCGCTCGCGGCGGGTACGTAAACCGTTCGCGCGGGAACCGCGCGCCCGGAGCCCGGAACGAGGGCCGGCCGTCAGGGGGCTGGGCCCTCAGCCGCGGTCGGCGTCGGCCGGCTTGGCCCCGTGGGGAGTGTCCGCCCCGCCGGCCCCGCCGGCCTCGCGGCCGAAGGCGCGGTGGCTGTGCGCGAGGGCCGCGCGGACGGCCGGCCCGTGCGGCTCCCGCCAGACGAGAGCGAGCAGGGCCGGCGCCCGGACATCCTCGATGACCCGGGCGGTGAGCCGCTCGCGGTGGCTCGCCGCCATCGACGCGCTGAGCACCGCGACGCCGAGGCCGCGTGCCGCCAGGTCGGCGACGGCGTCCGCGGCGCTGGCCTGGAGGGCGATGGTCGGCTGGAGCCGCTGGGCGGTGCAGACGTCGTCGAGGAGGGTGCGCAGTCCGGTCCCCGGCGGCAGGCAGACGATCGGGTGGCGGATCAGGTCGCGGAGCGTGACCCGGCGGGCCCGCGCCAGCGGATGGTCAGCCGGCACCGCCACCACCAGCCGCTCGCTGACGACGGTCAGGCCCGCCAGCCCCTCGGGCGTCGCGTGCGCCGTTCCGACCAGGGCCAGGT
Organism: Streptomyces chisholmiae; assembly: GCF_031845445.1. Lineage (NCBI taxonomy): Bacteria > Bacillati > Actinomycetota > Actinomycetes > Kitasatosporales > Streptomycetaceae > Streptomyces > Streptomyces chisholmiae. Next base: position 153,078 of record NZ_JAVREO010000016.1, on the reverse strand, counting down.
CGAGGGTCCCGGCGCGCACCGCGGCGACCAGCCGGTCGGAGCCGTCCTCCTGAAGCGACAGTTCCACCCCCGGGTGCGCTCGGTGGAAGGCCGCCAGCGCGTCGAACAGCGGGGCGACTGTGCAGCCGATCACCATGCCGACCCGCAGCCGCCCCCGGAGCAGGCCCGTCACCTCGCCCACCGCTTGGCCGACCGCCCGGGCCGCGGCGAGCGCCGAGCGGGCGTGGTCGAGCGCGGCCTGTCCGGCGACGGTGAGGGTGGCGGTGCGGGCGGACCGGTCGAACAGTTCGGCGCCCAACTCCCGTTCGAGTTGCCGGATCTGGGCGCTGACCCCGGACTGACTGATGTGCACCCGCGCCGCGGCCCGGGTGAAGTTCCGCTCCTCGGCGACCGCGACGAAGTACTCCAGCTGCCTCAAATCCATGAATAGCCATGCTAGTTGCCAGCAGAACCAGCTGTTGGACTTCTGGTTCTGGGCCGACCACGCTGGGACATGTTCTACCCCCGTCCAACCCACCAGTAGGAGGCTCCCATGCCGGATCACGAGCGGGCCGAGCGCCCCGAGGACCTGACGCGCCTGTTCGTCGAGCGGTCCAACGCCGGTGACGCGGCAGGCGTCGCGGCGCTCTACGAGGAGGGGGCGGTCCTCGCCTACCCGCCTGGCCGACAGACCGTGGGTCGGGCGGCGATCCGGGAGCTGTGGGAGCGGGTGCTCGCCGACCGGCCGCGCTTCGAGCCGGAGCCGCCGCTGCCGACGCTGGTCAGCGGCGACCTCGCGCTCACCGCGACCCCGCCACGCGACGGCAGCGGGGCCCGCGCCCAGGTCGCCAGGCGCCAGCCGGACGGCAGTTGGCTGCGGGTGCTCGACCAGCCCGAGTTCGTGGCCCCCGGCAGTTAGGCCGGGCCTCGGGCGGCGGGGCGGCCTGGTCGAACGCCCGTGGGAGGAACCGCGGGGGCAGATCGGGGTGCTGGGTCCGTTCGAGGTCCGCGCGGACGGCGGGTTGGTGGCGGTGTTCGGCGCGCGGCTGCGCGGCCTGCTGGTCGCGCTCGCGCTGCGGCCGGGGCAGGCCGTCCATCAGGCGGAGGTTCTCCCGACCCGTCAGTTCGCCCACGGCGGCGGACTGCCCCGTCACCCCGATCGCCGCGCGCACCGCCCTGGTCTCGGTCGCCACGTTGCGCCCGGCGACCCGCACCGTGCCGGCGTCCGCGCCGAGCAGCGTCGTCAGGATGCTCACCGTCGTCGTCTTGCCCGCCCCGTTCGGGCCGAGCAGGGAGAACACCGAGCCGGCCGGCACCTCGAAGTCGACGCCGTCGAGCACGACCCGGTCCCCGTATGTCTTCCGAAGTCCTGTGACCGCGATCGCCGCACTGTTCATGCCCCTACCGTGGCGGCCGGTCCTGACACCGCCCTGGCACGCCGCTGCCGACGCGGACACCGGCGTCCGCCCCGCCGGCCGCGCCGTCCGACGGGCCGCGGGGCGGCGACGCGGTGCTACCAGCCGGCCGTCTTCAGAGCCAGGTGCAGCAGCAGGCGGTCCTCGCCGTCGTTCAGGTTGAGCCCGGTGAGGTGCTCGATCCGGGAGATCCGGTAGTACAGGGTCTGCCGGTGGATGCCCAGCGCCTCCGCCGTCCGCGTCGCCTGGCCGGCGTGGTCCAGGAAGACCTCAGCGGTGTGTGCCAACTCCCGGTGCACGGGCTGGAGCAGCGGCGCCACCGCCGGGTCCGGCGGCAGCCCCCGGGGCAGCGCGGCCAGCAGCCGGTAGGGGCCGATCGCCGCCCAGTCGGCGAGCGGGCCGAACCGGCCCGAGGCGGCCGCGGCCCGGGCCGCGCCCAGCGCCTCCGGCCAGGCCGCCGGCAGCTCGGCCACCGCCTCCCGGGGCGCGCTCAACCCGGCGGCCGGCCCGCCGGCCGCGCCGGCGCCCAGCCGCCTGGCCACCGACCGGCCCGCCGCCGGCCGGAGCAGCGCGGCCAACGCCCCGGCCCCGTCGGTCCGTTGCGCCGGCAGCTGGGCCAGCGCCAGCACGCCGGCCGGCGCCGCCGGCAGCTCGCGCGCGGCCTCCCAGGGCGCCACGGCCAGCAGCGCCAGCGGTCCGTCGGCCGCCGGCCCCAGCGCCTCGGCCAGCGCGGCGCCGGCCGCGCCCCGCTCCTCCCCTGGGCCGACCAGCAGCGCCCGCAGCGCCTCACCGAGCCGCGCGCCGACCCGCGCCTCCTCGGCGAGCAGCGCGCCGACCCGGCGGGCGATGGCCTGCGCCTCGGCCAGCCGGGGGTCGTCCAGCGCCAGTGCCCCGTCGTCGAGCAGCCAGATGTAGCCGCGCACCACCCCGCCGTGGCGCACCGGCAGGCACAGCCGCCCGGTGCGCACGCCGGCCCGTGGTTCCGGCGGGATGCGCACCGGGGCGCGCGCCGTGGTGATGCCGAAGCCCTCGAACCAGGCGCGCACCGGGGCGGTCGAGCCGCGCCCCAGGATGGAGCGGGTGCGGACCGGGTCGAGCACCCGGTCGTCGTCCTGGTCGTGGGCGCCGAAGGCGATCAGCCCGAAGTCCCGGCCCTCCAGGGTGGCCGGGGTGCCGAGCAGGGCGCAGACCTCGTCGATCAGTTCCTGATAGGCGGAACGCATCCCTCGTTCGTCACCTCCCGTCTCGCGTCGGCGCCGGTGCTTGGGGACCATTCTCCTGTAGCCCCATACAGATGTCTGAACTCCGGCGCCCCGTCCCTCGACAGCTGTCGATAGGCGCCCGGCCGTGCCGGTTCTACCTTGGCGGTGACCGATCAGGTACTGGTTCGCCGCTTCGCTCCGGCCGATCCCGGGAGGTGCCCGTGCTGGGACCCGTACTGCTGGCCGCGGCCGGCAGCGACCACGTGCGACGTCTGGTGGCGGGCACCCCGCTCACCCGTCCCGTGGTCGACCGCTTCGTCGCCGGCGAGGAGCTGGCCGACGCGCTGCACACCACCGACGGGCTGCTCGACCAGGGGCTGACCGTCACCCTCGACCGGCTCGGCGAGTCGGTGACCGACCCGGCCCAGGCGACGCGCAACCGCGACGGCTACCTGACCCTGGTCGACGAGCTGGCCGCCGCCGGGATCGCCGAGCGCGCCGAGCTGTCCGTGAAGCTCTCCGCCTTCGGCCAGGCGCTGCCCGACGGCCACGACATCGCGCACCGCAACGTGGCCCGGGTGGTGGCGGCGGCCAGCGCCGCCGGCACCGCGGTCACCCTCGACATGGAGGACCACCGCACGGTGGACTCCACCCTGGCCGTCCACCGCGCGCTGCGCGCCGACCATCCCGAGACCGGCGCGGTCCTCCAGTCCTACCTGTTCCGCAGCGAGGAGGACTGTCGCGCGCTGGCCGCCGCCGGGGCCCGGGTCCGGCTGGTCAAGGGCGCCTACCGGGAGCCGGCCGAGGTCGCCTTCCAGCGGCGGGCCGAGGTGGACCTGGCCTACGTCCGCTGCCTGCGGCTGCTGATGGACGGCGACGGCTACCCGATGGTGGGCAGCCACGACCCCCGGCTGATCGCCATCGCCGAGGAGCTGGCGAAACGGGCCGGCCGGGCGGCGGACGACTACGAGTTCCAGATGCTGTTCGGCATCCGCGACGCCGAACAGCGCCGGTTGGCGGCCCGCGGCCACCGGGTGCGGGTCTACGTCCCGTACGGCACCGACTGGTACGGCTACTTCATGCGCCGGCTCGCCGAACGCCCCGCCAACCTGACGTTCTTCGCCCGTTCCCTGGTCACCAGGGGCTAGGCCGCGACGGCCCGCGAACCGCCCCACCCATCCCACCCGGTCAGCAGTAAGGAGACGAACGGCCATGGACGCTGTGACCCAGGTCCCGACGCCGGTGAACGAGCCGGTGCTCGGCTACGCACCCGGCTCCCCGGAGCGCGCCCGACTGGAGCGCGCGCTGAAGGAGCTGAGCGAACACCCCGTCGACCTGCCGATGACCATCGGCGGCCAGCGCCGGATGGGCGGCAGTGAGCGCTTCGACGTGGTGCAGCCGCACCGGCACGCGGCCCGGCTCGGCACCTACGGCAACGCCACCGAGCAGGACGCGCGCGACGCGATCGACGCGGCGCTGGCCGCCGCCCCCGGCTGGCGCGCGCTGTCCTTCGACGACCGGGCGGCGGTCTTCCTGCGCGCCGCCGAGCTGCTCTCCGGCCCCTGGCGCGCCACCATCGCCGCCTCCACCATGCTCGGCCAGTCCAAGACGGTGCAGCAGGCGGAGATCGACGCGCCCTGCGAGCTGATCGACTTCTGGCGGTTCAACGTCCACTTCGCCCGCGAGATCCTCACCGAGCAGCCGCCGGTGCAGCCCAAGGGCGTCTGGAACCGGACGGACTTCCGCCCGCTGGAGGGCTTCGTCTACGCGGTCACCCCGTTCAACTTCACCGCCATCGCCGGCAACCTGCCGAGCGCCCCGGCGCTGCTGGGCAACGTGGTGGTCTGGAAGCCGTCGCCCACCCAGACGCACTCCGCCGTGCTGCTGATGCGGCTGCTGGAGGAGGCCGGGCTGCCGCCCGGGGTGATCAACCTGGTGACCGGCGACGGGCGGGCCGTCTCCGAGGTCGCGCTGCCGCACCCGGAGCTGGCCGGCATCCACTTCACCGGCTCGACCCCGACCTTCCGAACCCTGTGGCGGGGGGTGGCCGAGCACCTGGACGGCTACCGCAACTACCCGCGGGTGGTGGGGGAGACCGGTGGCAAGGACTTCATCGTCGCCCACCCGAGCGCCGACCCGGCGGTGCTGCGCACCGCGATCGTGCGGGGCGCCTTCGAGTACCAGGGCCAGAAGTGCTCCGCCGCCTCCCGGGCCTACGTGCCGGCCTCGATCTGGGAGGGCGGCCTGCGCGACGAGCTGGTCGCCGAGGTCGCGGGACTGACCATGGGCGACCCCACCGACCTGGGGAACTTCATGGCCGCCGTGATCGACGACCGGGCCTTCGCCAAGTGCCGGGACGCCATCGAGCGGGCCAAGGCCGACCCCAGCTGCGAGATCGTGGTCGGCGGCGAGTACGACGACAGCGTCGGCTACTTCGTCCGGCCCACGGTGCTGACCTGCTCCGACCCGGAGAACGAGGTGTTCACCCACGAGTACTTCGGGCCGATCATCGCCGTCCACGTCTACCCGGACGAGGACTTCGACGCCATGCTCGACCAGATGGAGTCGGTCGCCGACTACGCGCTGACCGGCGCGTTCCTCGCCCGGGACCGGGCGGCCGCCGCCGCGGCCAGCGAGCGGCTGCGGTTCGCGGCCGGCAACTTCTACCTCAACGACCGGCCCACCGGCTCGGTGGTCGGGCAGCAGCCGTTCGGCGGCGGCCGGGCCTCCGGCACCAACGACAAGGCGGGCTCGAAGTTCAACCTGCTGCGCTGGGTCTCGCCGCGGGTGATCAAGGAGACCTGGGTCGCCGCCACCGACTACCGCTATCCGCACATGGGTTGATCCGCACCCGGCGGCCGGTCTTCGGCCCCCCACCCGTCCCACGGGCCCCAGTGGCCCCGCTGGTCGGGGCGGGGGGCCGTCGGCGTCTCAGATAGTAGGACGGTCAAGCATTTGGGCAGACAGCACGGCGTCGGCGGGCTATTTTTGAGGGGAGGTTCCACTGGGGCTCGGCTGGCTTTGTCGAAACCCCACAGCCGTCCGCATCACAGCCGTCCGCAGCCGGGGCGCTCTCGTCCCGCGCGCAGTCCCTTCCCCACCTGGAGTAGGCCGCCATGGACGCCACCGCAGTCACTTCCGCCCCAGCCGCCACCGCCGTCACCGTCCGGCCCGCCCCCGAGCTGCCGGCCGCCCGCCCCAGCGCCCGCGGCCGGGCCAGGGCCGAGGCCCGGGCGGCGCGGCTCGCCAGCCGCCGGCACGCCGCCGCCGCGCTCCAGTCCGCCATCGACCGCCGGGACAACGGCGGCGTCGCTGACGACTGAGCCCATCCGGTCTCCCGGGCCGGCCCCGTCCGCATGGTGGACGCGTCTCCTCGAACAGTGGGACGGGGCGTAGGGTTCCCGGCATGGCTCGCAGCATCGATCTCGCGGTGATTCCCGGCGACGGCATCGGCCCTGAGGTGGTCGCGGAGGGACTCAAGGTCCTGACCGCCGTGCTGCCTTCCGAGGTGAAGCTGGAGACCAGCACCTACGACCTGGGGGCCAGCCGCTGGCACCGCACGGGTGAGACCCTCCCCGAGGCGGAGCTGGCCGGGCTGAAGGAGCACGACGCGATCCTGCTCGGCGCGATCGGCGACCCCTCCGTGCCCTCCGGGGTGCTGGAGCGCGGGCTGCTGCTGAAGCTGCGCTTCGCCTTCGACCACTACGTCAACCTCCGCCCCAGCCGGCTCTTCCCGAACACCGACTCGCCGCTGGCCGGCCGCCCCGAGATCGACTTCGTGGTGGTCCGCGAGGGCACCGAGGGCCCCTACGTGGGCAACGGCGGCTCGATGCGGACCGGTACCCCGGCCGAGGTCGCCACCGAGGTCAGCCTCAACACGGCGTTCGGTGTCGAGCGGGTCGTCAGGGACGCCTTCGAGCGCGCCGCCGCCCGCCCGGCCAGGAAGCTCACCCTGGTCCACAAGAACAACGTGCTGGTGCACGCCGGACACCTGTGGAAGAACACGGTGGACCGGATCGCCGAGGAGTACCCGCAGGTCAGCGTCGACTACCTGCATGTGGACGCGGCGACCATCTTCTTCGTGACCCAGCCCCAGCGGTTCGACGTCATCGTCACGGACAACCTCTTCGGTGACATCCTCACCGACCTGGCCGCCGCCATCACCGGCGGCATCGGCCTCGCCGCCTCCGGGAACATCAACCCGACCGGCGCCTTCCCCTCGATGTTCGAGCCGGTGCACGGCTCGGCCCCGGACATCGCCGGCACCGGCAAGGCCGACCCGACCGCCACCGTGCTCTCGGTCGCCCTGCTGCTGCGCCACCTCGGCTACCAGGCCGAGGCCGCCCGGATCGAGGACGCCGTCACGGCGGACCTGGCCGAGCGGGACGCGGCCGCGCCGCGCACCACCGCGGCCATCGGCGACGCGCTGGCCGCCCGAGTAGCCGGCTAGCCCGCCGGCCCCTGGCCGCCGGGCATGGTGCCCGGCGGCTGGTCGACCCCGGTCCGCTGGGTGCCTCGCAACCCTATCCAGGACCGCGTCCACCCCCGGACGCCCCGTCACCGCGTCGAGCTGCGGCCCCCGCGGTGTCCAAGGTGCGCCGGGTGTGTCACCCTGGTGTGTCCCGATGCTCGGACTTCCTAGTACCGAACCCGGGTCGCGGTCCGCCTCGACACTCAGTGAAGGAACGCGCTCACCATGACGACGTCTCCCCTCCCCTTCGACCTCAAGCCGTCCGCCCATCCGCTCCCCGCCGCGGACCGCGAGGCGGCCCTGGCCAACCCCGGCTTCGGCCGGCACTTCACCGACCACATGGTCACCATCAGGTACACCGAGGGGCAGGGCTGGCACGACGCGCGGCTCGAACCCTACGGGCCGCTGTCGCTCGACCCGGCGACCATGGTCCTGCACTACTCGCAGGAGATCTTCGAGGGCCTGAAGGCCTACCGGCAGGCGGACGGCTCGGTCGCCGTCTTCCGGCCGGAGGCCAACGGCGAGCGCTTCCAGCGCTCGGCCCGCCGCATGGCCATGCCCGAACTCCCGGTCGAGACCTTCGTCGAGGCCATGGACGTGCTGGTCCGGCAGGACGAGGCCTGGGTCCCGGCGAGCGGCGAGCAGTCGCTCTACCTGCGGCCGTTCATGATCGCCTCCGAGGTCGGGCTCGGCATCAACCGGCCGGCCAACGAATACCTCTTCATGGTGATCGCCTCCCCGGCGGGCGCCTACTTCCCCAAGGGCATCAAGCCGGTCTCCGTCTGGCTCTCCAAGGAGTACGTCCGGGCCTCGCCAGGCGGCACCGGCGAGGCCAAGACCGGCGGCAACTACGCGGGGACCTTCGTCGCCCAGGCCGAGGCCACCCGGCACGGCTGCGACCAGGTGGTTTGGCTGGACGCGGTGGAGCGCCGCTGGGTCGAGGAGATGGGCGGGATGAACCTCTACTTCGTCCGCGGCTCCGGCGCCGACGCGCAGATCGTCACCCCGCAGCTCACCGGCACCCTGCTGCCCGGCATCACCCGGGACTCGCTGCTGCGGATCGCCAGCGACCTGGGCTACTCCACCGGCGAGGTCAAGATCTCCACCGACGACTGGCGGCAGGGCAACGCCGACGGCACCATCACCGAGGTCTTCGCCTGCGGCACCGCGGCCGTGATCACCCCGGTCGGCTCGGTCCGCTCCGCCGAGGGGGACTGGACGGTCGGCGACGGCCAGCCGGGCCCGGTCACCCAGCGGCTGCGCGAGGAGTTGCTGGGCCTGCAGACCGGCGCCCGACCCGACCCGTACGGCTGGATGCACGCCATCCGCTGACCCGTACGCACCGCCCGGACCCCGGCCAGCCGGCCGGGGTCCGGATGGTGAGACATGATGGGCGCCCCGGCCGGGGCGTGGCAGACTGCCAGCGTGCTCTCGTTCGCCATCATTATTGGTGACCAGCGCGCCGGTCGACAGTGACCGCTGAACACCGCACGGACACGCGGCAGCGGACACCCCGTCCCAGACCCGCGCGCAGACCTCTCGCACCCGCGAGGGGTCTTTTCGTTTTCCGGCCCACCCCACGCCGGAACGGGAGCGCCGGGCGAGGGCGACCACGCCGCCCCAGGATCACGCACACGCACAGGAGTCCCAGCCCATGACGACGGATGCCACTCGACCCCAGTACCCGAACGACGAGTTCCATGTCTTCGACACCACTCTGCGCGACGGCGCGCAGCGCGAGGGCATCCACCTCACCGTGGCCGACAAGCTGACCATCGCCCGCCACCTGGACGACTTCGGGGTCGGCTTCATCGAGGGCGGCTGGCCGGGCGCCAACCCGAGGGACACCGAGTTCTTCCAGCGCGCCGCGCGGGAGATCGACTTCCGCAACGCCCAGCTGGTCGCCTTCGGCGCCACCCGCAGAGCCGGCCTGCCGGTCACCGAGGACCGGCAGGTGGCCGCGCTGCTGGAGTCGAACGCCCCGGTGGTGACGCTGGTCGCCAAGGCCCACGACCGGCACGTCGAACTGGCCCTGCGCACCACCCTGGACGAGAACCTCGCCATGGTGGCCGACACCGTGCGCCACCTGGTGGCGGCCGGCCGCCGGGTCTTCGTCGACTGCGAGCACTTCTTCGACGGCTACGCCGACAACCCGGAGTACGCCCTGTCCGTGGTCCGCACCGCCGCGGCCGCCGGCGCCGACGTGGTGGTGCTGTGCGACACCAACGGCGGGATGCTGCCCGCCCGGGTGACCGAGGTGGTGCGCGCCGTGCGCGCCGCGACCGGCGCCCGGCTGGGCATCCACGCCCAGGACGACACCGGCTGCGCGGTCGCCAACACGCTGGCCGCCGTCGACGGCGGCGCCACCCACGTGCAGGGCACCGCCAACGGCTACGGGGAGCGGGTGGGCAACGCCAACATCTTCCCGGTGGTCGCCGCCCTGGAGCTGAAGTACGACCGGCGGGTGCTGCCGCCCGGCGCGCTCACCGAGATGACCCGGATCTCGCACGCCATCGCCGAGGTGGTCAACCTGCCGCCGGCCACCCACCAGCCCTACGTCGGGATCTCGGCCTTCGCCCACAAGGGCGGGCTGCACGCCTCGGCCATCAAGGTGGACCCGGACCTCTACCAGCACATCGACCCGGAGCAGGTCGGAAACTCGATGCGGATGCTGGTCTCCGACATGGCCGGCCGCGCCTCGGTCGAGCTGAAGGGCCGGGAGCTGGGCTACGACCTGGACGGCGACCGCGACCTCGCCGGCCGGGTGGTGGCCAGGATCAAGGAGCAGGAGCAGCGCGGCTTCACCTACGAGGCCGCCGACGCCTCCTTCGAGCTGCTGCTCCGGGACGAGGCGGCGCGCCGCCGGGACCGCTTCTTCGAGCTGGAGTCCTGGCGCACCATCACCGACCACCGGACGGACGGCGGGATGGCCAACGAGGCCACCGTCCGGCTGTGGGTCAAGGGGGAGCGGGTGCTGGCCACCGGCGAGGGCAACGGCCCGGTGCACGCCCTGGACCAGGCGCTGCGCGCGGCGCTCGAACGGACCTTCCCGCAGCTGGCCAGGATCCAGCTGATCGACTACAAGGTCCGGATCCTGGAGGGCAGGTCCGGCACCCAGTCCACCACCCGGGTCCTGGTCACCAGCGGGGACGGCCAGGCCGAGTGGGCCACCGTGGGCGTCGCCGACAACGTGATCGCCGCCTCCTGGCAGGCGCTGGACGACGCGTACACCTACGGCCTGCTGCGGGCCGGGCTGCGCCCCGCCGGCTGACCGGCGCGCGGCGGCGCCCGACCGGCGTGCGGGCGCGGGCGCCGCCGCCAGCCCGGTTCTCCCTGTGGGCTTCCTCCAAGGCCCTCCGGGACGCTTCTGTCTGGTCCGGGCACCAACCGTTCCCTGGCGTTCCGGTTCTGTACAGCGCGGCCATGTTTTCCCGGAGGAGACTGTGTGGACCCGACGAGAGTACGGAGGACCCATGTTTCGTAGGGTCTATACATGACCGATCATGCCGAGACCGCAGCTCCCGAGGCGCCAGCCGCCACCGACACCCGGGGACGGGTGGCGGAGCTGTTGGCGATCCGCGCCGAGGCGCTGCGCGGCCCCTCCGAGAAGGCGACCGAGGCGCAGCACGCCAAGGGCAAGCTGACCGCCCGTGAGCGCATCGGTCTGCTGCTGGACGAGGACTCCTTCCACGAGGTGGGCGGGCTGCGCCGGCACCGGGCCACCGGGTTCGGACTGGAGGCGAAGCGCCCCTACACGGACGGCGTGGTCACCGGCTGGGGCACGGTGCACGGCCGGACGGTCTTCGTCTACGCGCATGACTTCCGCATCTTCGGCGGTGCGCTGGGCGAGGCGCACGCCGCCAAGATCCACAAGCTGATGGACATGGCGCTGGCGGCCGGCGCGCCCCTGGTGTCGCTGAACGACGGGGCCGGCGCCCGCATCCAGGAGGGCGTCTCGGCGCTCGCCGGCTACGGTGGCATCTTCCAGCGCAACACCCGGGCCTCCGGGGTGATCCCGCAGATCAGCGTGATGCTCGGCCCGTGCGCCGGCGGCGCCGCCTACTCCCCGGCGCTGACCGACTTCGTCTTCATGGTGCGGGAGACCGCCCAGATGTTCATCACCGGCCCCGACGTGGTGCAGGCCGTCACCGGCGAGCAGGTCACGCAGAACGGGCTGGGCGGTGCCGACGTGCACGCCGGGGTCTCTGGCGTGGCGCACTTCGCCTACGACGACGAGGAGACCTGCCTGGAGGAGGTCCGCTACCTCCTCTCCCTGCTGCCGGCGAACAACCGGGAGAACCCGCCGTCCGTCCCGGCCAAGGACCCGGTGGACCGGCGCTGCGAGTCGCTGGTCGACCTGGTGCCGCTGGACGGCAACCGCCCCTACGACATGCGGGTGGTGATCGAGGAGCTGGTCGACGACGGCGACTTCCTCGAGGTCCACGAGCGCTGGGCCGGGAACATCATCTGCGCGCTGGCCCGCTTCGACGGCCAGGTCGTCGGGCTGGTCGCCAACCAACCCCAGTCGCTGGCCGGGGTGCTGGACATCCACGCCTCGGAGAAGGCGGCCCGCTTCGTCCAGATGTGCGACGCCTTCAACATCCCCATCGTCACCCTGCTCGACGTCCCCGGCTTCCTGCCCGGCGTCGACCAGGAGCACGGCGGCATCATCCGGCACGGCGCCAAGCTGCTCTACGCCTACTGCAACGCCACGGTCCCGCGGATCTCGCTGGTGTTGCGCAAGGCGTACGGCGGCGCCTACATCGTGATGGACTCCCAGTCCATCGGCGCCGACCTGACCCTGGCCTGGCCGAGCAACGAGATCGCCGTGATGGGCGCGGAGGGCGCGGCCAACGTGATCTTCCGTCGGCAGATCGCCGCCGCCGAGGACCCGGACGCGATGCGGGACCGCATGGTCAAGGAGTACAAGTCCGAGTTGATGCACCCTTACTACGCCGCCGAGCGTGGTCTGGTGGACGATGTGATCGACCCGGCGGAGACCCGCACGGTGCTGATCCACGCCCTGGAGATGCTCCGCGCCAAGCACGCGGACCTGCCGGCCCGCAAGCACGGCAACCCGCCCCAGTGATCTGATCCGAACCTTTCGTGTGCGAGTGAGGAAGCCACCCATGACTGCTGTGCCGAGTGACCCGCGTCTGGTGCGGGTGGAGAAGGGTGCCGCCAGCGACGAGGAGCTGGCCGCCGTGACCGCGCTGCTGATGGCCCGGGCGGCCCAGCGGGGCGCGCCCGTCGAGACGTCCGCGCCGGGGCAGTCCCCGGCGGGCTGGCGCCGGTTGGAGCGCGGCAGCGCCTACCGGGCCCCGCACAGCTGGCAGGGCTGAGCACGGATGGGGGCGCGTCCGGACCGGGACGCGCCCCCATCGCGCACCAGGTCGCTCCGCGTCGCCGCGTGACGCCGCATGACGAAACCCCCGGCCCAGTGGGCCGGGGGTTGGTCGCGTGGTACCCGAGCGGGCCTGCTCGGAGCCGGTCGGTGACCGGGCGGGCGACGTCAGCGGGTGACCGCCGCGAAGCCGCCGGCGGCGGCCGGCAGTTGGTCCTTCTCCAGCACCGTGCGACGCGGGTTGGCGGTGGCGGCCGGCAGCTCGGGAGCGCCGGCCGGGGCCAGTTCCGCGGGGGCGAGTGCGCTGGCGTCCGACAGGTGTGCCAGGGTGGTACGCCGCGGATTGGCGATGGAGCGGGTGATCAGCGTGCTCGTCACGGTGTCAGCCTTGTCAGTCCGGGAAGTTTTGTACAACCGAGGCTATGCGTGGGTTACCCGGCAGAGGTGGGGTGGTAGTCGCCCGTGGGGTGTGAGGTTCCTCACGGAGCAAGGGGCATAACGTGTGAATCGGTACATTCGCCACCGCTCCGAACCCGGATATTTCCGGGCGTAGTGGACTCCGCACCTTCGAGGAGGCTGGGGGCCCCTGAGGGGTTGGTGACGATGTGGCGGCCAAAGGTCCGATTACTCCCGCGTATCACGCACGCCAGGTGATGAAACGCCTTCGCAGCGTCATAGATGTCACAGGAGTATCCCGGGCCCTTGTTGGAGGTCGGTCACTGTGCTGGAATTCCACGAACCGAGCGGGTCAGTGGGTTTTGTGAGGGCGCACGCCAGCGTCAGTCACGAACCGCCCCGAACACCTTCACCCGCCGGTTGCCCAAACGATCGTTACGGGGCCGCGACGGCCCCGGGTTCGATACCGTCCACCGCGCCAGCGGTGCGACGCCTGGTCCAGAGGTTGCGACGCTAGTGCAGGGACGTTTCAAGAAGGAAGGCGGTGCCGCGGGGGACGCGGGCCGGAGCGGCGCGATGGATCGCGACTCCTCCGCCGGGTCCGCACCGGGCGCCGAGCCTGCTTCACCGGCTGCCGGCGGGAAGGAGCAGCCTTCCGGAAAGCCCTCGGACGGCAAGGCCACCGGGGCCGGCCCCGGTGGCTCGACGGTGCGTCCGATCAACGCCGGCTCCAGACTCGCCCTGCGTAACTGGCGGATCAGCACCCGCCTGGTGTCCCTGATCGCCCTCCCGGTGGCCGCGGCGACGGTGATGGGCGCCCTCCGGATCGAGCAGTCCCTGGACAATGTCGACCAGCTGGAGGACATGCAGCTGCTGACCGACATCACCCAGCAGGCCACCCTGCTGGCGGCGGCCCTCCAGGAGGAGCGCGACCGCTCCGCCGGACCCCTGGTCAGCCGCGAGGCCACGAGCGCGACCAGCGACGAGATCGTCAGTTCCAGGGAGCGCACCGACGAGGCGATCACCGCCTTCAGCGACGCCCGCCTGCAGGTCTCCAGTCACGACGAGTCCATGCGGGGCGTCGAGGCGACCATCCACGACATCGGCCGCCGGCTCAACGAGCTGAGCCAGGTCCGCAACACCGCCTACGGCGACCCGGACTACACGGCCCAGACGATCACCCAGTACAGCGAGGTGATCGAGGCCCTGCTCAGCCTCTCCCAGGACATGGCGCAGGCCACCAGCAACGCGGACATGATCAACAGCACCCGGGCGCTGGCCGCGTTCTCCTCGGCCAAGGAGCACGCCTCCATCCAGCGCGCGGTGATCACCGCCGGTCTGGCGCGCGCCGAGCGGCCCGGCGGCCAGGCCGAGCTGTCCAACGCGGACTGGCGGTTCGGCCGTACCCACCTGATCAGCGAAGAGGTCGCGCTCGACAACTTCGCCCAGATCTACGGCGACTCGACCGAGGTCAGCGAGCTGCTCGCCCCGCTGGAGGGCGGCATCGCCAACATCGCCGCCGCCGACGACTACGCCCAGCGGGTCTTCTCGGCCCTCGAGGGCATCCGCACCGAGGAGCGGACCTACCGCAACTGGTACGACCAGGACCGCACCAAGATCGAAGCGATGGGCAACATCGAGCGGACCCTGCTCTTCGAGATGCAGGACCAGGCTCGCCAGCTCCGCGACGAGGCCCAGCGCGAGGCCATGCTCAACGGTGTCATCGCGCTGCTGGTGCTCGGCATCTCGCTGGTCGGCGCCTTCGTGGTGGCCCGCAGCATGGTGCGCTCGCTGCGCCGCCTCCAGGACACGGCGACCGAGGTGGCCCGCACCCGGCTGCCCGAGGTCGTCAAGCAGATGTCCGAGGCCGAGCCCGGCAACGTCGACACCTCAGTCGAGTCCGTCGGCGTGCACACCAGGGACGAGATCGGCCAGGTCGCGCAGGCCTTCGACGACGTGCACCAGGAGGCCGTCCGGCTGGCCGGTGAGCAGGCGCTGCTGCGGGGCAACGTCAACGCGATGTTCACCAACCTCTCGCGCCGCAGCCAGGGCCTGATTCAGCGCCAGCTGTCGCTGATCTCCGAACTGGAGTCCCGCGAGGCCGACCCGGACCAGCTGTCCTCGCTCTTCAAACTCGACCACCTGGCGACCCGCATGCGGCGCAACGGTGAGAACCTGCTGGTCCTCGCGGGTGAGGAGCCCGGCCGCCGGTGGACCCGACCGGTGCCGCTGGTGGACGTGCTGCGCGCCGCCGCCTCCGAGGTGGAGCAGTACGAGCGGATCGAGCTGAGCGCGGTCCCCAAGAACGATGTCGCCGGCCGGGTCGTCAACGACCTCGTGCACCTGCTGGCCGAGCTGCTGGAGAACGCCACCTCGTTCTCCTCCCCGCAGACCAAGGTCAAGGTGACCGGCCACGCCCTGCCGGACGGCCGGGTGCTGGTGGAGATCCACGACACCGGCATCGGCCTGTCGCCCGAGGACCTGGCGGAGATCAACGACCGGCTCGCCAACCCGCCCACGGTGGACGTCTCCGTCTCCCGCCGGATGGGCCTGTTCGTGGTCGGCCGGCTGTCCCTGCGGCACGGTATCCGCATCCAGCTGCGGCCCTCCGACTCCGGTGGCACCACCGCGCTGGTCATGCTGCCGGCCGAGGTCGCCCAGGGCGCGGGCGGCCCCCGCCCCGGCGGGCGGCCCACCGGCAGCACCTCGGCCACCCTGCAGCGCGACACCCCGCCGGTGCGCCGGCCCTCGCTGGGCAAGCCGGAGTCCGCCCAGCGCGAGACCGGGCTGCCCGGCCGGCCGCCGCAGCGCGGCCTCGCCGCCGGCGCCGGCCGTCCCGCGCTGCCGTCCCGCGGCGACGGCCGCCCCGGCGGCCCCCAGGCGCCGCAGCCGCCGGCCGCGCCGCCGGCACCGCCGGCGCAGCGGCCCGAGCCGCAGTCGGCGCCCGCCACGCCGCCGGCGCCCCCGGCCGCCGGCCGGCCGAGCTGGGCCACCGCCGACGACACGGCCCGAATACCCGCGATCAACGAGGCGATGGACGCCCCGCGCGGCCATGACGAGCCCGCGACCACCGGCGAGTTCCCCCGTCCGCAGGCACCCGCCGGGTACCCGGACGCCGGCTTCCCGGCGGCGCCGACCCCGCAGGGTCCGCGGTCGGGCCTGCCCGGCCCGGCCGGTCCGCAGGCGCCCCGCCCGGACGGGCGCGGCCAGGGCGGGGAGTTGGCGGAGCCCTCGGTCTTCGACGCCCCGCCGGCGCCGCGCGGCCGGCCCGGCCCGCAGGACACGGGTGGCTTCGCCATCGCCGACTACTCCGACCGCGAGTTCCCCACCGGCGGCTACCCGGTGGCGCGGCCCGACGAGTACTCCGCCGGCGGTCTCCCGGCGCGCCGCGAGACCGGCCGCCCCGACCTGCCGCCGGCCCCCGGCGACCGGCGGCCCCCGGAGGAGGCCCCCGCCGAGCGGACCTCCTCCTGGCAGCGCCCGCAGGACGAGCTGAGCGCGCCGCTGCCCCCCGAGGAGCCGCGCCGGCCGGCGGAGCGGACCCCGATCTTCGAGGAGATGGAGTCCACCTGGTTCGGCACCCGCCGCGCCTACCCGCAGCAGCCCGCCGGCGAGCCGCCGGCCGCGCCCTCGACCCCCACGGCGCCGCCCGCCCCACGCGAGGCGCCAGCAGCACCCGCCCCCACGACTCGACCGGACAGCCCGGCGAGCGCCGTCCCCCCGTCCGCGCAGGCCCCGTCGCCGGCGGCCGGCCCGGCTGCCTGGCGGACCTCGCCCAACGACGAACGGTGGCGCCAGGCCGAGCAGTTGAAGCAGCCGAGCGCGGGCGGCGTCACCACCTCGGGGCTGCCCAAGCGGGTGCCCCGGGCCAACCTGGTCGCCGGGGCGGCCCAGCCGCAGCAGCAGGAGACCACCACGGGACCGTCGGTCTCCCGCAGCCCGGACGACGTCCGCGGTCGATTGACCAACCTCCGCCGGGGCATCCAGCAGGGGCGCCAGGCCGGCACTTCGGCCGGTGGCAGAGACCGGGGCGTCGGCCCCACCTATCAGTAGGAGCGTTAGTGTGAGCCCGATGAGCCAGGCGGCGCGGAACCTCAACTGGTTGATCACCAGTTTCGTGGAGAACACCCCGGGGGTGTCGCACACGGTGGTGGTGTCCGCCGATGGTCTTCTTCTGGCGTTGTCCGAGGGGTTTCCGCGGGATCGTGCTGACCAGTTGGCGGCGGTGGCTTCCGGGCTGACGTCGTTGACGGCTGGTGCGTCGCGGATCTTCGAGGGTGGTGCGGTGAATCAGACGGTGGTGGAGATGGAGCGGGGGTTCCTGTTCATCATGTCCATCTCCGATGGTTCGTCGTTGGCGGTGTTGGCGCATCCGGAGGCCGACATCGGGTTGGTGGGTTACGAGATGGCGTTGCTGGTGGACCGCGCCGGCACCGTGCTGACGCCCGATCTGCGCGCCGAGCTTCAAGGCAGCCTTCTGAACTGACGTCCCGCTCCCCCCACATGAGCACACCCGTCCGCCACGTCGAACCTCATGTTTAGCTCGGAGGAGCCATGAACACCCCGCCGCCCTCGCAGGGCTCGTACGGTGCCTCGCACAACTACGGGTCCTATGACGACGAGGGCGACCAGCCGCTGGTACGTCCCTACGCCATGACCGGCGGCCGGACGAAGCCGCGTTACCAGCTGGCGATCGAGGCGCTGGTGAGCACCACCGCGGACCCCGTGCAGTTGCAGGGGCTGCTCCCGGAGCACCAGCGGATCTGCCAGCTCTGCCTTGAGGTGAAGTCCGTCGCCGAGGTCTCCGCGCTGGTCGCCATTCCCCTCGGGGTGGCCCGGATTCTGGTGGCCGACCTGGCCGAGGCCGGATTTGTCGCTATCCATCAGCCGGGTCATGACGGAGAGCCCGGCGGTCAGCCAGACGTGACACTGCTGGAAAGGGTGCTCAGTGGACTTCGGAAGCTCTGACGGATTCGGCCACCCGGGCCAGGGGACGTCTCCGACGCCGACGGCCACGACCTCGGCGAAGATCGTGGTGGCTGGTGGTTTCGGCGTGGGTAAGACCACGTTTGTGGGGTCGGTTTCGGAGATCAATCCGCTGCGGACCGAGGCGGTGATGACGTCGGCGTCGGCGGGGATCGATGATCTGACGCACACGGGGAACAAGACCACCACGACGGTGGCGATGGACTTCGGTCGTATCACGTTGGATCAGGATCTGATTCTGTACCTGTTCGGTACGCCGGGTCAGGATCGTTTCTGGTTTATGTGGGATGACCTGGTGCGGGGTGCGATCGGGGCGATCGTGTTGGTGGACACGCGGCGGTTGGCGGACTGTTTCCCGGCGGTTGACTACTTCGAGAACAGTGGTCTGCCGTTCGTGATCGCGTTGAACGGGTTCGACGGGCATCAGCCGTACTCGCCGGAGGAGGTGCGGGAGGCGTTGCAGATCGGTCCTGACGCGCCGATCATCACCACGGACGCGCGGCAGCGCGCGGAGGCGAAGAGCGGTCTGATCACCCTCGTCGAGCACGCCCTGCTCGCGCGGCTGCACTGAGCGGCACGGCGGCCCGGTGCCGCCGGGCCGGCGCCCGCCGGGAGTTGGTAACGATTCGGCGGATGCTCGGCCGCCGGAATGTCTACGCGTGGCGAGCGGGCCGTCTCACTCCGCGCGCGGCTTCGCCGGCAAACACCCCCCTCGTGGGGGATTGTCGGATTTGGGTGGCTCGTCTCGGCAGGAAGCTGACGACCAGGGGGATTGGAAACTCGCCCCTCGGCGTGCTGGAATCGCACGACTCCACAGTCACGGCAGCCGGTCGTCGGTCGGCTTTCCCTGTCGAGAGGTGAGATAGCGGTGAGCCGCAGCAGCGCGACCCCCTCCCCAGCGGGGGACCCCGAACACCCTCGGCCCGTCCCACCGGGCGAGGCCGAGCCGGTTGGCGTGCCGGTGGCGGTGAGCGCGCCCGGCTCCCGGTTCGCGCCGCGCAACTGGCGTGTCGCCACCAAGCTCAACGCGATCCTGCTGATCCCGGTGCTGGTCGCCCTGGTGGTCGCGGGGCTGCGGGTCAACGACTCGCTGCGCACCTGGCAGGAGGCCCAGGACGCCGAGCGGGTCGCCGAACTGGTGCGCGCCTCCACGGCCTACAGCCACGCGCTGATCGACGAACGCGACGTCAGCGCCGCACCGCTGCTGGAGGGCAACCGCGAGGCCTCGGTGGTCGGCGAGGCCCGCCGGGTCACCGACGCGGCGCGCGCGGAGTTCCACGCGCGCTGGGCGGACACCCCGCACACCGAGGGCCTGCTGCACCGGATGGAGCAGGTCGAGGCCGCCGAGTGGCAGCTGGAGGAGCTGCGCGAGCGGGCCTACACGGACCAGCTGGTCGGGGTGCAGACGGAGGAGAGCTACGTCACCATCCAGCACCCGCTGATGTCCTTCGCCAACGAGCTGGGCCTCGGCGTCGACGGGCTAGAAACCAGCGGGCGGGCGGTCTACGCCCTCTCCCTCGGCAAGGCCGCCAGCTCGCTGCAACGGGCCATCGGCACCCGGCTGCTGCTCGACCCCGGGCCCGAGGCGGAAGCCCACCAGGTGCAGCTCACCGCGTTCAACTCCTACGCCTACCTGGAGGAGATCGCCAAGGCCGAGTACGCCTCGACCGGCTCGGCCGAGGACATGGAGTACCTGGAACGCCGGCTCTCGGACGCGGCCGACTCGGCGCTGGCCGGGGAGTCGGAGGAGCGCAGCAGCCTGCTCTCCCTGGTCCAGCTGCTCGGCTCCGGGCAGAGCGCCGAGGAGCTGGCCGAGCAGGGCCTCACCCCGGACGTCTGGTTCGCCGCGGCGACCGCCGAGTTCGACGGCTACCGCGCCGTCGAACAGGAGCTGGTCGACCAGGCGGTGACCGAGGCGGGCGAGCTGGCCTCGTCCGCCCGCAACGAGATGGTGCTCAACTCGCTCGCCGTGCTGGCCGCCCTGCTGCTGGCCTTCGTGGTGGCCGGGCTGATGGCCCGCGCGATGAGCCGGGACATGCGCCGACTGCGCACCGCCGCCTTCGAGGTCGCCGGCCGGGCGCTGCCCGCCGTGGTCGACCAGCTCTCGCAGGCCAACCCCGGCCAGGTCGACACCGCCGTCACACCCATCCCCATCTCCAGCCGGGACGAGATCGGCGAGGTCGCCCGCGCGTTCGACCAGGTGCACCGGGAGGCCGTCCGGCTGGCCGCCGAACAGGCCCTGCTGCGGGGGAACGTCAACGCGATCTTCACCAACCTCTCCAGCCGCAACCAGGGCCTGATCGAACGGCAGCTGTCGCTGATCTCCGAGCTGGAGTCCCGCGAGGCCGATCCGGAGCAGCTGGCCAACCTCTTCAAGCTGGACCACCTGGCGACCCGCATGCGGCGGAACGGCGAGAACCTCCTGGTGCTGGCCGGGGAGGAGCTGGAGCACCGCTGGAACCAGCCGGTGCCACTGGTGGACGTGCTGCGCGCCGCGGCCTCCGAGGTGGAGGACTACAACCGGATCGAGACCACCGGCGTCCCCGAGTGCGAGATCCACGGCGGGGTCGTCAACGACCTGGTGCACCTGCTGGCCGAGCTGCTGGAGAACGCCACCAGCTTCTCCTCCCCGCACGCCAAGGTCCGGGTCACCGCGACCCGGCTGCCGGACGGCCGGGTGATGATCGAGATTCACGACAAGGGCGTCGGTCTGGGCCAGGAGGGCTTCACCGAGATCAACCGCCGGCTGGCCGCCCCGCCGGCCGTGGACGCCGCCATCTCGCAGCGGATGGGCCTGTTCGTGGTCGGCCGGTTGGCCGCCCGACACGGCATCCGGGTCCAACTGCGGCCCTCAGGCGAGCAGTCGGGCACCACCTCCCTGGTCATGCTCCCCGAGGCCATCACCCACGGCGGCGGTGGCCAGCGCCCCGACACGGAGGAACGGTTCACCGTCTCCCGGATCATGACGGAGGAGGCCGGCGGCATCTCCGCGGCCGAGCGCGAGGCCGGTCTGCGGACCGCCGCCGAACTCGGCTTCGACGACTCGCGGTACGCGGACTTCGCGCCGGTCGGCCGGGTGCCGGGCACCGAGCCGGCCCCGGGCGCGCACCCGGGCCAGCCGCCCGTCGACACCGCGCCACTGCCGCCGGCGGCCGGCGACTGGCCGGCGGTCGCCCCGGCGCACCCCGGCCAACCGGCACACCCCGGCCAACCGGCGCACCCCGGCCAACCGGCGCATGCCGCCGTGCCGGCGCAGTGGCAGCCGGGCCAGCCGGCCGCGGCCGACCCCATCGGCGCACCGGCGGCGGATGGCCAATACTGGCCGGACCAGTACCAACAGCCCGCGCCCGAGCCCGCGGCCCCCCGCTTCGACGCGTTCTCGACAGCTGCGGATTCCGGCCACGATGGTCCCGGGAACAGCGCGCAGCGCGTAGGCTTCCCTGGGTCGGGCCCGGTCCAGACCGAGGGCGGCCCGGCGAGCGACCAGGGGCTTCCCCGTCGTGTACCACGTCACCAGCGGCCCGAGGAGGAACCGGCACACGGCCAGGGGCAGGGCCCCGAGGCCCAGGCACCGCGCTGGGAACGCGGGCCGCGCCGCGAGGAGCGCACCGACGGCACCACGTCCGCCGGGCTCCCGAAGCGGGTGCCCAAAGCCAACCTGACGGAACACGCACCCTCCGAGTCCGCTCCCGGCGGACCGCAGGTCTCCCGCGACCCCCAGGATGTCCGCGGCCGGCTGAGCAGTCTGCGCCGCGGGGTACAGCAAGGACGCGGCGCCGGCTCGGGCCGGGGCGCGCAGAACGACGAACCGGGCCCAGGTCCCGGTCACACCTACGAGCAGGAGCGTTAGTGTGAGCCCGATGAGCCAGGCGGCGCAGAACCTCAACTGGTTGATCACCAGCTTCGTGGAGAACACCCCAGGGGTGTCGCACACGGTGGTGGTGTCCGCCGATGGTCTTCTTCTGGCGTTGTCCGAGGGGTTTCCGCGGGATCGTGCTGACCAGTTGGCGGCGGTGGCTTCCGGGCTGACGTCGTTGACGGCTGGTGCGTCGCGGATCTTCGAGGGTGGTGCGGTGAATCAGACGGTGGTGGAGATGGAGCGGGGGTTCCTGTTCATCATGTCCATCTCCGATGGTTCGTCGTTGGCGGTGTTGGCGCATCCGGAGGCCGACATCGGGTTGGTGGGTTACGAGATGGCGTTGCTGGTGGATCGTGCCGGTACGGTCCTGACGCCCGATCTGCGTGCGGAACTCCAGGGAAGTCTGCTCAACTAGCGGGCTCTGTGTGCGGATTGGGGTCGTGCACCATAGGGTGCGAGGACGTGGGTCGGCGATGAACGCGGTACCCGTGGACAGCGAAGGCAGTCGGAGGAGGAATTGTGGCAACGCCCTCAGGCGGACCATACGGTGACGAGTACCCAGGGCAGCCGCACGACGGCGGGCCTCTGGGGCGCTTCAACTTCCCCTCCGCGCCCAGCGGCGGCCAGCACCGGCCGGCGCCGGAGCCACGGCGCCACCCGGAAGCCCAGCCTCCCGCCCACCCGCACCCGCCGCGCCGGGACGAGCCATCCGCCGCCCCGTCCGGCGGCGTGCCCCCCACTCCGGCCGGCGCCCGGCGCCGCGCCGAGCCCACGGTCGCGGCCTCGGCCGACGACTGGTCGGCGCCCCGCGCCGGCAACCGGCGCCGTTCGCCGGAGGGCGAGGCGCCACAACCCCTGGTGCGTCCTTACGCGATGACCGGGGGGCGGACCAGGCCGCGTTACCAGCTGGCCATCGAGGCCCTGGTGAGCACCACCGCGGATCCGATGCGGCTGCAGGGGCAGCTGCCCGAGCACCAGCGGATCTGCCAGCTGTGCTACGAGGTGAAGTCCGTCGCCGAGGTCTCCGCGTTGCTCGCCATTCCCCTCGGGGTGGCCCGGATTCTGGTGGCCGACCTGGCCGAGGCCGGGCTCGTCGCTATCCATCAGCCGGGTCATGACGGGGAGCCCGGCGGTCAGCCAGATGTGACACTGCTCGAAAGGGTGCTCAGTGGACTTCGCAAGCTCTAACGAGGCGGGTCTTACCGCGCCGTCCCGTTCGACCACGTCAGCGAAGATCGTGATCGCGGGTGGTTTCGGCGTGGGTAAGACCACGTTTGTGGGGTCGGTTTCGGAGATCAATCCGCTGCGGACCGAGGCGGTGATGACGTCGGCGTCGGCGGGGATCGATGATCTGACGCACACGGGGAACAAGACCACCACGACGGTGGCGATGGACTTCGGTCGTATCACGTTGGATCAGGATCTGATTCTGTACCTGTTCGGTACGCCGGGTCAGGATCGTTTCTGGTTTATGTGGGATGACCTGGTGCGGGGTGCGATCGGGGCGATCGTGTTGGTGGACACGCGGCGGTTGGCGGACTGTTTCCCGGCGGTTGACTACTTCGAGAACAGTGGTCTGCCGTTCGTGATCGCGTTGAACGGGTTCGACGGGCATCAGCCGTACTCGCCGGAGGAGGTGCGGGAGGCGTTGCAGATCGGTCCTGACGCGCCGATCATCACCACGGACGCGCGGCAGCGCGCGGAGGCGAAGAGCGGTCTGATCACCCTCGTCGAGCACGCCCTGATGGCCCGCCTGCGCTGACCCACCCCCTTTTATCCTCACGTTCCGTCCTCCCTGCCTCCCGAACGCGCGGTTCGGGAGGCGCGGTCCTTTCCGCACGCCGGGGTGTCCTAGGCTGGGGCCCGCAAGTTTCCGGGCTCAGCAAGGGTTCGCCGCTTCGAAGGCCAGTGAGGGACTACCCGCGTGCGCATCGCCAGATTCTCCATCGACGGCACCGTCGGCTTCGGTGTGGTGGAGGGGGAGCCCACCGACGACGGTGGGCTCCAGCTCGACATCATCAAGGGCCACCCATTCGCGGAGTTCGAACGCTCCGGACACCGGGTGCCGCTGGACAAGGTCAGACTGCTGCCCCCGGTGCTGCCCAGCAAGGTGGTGGCCATCGGCCGCAACTACGCCGAGCACGCGCGGGAGCTGGGCAACGAGGTGCCCGAGGTGCCCGTCGCCTTCTTCAAGCCCTCCACCTCGGTCATCGGCTCCGGTGACGAGATCCGCTACCCGTCGATCTCCGAGGACGTGCACCACGAGGCCGAGCTGGCCGTGGTCATCGGACGGCTGTGCCGCGACGTCCCCAGGGAGCGCGCGCACGAGGTGATCCTCGGCTACACCTGCGCCAACGACCTGACCGCGCGCGACGTCCAGCAGCGCGAGAAGCAGTGGGCCAGGGCGAAGGGCTTCGACAACTCCTGCCCGCTGGGCCCCTGGATTGAGACCGAGCTCGACCCGAAGGACCTGGCCATCATGTGCACGGTCAACGGCGAGCAGCGACAGTTGGGGCGCACCAGCGAGATGGTGCGCTCGGTGGAGGATCTGATTGTGCACATCACGGAGTCGATGACCCTGCTGCCGCAGGACGTCATTCTCACCGGAACCCCGGCCGGCGTGGGCCCGGTGCACGTGGGCGACGAGGTCGCCGTGAGCATCGAGGGCATCGGCACCCTGACCAACAAGGTGGTGCGCCGTGACTGAGGTCCGCGTCCGGTTCTGTCCCTCGCCCACCGGCAACCCCCATGTCGGCCTGGTCCGCACCGCCCTGTTCAACTGGGCGTTCGCCCGTCACCACGGCGGCACCCTGGTGCTGCGGATCGAGGACACCGACGCGGCCCGGGACTCCGAGGAGTCCTACCAGGCGCTGCTGGACTCGCTGCGCTGGCTCGGCCTGGACTGGGACGAGGGCCCCGAGGTGGGCGGCCCGCACCAGCCCTACCGCCAGTCGGAGCGGATGGCGACCTACGCCGAGGTGGCCGAGAAGCTGCTGGCCGCGGGGCACGCCTACTACTGCTACTGCACCCCGGACGAGCTGGCGGCCCGCCGCGAGGCCGCCCGAGAGGCCGGCCGCCCCTCCGGCTACGACGGCGCCTGCCGCGAGCTGAGCGAGGCGCAGGTCGCGGCGTACCGGGCCGAGGGCCGGGAGCCGATTCAGCGCTTCCGGATGCCGGACACCACGATCACCTTCACCGACCTGGTCCGCGGCGAGCTGACCTTCGCGGCGGAGAACGTCACCGACTACGGCATCGTCCGAGCCAACGGCGCCCCGCTGTACACGCTGGTCAACCCGGTGGACGACGCCCTGATGGGCATCACCCACGTGCTGCGCGGCGAGGACCTGCTCTCCTCCACGCCCCGCCAGATCGCGCTCTACCGGGCGCTGGCCGACATCGGCGTGGGCCCCGGTCTGGTGCCCGCCTTCGGCCACCTGCCCTATGTGATGGGGGAGGGGAACAAGAAGCTCTCCAAGCGGGACCCGCAGTCCTCGCTCAACCTCTACCGGGAGGCCGGCTTCCTGCCGGAGGGTCTGCTCAACTACCTGGCCCTGCTGGGCTGGTCGCTGGCCGAGGACCGGGACGTCTTCGGTCTCGACGAGCTGGTCGCGGCGTTCGACATCGGCGCGGTGAACGCCAACCCGGCGCGCTTCGACCTCAAGAAGTGCGAGGCGATCAACGCCACGCACATCAGGGAGCGGCTCACGGCCGAGCAGTTCGCCGAGGCGTGCCAGCCGTGGCTGCGCGCCCCGCACGCGCCCTGGCGGCCGGAGGACTACGACCCGGCGGCCTTCGCGGCGCTGGCGCCGCTGGCGCAGACCCGGGTGACGGTGCTCTCCGAGATCACCGCCAACGTGGACTTCCTCTTCCTGCCGGAGCCGGTCTTCGACGAGGCGTCCTGGAACAAGGCGATGAAGCCGGGCGCGGACGCCGTGCTGACCGAGATCAGGAAGGGCCTGGCCGAGCTGCCCTCCTGGACCGCCGAGCCGCTCAAGGAGGCCGTGCTGGCCGCCGGTGCGGCGCACGGGCTGAAGCTGGGCAAGGCCCAGGCGCCGCTGCGGGTGGCGGTCACCGGACGGACGGTGGGGCTGCCGCTCTTCGAGTCGCTGGAGACCCTGGGCCGGGAGCGCACCCTGACCCGGGTGGACGCCGCGCTGGCCCGCCTCGCGGGGTAGTCCGACGGGGGGCGGGGCCCGCGGGGCGGATCCCGTTTTGGTGCACCGTCCCCCATCGGGTAATGTTCTTTCTGCCGCTGAGGGGCTCAACACCCCGAACAACAGCGGTCACCCAAGCAAAACCCCGGTTCGGGGTTGCGGTTTGGTGGGCTATGGTGTAATTGGCAGCACGACTGATTCTGGTTCAGTTAGTCTAGGTTCGAGTCCTGGTAGCCCAGCGTGATCCTGCGGGTCTTCTCGCGAGATCAAGCCCCCGTTGTGTAGCGGCCTAGCACGCTGCCCTCTCAAGGCAGTAGCGCCGGTTCGAATCCGGTCGGGGGTACGGATCCTCAGGGATCTAGCTGGGGCCCCCGTTGTGTAGCGGCCTAGCACGCTGCCCTCTCAAGGCAGTAGCGCCGGTTCGAATCCGGTCGGGGGTACTTGATCGAAAGCGGCCTTCCGCCCAAGGGGTGGGGGGCCGCTTCGCGTTGCCCGGCCGGCCGGCGGTGGCCCTCAGCGGGGCGGAATGCCGTCCCGCAGCCGACGGGTGGCCTGCTCCGCCTGGGCCAGCCGGCGCAGGCTCAGCAGCACCGGCTCGTAGAGCACGGTCAGCGCGACGGCCGCCTCCAATTGCGTGGTGGGCGCGGCGAACTCCTCGACCAGCGACAGCTCGTGCTCGGCCAGCCGCCCGGCCAGCTCGCCGTAGGGCAGCAGCGCCGCGCCGTCGCAGGGGTAGCCCAGGCGCAACAGCGCGCTGATGGCGGAGACCAGCGCCTGGTGGGCCGGATTCTCCGGGACCACCCGCCAGCCGAGTCGTTCCTGCACCTCCCGCGCCACCCGGTCGGCCGTCGCCGCCCCGGGATCGTCGGCCGCCGGGCCGGGCAGTGGCTGGGGGAGCGCGGCCACCGCGGTGCCCATCCGGGAGACCTGGTCCACCGAGGAGTCGTCGACCGCTGTCAGCACCTCGCGGGCGGCCGCCACCGAGATCCCGCCGACCTGGATCAGCGCCCGCACCAGCTGGAGCCGCCGCAGGTGTTCCTCGTCGTACTCGGCCTGGGTGCTGCTGACCCGGCGCCCGGCCGGCAGCAGGCCCTCCCGCAGGTAGAACTTGATCGTCGCCGTGGCCACGCCGCTGCGTCGACTCAACTCGGCGAGCCGCATCTCCGAACCCCCTTGCGATCTCGGTGGGAGAGTGGCACTATCCAATCATGGATAGTGACGCTATCCAATGATGGTCAGGCGGGATCGAGAGCCCGCTCCGGCCGCCCGTCCGGGGCGGGCCGGTGGGCAGGTCAGGGGAGGTTCGCGATGGGGGCGAAGGTGGTCCGGGAGCGCATGACGGCGCGGGCGGACGAGGAGATCGTGATGTTCCTGGTGGGGATGCGGATCACCCGCTTCTGGCGGGTCGACGAGTGGCTGCCGGTGCTCCTGGCCATGCCGCGGATGCTGCGCGAGCTGTCGCGGGAGCGGGCGCGCGGGATGCTGGGCTACCGGCTCTACCTCGGCTTCGCCAGGGAGTTGACCGTGGTGCAGTACTGGTCGGGCGTCGAGCCGCTGCTGGCCTACGCCACGGCGGCGGACGCGGCGCACCGCCCGGCCTGGGCCGAGTTGAACCGCCGGCTCAGGGCCGGCTCCCGGATCGGCTTCTGGCACGAGACCTTCGTGGTGCCGGCGGGCTCCGCCGAGGCGATCTACCGGAACATGCCGCCGTCCGGCCTCGCCGCGGCCACGGAGCTGATACCGGCCGGCGCGCGCGGGGAGCGGCTCGCGGAGCGGCTGCGCCCCGCGCGGGGCGCCTCGGCGGACGGCTGACGGCGGGCGCCGCCGGCCTGGGGCTTCAGCCGGCGGTGCCGCGCTTGAGCGCCTCGGTGAGCCGCCCGGCGGCCTCCAGGAGCGCCTGCGCGTGCATCCGGCCCGGGTGCCGGGTGAGCCGCTCGATCGGCCCGGAGACGGAGACGGCCGCCACCACCCGGTTCGACGGCCCGCGTACCGGCGCCGAGACGGAGGCGACGCCCGGCTCCCGCTCGCCGATGGACTGCGCCCAGCCGCGCCGGCGGACCCCGGAGAGCGCGGTGGCGGTGAAGCGGGCGCCCTGCAGGCCGTGGTGCAGCCGCTCGGGCTCCTCCCAGGCGAGCAGGATCTGCGCGGCGGAGCCGGCCTTCATCGGGAGTGTGGAGCCCACGGGCACGGTGTCCCGCAGCCCGGAGAGCCGCTCGGCCGCCGCCACGCAGATCCGCCGGTCGCCCTGCCGTCGGTAGAGCTGGGCGCTCTCCCCGGTCACGTCGCGCAGCTGCGTCAGTACGGGCCCGGCGGTCGCCAGCAGCCGGTCCTCGCCGGCCGCAGCGGCCAACTCGGCCAGCCGCGGCCCGAGGACGAACCGTCCCTGCATGTCCCGGGCCAGCAGCCGGTGGTATTCGAGGGCGACCGCCATCCGGTGCGCCGTCGGCCGGGCCAACCCGGTCGCCCCGACCAGGCCCGCCAGAGTGGCTGGTCCGGACTCCAGGGCGCCCAGTACCAGGGCTGCCTTGTCCAGTACGCCCACTCCGCTGGAGTCGCCACTAGAGTTGTCCATGCAACGATATTCGCGTCTCACAGTGTGAAACGCAAGTCCAATTTCCCGGCATAGGCGCCACCCTTGGTGAGGTGCTCGGCGGCGCCCGCCGAGCAGGTCATCGGCCCTTGCTCGGGGAGCGGTCGGCGACGGTGAGACCAGCGGCACAGCCGGAGGGAATGCGATGGGACGGACACTGGCGGAGAAAGTCTGGGACGACCATGTCGTCCGACGGGTGGAGGGCGAGCCGGACCTGCTCTATATCGATCTCCACCTGCTGCACGAGGTCACCAGCCCACAGGCCTTCGACGGGCTGCGCAAGAGCGGGCGTCGGGTGCGCCGCACGGATCTCACCATCGCCACCGAGGACCACAACACCCCGACGCTGGACATCGACAAGCCCATCGCCGACCCGGTCTCCAGGACCCAGCTGGAGACCCTCCGCAAGAACTGCGCGGAGTTCGGCGTCCGGCTGCACTCGCTGGGCGACGCCGAGCAGGGCGTGGTCCATGTGGTCGGCCCGCAGCTGGGGTTGACCCAGCCCGGTACCACGGTGGTCTGTGGGGACAGTCACACCTCGACGCACGGCGCCTTCGGCGCGTTGGCCTTCGGGATCGGCACCAGCCAGGTCGAGCACGTGCTGGCCACCCAGACGCTGCCGCTGGCCCCGTTCCGGACCATGGCGGTCACGGTCACCGGCGAGCTGCCGGCCGGCGTCACCGCCAAGGACCTGATTTTGGCGATCATCGCCAGGATCGGCACCGGCGGCGGCCAGGGCTACGTCATCGAGTACCGCGGCGAGGCCATCGAGCGGCTCTCCATGGAGGCCCGGATGACCATCTGCAACATGTCGATCGAGGCGGGGGCCCGCGCCGGCATGATCGCCCCCGACGAGACGACGTTCGACTACCTCAGGGGCCGGGACCACGCCCCCGAGGGCGCGGACTGGGACGCGGCGGTGGCCTACTGGCGCACGCTGCGCACCGACGAGGACGCGGTCTTCGACCACGAGGTGGTCATCGACGGCGCCGAGCTGTCCCCGTTCGTCACCTGGGGCACCAACCCCGGGCAGGGCGCGCCGCTGGCTGACTCGGTTCCGGAGCCCGCCTCGTTCGAGGACCCCAGCGCCCGGTTCGCCGCTGAGAAGGCCCTGGAGTACATGGGGCTGACCGCCGGCCAGCGGCTGCGGGAGATCGCCATCGACACGGTCTTCGTCGGCTCCTGCACCAACGGCCGCATCGAGGATCTGCGGTCCGCCGCCGAGGTGTTGCGCGGGCGGCAGCTCGCCGACGGGGTGCGGATGCTGGTGGTTCCCGGCTCCGTCCGGGTCGCGCTGCAGGCCGTCGAGGAGGGGTTGGACAAGGTGTTCACGGCCGCCGGCGCCGAGTGGCGGCACGCCGGCTGTTCGATGTGCCTGGGCATGAACCCGGACCAGCTCTCGCCGGGGGAGCGCTGCGCCTCCACCTCCAACCGCAACTTCGAGGGCCGGCAGGGCAAGGGAGGCCGGACCCATCTGGTCTCCCCGCAGGTCGCCGCCGCCACGGCGGTCACCGGCCGCCTCGCCTCGCCCGCCGACCTGGCCGACGCCCCGACCCCCGTGGAGGTCTGACTCGCATGGAAGCTTTCACCACCCACACCGGCCGGGCCGTCCCGCTGCGCCGCTCCAACGTGGACACGGACCAAATCATCCCGGCGCACTGGCTGAAGAAGGTCACCAGGGACGGCTTCGAGGACGGCCTCTTCGAGTCCTGGCGCCGGGACCCCGAGTTCGTCCTCAACCAGCAGGCCTACCGGGATGCCACGGTGCTGGTCGCCGGCCCCGACTTCGGCACCGGCTCGTCCCGCGAGCACGCCGTGTGGGCCCTGCAGAACTACGGCTTCAAGGCCGTGATCTCCAGCCGCTTCGCCGACATCTTCCGGGGCAACTCCCTGAAGAACGGGCTGTTGACGGTGGTCCTGCCGCAGCCCACGGTGGACGCGCTGTGGGAGCTGGTCGAGCGCGAGCCGGCCAGTGAGATCACGGTGGACCTGGTCGCCCGCAAGGTGACCGCCCCCGGCATCGAGGCCGATTTCGTCCTTGACGAGAACGCCAGGTGGCGCCTCCTGGAGGGGCTCGACGACATCTCACTGACCCTCAGGCACGAGGGCGACATCGCCGACTACGAGGCCGGACGGCCGGCCTACAAGCCCCGCACACAAGCGGCCTGACGTCGCGTCAGCAATCGCGCCCCCGGTGGTCCGACCGCCGGGGGCGCAGCCGTGATCGCAGGCGCGACACGGGCGTTGGGGGGCTTAGAGGGCGATAACCGGCCCAAGGTGGCACAATCGGCCGCATGGAACGCGACGGTCAACTCGAACTCTACGACCGCGTCGCCGCTCGACTGAAGGACGCGCACCAGACGGTGGGTGGTCTACAAGTCCCCGAGGACGTACGGCGGGCCTTGCTCCGGAAGCTGCTGGTCATCACGGCGGCGACCAAGCAGGATCTGCCCGGTGCGGCCCGCCGGCTGGAGCGGCTGATGGCGGACGTGGAGGCGGGGCGACTGCCCTCGGACATCACCGGTGGCCGGGACGGAACTCCGTGACGGGACGAGTTCGTTGCGACACAAGGGTGATTCGCCCGTTTCGCGTTTGATTTGCGGAATATATCTGCCTAACGTGCGAAAAAGCTTGAACACATTCGTTCCAGCAATGCCTGCGAAGGGGAAGACGTGAACAAGGCGCAACTCGTAGAAGCGATTGCGGACAAGCTCGGGGGTCGTCAGCAGGCGGCCGACGCCGTCGATATCGTGCTCGACGCCATCATCCGCTCCGTGGTCTCGGGTGAGCGGGTTTCGGTCACCGGCTTCGGCTCGTTCGAGAAGGTCGACCGGCCGGCCAGGTACGCGCGCAACCCGCAGACCGGCGAGCGGGTTCGGGTCAAGAAGACCTCGGTGCCCCGGTTCCGCGCGGGCCAGGGGTTCAAGGACCTGGTCGCCGGGACGAAGAAGCTCCCGAAGAACGATGTCGCGGTGAAGAAGGCCCCCAAGGGCAGCCTCTCCGGCGGTACCACCGCCAAGAAGGCGGCCACCAAGAAGGCCGCCGCCAAGAAGGCCACCGCCAAGCGGACCTCGGCCGCCAAGAAGACGACCAGCCGCAGCACCACGGCCAAGAAGTCCGCCGCCAAGAAGACCACCACCAAGAAGGCCACCGCCAAGAAGGCCCCGGCCAAGAAGACGACCGCCAAGAAGGCTCCGGCCAAGCGGGCGTCCTCCCGTGCGACCACCGCCAAGAAGGCCACCTCGCGCCGCAGGTGACGGGTTCGCCGCACGACTGCCCGCGGGCCGGACTCCCCGGATCGGAGCCCGGCCCGCAGCTGTCCGCCGACCACCGGGGCGCGACCCGCGGGACGCCCCGACATGACCTGACCCGGGCCGACCCCCAGGCCCCGGACGACCTCGACACCCACCCCCGGCCGCCCGGCCCGGGGGTTCGTCGTGTCAGGGGCGCGTGCCGGCGGTCGCCGGCGCGGCCCGTTCCCCGCCGGTCGTGGGGGGCGAGCCCGCGGACGTCCCCCCGAGCCTCCAGGCTCTACCCTCGTGGCATGCAGGCCACCGCGTACACCTTCGATCCGACGACCCGCGCGGGCAGCGTGCTGCTCGACGACGGCACCCCGCTGGAGTTCGACGCCGCCGCCTTCGACGCCGGCGGGCTGCGCCTGGTCCGGCCGGGGCAGCGGCTCCGGATCGAGGTCGGCGGCGAGGGCGCCGAACGCCGGGTCACCTTCCTGACGCTCCAGACGTTCTAGCGGCCGGCGCCGGCCGCCCGTCCGGACGGCCGGCGGTCGGTCGGCGCTCGGCGGGGCGGGGTGTCAAGGCCCGGGACAGGTACGGGAGTTCGCGGAGCAGTGCGGCGGTCCGCGGCCCGACGCCCAGGGTTCGCGCGACGGCCAGGTCGGCCACCGTGTCCACGTCCCGACGCACGCTCGCCACCCCGGGCGGCGACAACTCCACCGCACCCGAGTCGCGGTGGCGCGCCCTGGACGGGCCGCCGAAGGCCGGCGCCAGCGGCACGCCGGCCCGAGCCGCCAGCAGCGTGGTGCCCACCCCGGCGGCGTCCGGCAGGAACGCCCGCGGCCGCTCGGCCGCCAGCGCCAGCACCCGGCCCAACTCCGCCGGCCGCAGCGCCGGCAGGTCGGCGTTCATCGCGGCCACCGCCCGGCCGGGGAGGGTGGCCGCGCCGTGCGCCAGGGCCGCGTTCAGCCCGGCGTCCGGCCGGTCGGGCACCACGCCGGCGCCCAGCGCGGTCAGCGCCCGCGTCGCCTCCGGGTCACTGGTGACAACCACCACATCCCGTACCGCCGGGCAGCGCAGCGCCGCCGCCACCGTGTCCTCGGCGAACGCCAGGGCCAGTGCCCGCCGGTCGGCGTCGCCCACCGCCCCGGCGAGCCGGCTCTTGGCCGCCCGCAGCGGCTTGAGCGGGACGACAAGGGCCCAGTCACAGTCACGCACCGGATCATTCTCCTCTCATCGGAACGTTCCGGAACGATCGCGGCCACCTCGACGACGCGCGCCCGGGCCGCACATCCGTGCGGTGCGGCGGCCCGGCGCGGACTAGGGTGCCGGGTGACGGTGGTGACGCGGCGGTGAAGCGACGGGCGATCCCATGGCGCGTGCCACCCCCCGGGCGGCTGTCCGCAGCGGGCCACGCCGGAACAGGGCAAGAGGAGATGGTGACGGAGTGTCTCGCCGCAGAATCGGCTTCTGGTACCGATTCGCAGCATTCTCGGTAAAACCGGTGCTGCGGATCTTCTTCAAGCGGGACTGGCGTGGAATGCACCATATTCCGGCCGAGGGGGGATTCATCACCGCGGTGAATCACAACTCGTATCTCGATCCGCTCTCCTATGGGCACTACCAGTACAACACCGGTCGGGTCCCAAGATTCCTGGCCAAGAACGCGCTCTTCCAGCACGGGCTGGTCGGCCGCTTCATGCGGGGCGCCCGGCAGATCCCGGTCTACCGCGAGACGTCCGAGGCATCCGACGCCTACCGCGCCGCCGTGGCCGCGGTGCGCGAGGGCGAGTGCGTCGCCTTCTACCCGGAGGGCACCCTCACCCGGGACCCGAACCTGTGGCCCATGGAGGGCAAGACGGGCGCCGCCCGGGTCGCCATGGCCACCCGGGCGCCGGTGATCCCGATCGCCCAGTGGGGCGCGCACCGGGCGATGCCGCCCTACGCCAAGGAGCGTCGGGTGCGGCTGCTGCCGCGTAAGACACTGGTGGTGGCCGCCGGCGAACCGGTGGACCTCACGGAGTTCTACGACCGCGAGCCGACCGCCGAGCTGTTGCGCGAGGTGACGGACCGCATCATGGACGCCATCACCACGCTGCTCGCCGAGATCCGGGAGGAGCCGCCGCCGGCCCAGCGGTTCGTCTACCGCCGGCCCCCGGTGGAGCGACCGGTCCAGCCGAGCGAGCCCGACAAGGAGAAGGCCGAGTGACACACGTCGCCGTCTACGGCAGCGGTTCCTGGGGGACCGCCTTCGCGATGATCCTGGCCGACGCCGGCTGCCGGGTGACGCTCTGGGCGCGCCGCGCCGAGATCGTCGCCGCCATCAACGGCGAGCGGACCAACCCGGACTACCTGCCGGGCCTGCGGCTGCCGGCCGGGGTCACCGCCACCACCGACCCGGTGGCGGCCGCCGAGGGCGCCGACTTCGTCGTGCTGTCCGTGCCGTCCCAGACGCTCCGGGAGAACCTCGCCGGCTGGGCCAGGGCGCTGGCCCCCGAAACGGTGCTGGTCTCCCTGATGAAGGGCGTGGAGCTGGGCACGGCCAAGCGGATGAGCGAGGTGGTCGAGGAGGTCGCCGGGGTCGGCCCCGAACGGGTCGCCGTGCTCTCCGGCCCCAACCTGGCCGGCGAGATCGCCCAACGCCAGCCGGCCGCCGCCGTGGTCGCCTGCCGGGACGAGTCCGTCGCCCGCCGCCTCCAGGCGGCCTGCCACACGCCGTACTTCCGCCCCTACACCAACACCGACGTGGTCGGCTGCGAGCTGGGCGGCGCCGTGAAGAACGTCATCGCGCTGGCCGTGGGCATCGCCGACGGCATGGGCCTGGGCGACAACACCAAGGCCTCGCTGATGACCAGGGGGCTCGCCGAGACCTCCCGACTGGGGCTGGCGATGGGCGCGGACCCGCAGACCTTCGCCGGGCTGGCCGGCATGGGCGACCTGATCGCCACCTGCTCGTCGCCGCTCTCCCGGAACAACACCTTCGGGACCAACCTGGGCCGCGGGATGACCGTCGAGGAGACCATCGCCGTCACCCGGCAGACCGCCGAGGGCGTCAAGTCGTGCCGCTCCGTACTGGACCTGGCGCACCGTCACGGCGTCGAGATGCCCATCACCGAGACCGTCGTCGGCATCGTCCACGAGGGCACCTCGCCGCGGGTGGCGGTCAAGGAGCTGATGTCGCGAACCGCCAAGGCCGAGCACCGCTGACGGCCGCTATCACGTTAGGTAATCTCGGAGAGTGATGAGCAGCGAGACCCCTTCCCCCGCCCCTTCCGAGCGCGGCAAGCCGCGCGTGGCCGTGGTCTTCGGCGGCCGCAGCTCGGAGCACACCATCTCCGTGGTGACCGCCGGTGCCGTGCTGCGGGCCATCGACCGCTCCCGCTACGACGTGCTGCCCATCGGCATCACCACGGAGGGGCGTTGGGCACTGACCGCCGACGAGCCGGAGCGGATGGCGATCGCCGACCGCGCCCTGCCGAGCGTCGCCGCCATCGCCGAGCCGGGCGAGGGCGGGGTGCTGCTGCCGGTGGATCCGGAGCGCCGCGAGGTGGTCTACACCGAGCCCGGCTCCGTGCCGAAGGACCTGGGCGGGGTGGACGTGGTGCTGCCGCTGCTGCACGGCCCGTTCGGCGAGGACGGCACCCTCCAGGGCCTGCTGGAGATGTCCGGGGTGCCCTACGTCGGGGCCGGTGTGCTCTCCTCGGCGATCGGCATGGACAAGGAGTACATGAAGCGGATCTTCACCTCCTTCGGCCTGGCCGTCGGCCCCTACCTGGTGATCCGCCCCCGCGAGTGGGCCGCCGACCAGGCCGGGGCGCTCGCCCGGGTCGAGGCCTTCGCCGCCGAGCACGGCTGGCCGGTCTTCGTGAAGCCGGCCAGGGCCGGCTCCTCGATGGGCATCTCCCGGGTCGCCGAGCCCGCGGCGCTGCCGGCCGCCATCGAGGAGGCGCGGCGCCACGACCCGAAGGTCGTGATCGAGGCGCAGCTGGTCGGGCGCGAGATCGAGTGCGGCGTCGTGGAGTTCGAGGACGGGCCGCGGGCCAGCCTGCCGGCCGAGATCCCGCCGGTCTCCAGCCACGACTTCTACGACTTCGAGGCCAAGTACATCGACTCCGCCGAGGGTCTGGTGCCCGCCCCGCTCACCGAGGAGCAGACGGCCGAGGTCCGCCGGCTGGCGGTCGAGGCCTTCGAGGCCGCCGCCTGCGAGGGCCTGGTGCGCGCCGACTTCTTCCTCACGGAGGACGGCGAGTTCGTCATCAACGAGATCAACACCATGCCGGGCTTCACCCCCATCTCGATGTTCCCGAGGATGTGGGAGGCGACGGGGGTGAGCTACCCGGAGCTGATCGACCTGCTGATCCAGGCCGCGCTGCGGCGCCCCACCGGGCTGCGGTAGGACGCCGCCCGGGTCAGTGCTGGTGGCCCGGGTCCCCGCCCCCGGTCCCGTCCTCGTTGGTCTCGTCGGTCTCGTCGGTCTCGTCCCGCTGGTACAGCTCGTCCAGCGGGACATGGCGGTCGATCGCCTCGGCCACGTCCAACAGCGGGTTGACCTCCGGGGCGTAGGCGTCGGGCACGGTCATCTCCACCGGGACGGTCCGCTCGGTGGTGGTGAACCGGATGCCGTCCGCCTCCTCCTCCAGCAGCCAGGACACCTCGTTCACCCCCACCACGTCGGCGTACACCGGGTCGTAGGCGTCGCTCGCCGGGTCGAGTTGGGCCGGGGTCGGGACACCGCAGCGCAGCACGATGCCGGGCGACCCCCAGACGGCCGCGAACGGCGTCTCCTCGGCCAGCTCCCCGCGCTCCTGCCCGTCCACCACCTCGGGCAGGTCCTCGGCCAGCGCCCGGCAGACGTCGGCCGCCTCGCCCCGCGGCTCGGGCACCTCGACCTCCGGGGCGCCCGAGGCCGACGAGCAGGCGGCCAGGAGCAGGACGGCGGCGGTCGCGGGCAGGGCGCGGCGTACGGTGGAGGTCACGCGGCGAGCATAACGAGGCGCTACAGATGAACCACCGGGCAGGTCAGGGTGCGGGTGATGCCGGGCACCCGCTGCACCTCGGCGACCACGAGCCGGCCCAGCGAGTCCACCGTCTCGGCCTCCGCGCGGACGATGACGTCATAGGGCCCGGTCACGTCGTCGGCCTGGATCACGCCGGTCAGCCGGGAGATCGTCTCGGCCACGGTGGACGCCCGGCCCACCTCGGTCTGGATCAGAATGTATGCCTGTACCACGGGTCCTCCACAGCGGCTACGAGGAGCGGGGGCGCTACCGTAGCGCGTCATGACCCGCCTCGGGAGGGACGGTCCTGGGGTGGGCAGGCGGACCGAGGCACCGGTCGGCGCACACAGAGCATGAGGAGAGCTTGAGTGAAGGGCAGTGTGGGGGCGCTCGGGGAGTTCGGGCTGATCCGGGAGTTGACTTCCCGGATCAGCGCGACCCCCGCGGTACGGCTTGGCCCGGGGGACGACGCCGCGGTGGTCGCGGCGCCCGACCGACGTGTGGTCGCCAGCACCGACATCCTGGTCGAGGGCAGCCACTTCCGCCGCGACTGGTCCACCGCCTACGACGTGGGGCGGAAGGCGGCCGCCCAGAACCTCGCCGACATCGCCGCCATGGGCGCCACACCGAGCGCCGTGCTGCTGGGACTTGTGGTGCCCGCCGAGCTGCCGGCCACCTGGCCGGTGGAGTTGATGGACGGCATCCGCGACGAGTGCCAGGTCGCGGGCGCCGGGGTGGCCGGCGGGGACGTGGTGCGCGGGGACACGGTGATCGTCTCCATCACCGCGCTCGGCGACCTCGGCGGCCGGGAGGCGGTCACCAGGACGGGCGCCAGGCCGGGCGACCTGGTCGCGGTCACCGGCTGGTTGGGCTGGTCGGCCGCCGGGCACGCGGTGCTCTCCCGGGGCTTCCGCTCGCCCCGCGCCTTCGTGGAGGCGCACCGCCGCCCCGAGCCGCCCTACCCGGCCGGGCCGGCCGGCGCCGCGCTGGGCGCCACCTCGATGACCGACGTCAGCGACGGGCTGATCGCCGACCTCGGGCACATCGCCCAGGGCAGCAAGGTCCGCATCGACATCAGGTCGGCGGCCCTGGACATGCCGGCCCAGATGAACGACATCGGCCAGGCGGTCGGCGTCGACCCCCTCCAGTGGGTGCTCACCGGCGGCGAGGACCACGCCATCGTCGCCACCTTTCCTCCGGAGACCAAGCTGCCGGCGCGCTGGCGGGTGATCGGCGAGGTGCTGCCCAGCCGCGGCCGGGGCGCCCCGCCGGTCCCCGACGGGGCGGCCCCGCCCCGGGTCACGGTGGACGGCGCGCCCTGGGAGAAGGCCGGCGGCTGGGACCACTTCGCGGGCTGATCCGGGGCGCCCCGTAGGCTTCTGACCATGTGGGCACCTCCTTGCGTACTGACCGTCGCGGGCTCCGACTCCGGCGGTGGCGCGGGCATCCAGGCCGATCTCAAGACCATGCTGGCCCTCGGCACCCACGGCATGAGCGTGATCACCGCCGTCACCGCGCAGAACTCGCTGGGCGTGCGCGGCTTCTGGGAGCTGCCGGTCGAGGCGGTCCGCGCCCAGTTCCGCGCCGTGGTGGACGACATCGGAGTGCGGGCGGTCAAGACCGGCATGCTGGCCAGCCCCGAACTGGTCGCGACCGTCGCCGACTTGCTCGGCACCGTCGACGTGCCGGTGGTGGTCGACCCGGTGGGCGTCTCCAAGCACGGGGACGCGCTGCTGGCACCCGAGGCGCTGGAGGTGGTGCGCGCCCGGCTGCTGCCCACCGCCACCCTGGTCACCCCCAACCTCGCCGAGGTGGCACAGCTCACCGGTGTGCGGGTCGAGGCCGAGGCCGACCTGCCGGCGGCGGCCGAGGCGTTGCTGGCGCTGGGGCCGCGCTGGGTGCTGGTCAAGGGCGGCCACCTGCCGGGGGACGCGGTCGATCTGCTCACCGACGGCACCGAGACGCACTGGCTGCGCGCGCCGCGGCACGACAACCGCCATACCCACGGCACGGGTTGCACGCTGGCCTCGGCCGTCGCGGCCCGGCTGGCGCACGGTGACCCGCTGCCCGAGGCGGTGGCCGCGGCCAAGGAGTACGTGACCGGGGCGATCCGGGCCGGCTTCCCGCTGGGCGCCGGCATCGGGCCGGTCCACCACGGGCACCTGGACGTGCGGGCGCGACGGGACTGAGCCGCGCGGGCCGCCGCCGACCGGCGCGCGGCCGCCCGCCCGGCGGTCCGGGCCGCCCCGTGCGGGCTGTCAACCCACGGGCACGCGTGCTGTCAGCCCTCGGACACGTGTCGTGCGGGCATGCGAAAAGCCGGCCCACCGGGGACGGTGAGCCGGCTTGAACGGCCGGTTAACGGCGCGGGCGCCGACGGGTCAGCGCGTGACCTTGCCGGCCTTGATGCACGAGGTGCAGACGTTCAGGCGCTTCGGCGTCCCACCGATCACCGTACGCACCCGCTGGATGTTGGGGTTCCAACGGCGGGGCGTGCGGCGGTGCGAGTGGGAGATGCTGTTGCCGAAGCCCGGCCCCTTGCCGCAGACATCGCAGTTGGCAGCCACGGGTCACTCCAAAGACGGGTCAGCCCCACGTCAGGCGCGGGAGACAATCAAAACTTACGGGGAAAGCCAGGGCCTGAACCCTGGCGAGTGCGGCCCGAACCGACAACGCGGGATATCGGGCAACCGGGGCAGCATACCCCGGGCGTTCCCGATGGGCGAAATCGCCCCAGCGGCCGGACCAGGGCATAAGCTGCACCCGCCGTTCACCCTAGCCCGGGAGGTTCCCCGTGCCGCAGCCGCTCGACGCCGGGGCGGTTTGTCGCTGGAGCCGGCTGGCCGTGCGCGCGCTGGGCGCGGCCCGCGAGGACATCGACGCCATCAACGTCTACCCCGTGCCCGACGGCGACACCGGCACCAACCTGTACCTCACCGTGGAGTCCGCCGCCCAGGCCGTGGCCGCCGCCGAGGCCGGCGAGCCGAGCCTCGCGGAGGCGGCGCGCGCCCTGGCGCACGGCGCTTTGATCGGCGCGCGCGGCAACTCCGGCACCATCCTGGCCCAGCTGCTGCGCGGCATGGCCGAGGTGTTCGCCGCCGAGCCGGCGCCGGCCGCCCCCGCCACCCTCGCCGCCGCCCTGGCCCGGGCCGCCGCCTCGGCCCGGCAGGCCGTCGCCCACCCGGTCGAGGGCACCATGCTGAGCGTGGCCACGGCGGCGGCCGAGGCCGCTGGCCTGGCCGCCGGGCGGCCGGCCGCCGGGCTGGCCGAGGTGCTGGCCGCGGCGCGCGCGGCCGCCCGGGAGGCGCTGACCGCGACCACCGGCCAACTGCCCGCGCTGGCCGCCGCCGGCGTGGTGGACGCCGGCGGCAGCGGCCTGGTCACGGTGCTGGACGCGCTGGACACCGCGCTCTTCGGCGGCCCGCCGGCCGACGCCGTGCCGCCCCGGCACCGGCCGGCCGGCCCCGCCCCGTCGCCGGCCGGCGCCGCCGGGCCGGGCGAGGCGGCCGGCTGCGGCGGCCACCCGGCCGAGGCCGGCTTCGAGGTCACCTACCTGCTGGACGCCGAGGACACCGCGATCCCCGCGCTGCGCGACCGGCTCGACGCGCTGGGCGACTCCCTGGTGGTGGTCGGTGGCGACGGGCTGTGGCACGTCCACGTGCACACCGGCCAGGCGGGCCCGGCCGTGGAGGCCGGCATCGCCGCCGGCCGGCCACACCGGGTGCGGATCACCACGCTCGCCCCGGCCGGCCCCCCGCCGGCGCCGGCGGAGGCCGGCGGCCGGGCGGTGGTCGCGGTGCTGCCCGGGCCCGGCCTGGCCGGCCTGTGCGCCGAGGCCGGCGCCACCACCCTCACCGTGCGGCCGGGGGAGGCGCCGGGCGGTGGTGAGCTGGCGGCGGCCATCGCCGCCACCCGGGCCAGCGAGGTGGTGTTGCTGCCCAACGACCGGGAGTTGTGGCACGCCGCCGCGGCCGCCGCCGAGCAGGCCAGGGTCGCCGGCGCCCGGGTCGCCGTGATCCCCACCAGGTCCCCGGTCCAGGGCATCGCCGCGCTCGCCGTGCACACCCCGAAGCGGCGCTTCGACGAGGACGTGGTCGCCATGACGGCGGCCGCCGGCGCCACCAGGTTCGGCGAGGTCAGCGTGGCCGAGCGGCAGTCCTGGACGATGGCCGGGGTCTGCCAGCGCGGCGACGTGCTGGGCCTGGTGGACGGCGATGTCGCGGTGATCGGCGGCACGGTGCCCGAGGTCGCGGCCGAGGTGCTGGAACGGATGCTGGCCGGTGGCGGCGAGCTGGTCACCCTGGTGCTGGGCGCCGACGCCCCGGCCGGCCTCGCCGACCGGCTGACCGACCGCATCCGCCAGGCGCACCTGGGTGTGGACGCCGTGGTCTGCGCCGGCCAGCAGTCCGCGCCGCTGCTGCTCGGCGTGGAGTGACCCACGGGGGTGCGGAGGCGGCGGGCACGGTGTCCGGGGAACGGGCGGCGGTCCGCGCGGACTGTCGGTGCCATGGTGTGCAATGGGCACCGTGACCTCGCCGCACG
The DNA here is from genome assembly GCF_031845445.1 of Streptomyces chisholmiae. Lineage (NCBI taxonomy): Bacteria > Bacillati > Actinomycetota > Actinomycetes > Kitasatosporales > Streptomycetaceae > Streptomyces > Streptomyces chisholmiae. Next base: position 111,910 of record NZ_JAVREO010000016.1, on the reverse strand, counting down.
ATCCCCTCGCCTCCGTCGTCGGCGGCACCACCGCCAAGGTGATGGCCGCCCACCTCGACCTGCACACCGTCGGTGACCTGCTCCACCACTACCCCCGGCGGTACGCCGAGCGGGGCGAGCTGACCTCGCTCGGCGCGCTGCCGCTGGACGAGCACGTCACGGTGGTCGCCGAGATCGCCGACGCCCGCACCCGCCCGTTCAACAACGGCCGCGGGCTGCGGCTTGAGGTGACCCTGACCGACGGGCGCAGCAAGCTGCGGCTGGTCTTCTTCGGCCGGCGCGCGGTCCACCACCACGAGCGGGTGCTGCGCCCGGGCCGGCGCGGCATGTTCGCCGGGAAGGTCTCCCGCTTCCAGCGCGAGCTCCAGCTCTCCCACCCGGCCTACGAGCTGCTCGACGAGAGCGACGAGGCGGCGGCGGTCGAGGAGTTCGCCGGCCGGCCGCTCCCCATCTACCCGGCCTGCAAGCAGCTGGAGTCCTGGCGGATCGCGAAGGCCGTCGACCTGCTGCTGGACTCGCTGGCGGCCACCGAGTGGCGCGGGGTGGCCGACCCGCTGCCGGCCGGCCTGCGCCAGCGGCGGGAGCTGCTGCCGCTCCCGGAGGCGCTGGAGAAGGTGCACCGCCCCACCAGCCGGGCCGACATCGGCGCCGCCAGAGCCCGGCTGAAGTGGGACGAGGCGTTCGTCCTCCAGGTCGCCCTGGCGCGTCGGCGGCGGGCCGGCGCGCAGCTGCCCGCCCGGCCCCGCCGCCCGGCCCCGGACGGGCTGCTCGCCGTCTTCGACGGGCGGCTGCCGTTCGACCTCACCGAGGGCCAGCGCCGGGTCAGCGCGGAGATCTTCGCCGACCTGGCCGCGGAGCACCCGATGCACCGGCTGCTCCAGGGTGAGGTCGGCAGCGGCAAGACGCTGGTGGCCCTGCGTGCCATGCTGGCCGTCGCCGACTCCGGTGGGCAGTCCGCGCTGCTGGCCCCGACCGAGGTGCTCGCCCAGCAGCACCACCGCTCGATCACCGAGATGCTGGGCGAGCTGGCCGAGGGCGGCCTGCTGGGCGGCGCCGAACGCGGCACCAGGGTCGCCCTGTTGACCGGCTCGATGGGGGCCAGGGCGCGGCGCCGGGTGCTGCTTGAGGTGGCCAGCGGGGAGGCCGGCATCGTCATCGGCACCCACGCGCTGATCGAGGACGTGGTGTCGTTCGCCGATCTCGGCCTGGTCGTCGTGGACGAGCAGCACCGCTTCGGCGTCCAGCAGCGGGACGCGCTGCGGGCCAAGGGCGAGCGCCCGCCGCACCTGCTGGTGATGACGGCCACGCCGATCCCGCGCACGGTCGCGATGACCGTCTTCGGCGATCTGGAGACCTCCGTCCTCGACCAACTGCCGCCGGGCCGCTCGCCGATCGCCAGCCACCTGGTCCCGGCCCGGGACAAGCCGCACTACCTGGCCCGTACCTGGGAGCGGGTCCGCGAGGAGGTGTCCGGCGGCCACCAGGCCTACGTGGTCTGCCCGCGGATCGGCGAGGACGCGGAGAAGCCGGCCGACCAGGCCGCCGAGGAGCCGCCGCCCGAGTCGGGCGAGGAGCGGCGGCCCCCGCTGGCCGTGCTCGACGTGGCGGACGAGCTGGCCGGCGGGCCGCTGCGCGGCCTGCGGGTGGCCGTCCTGCACGGCCGGCTGGCCCCCGAGGAGAAGGACGAGACCATGCGCCGCTTCGCCGCCGGCGAGGTGGACGTGCTGGTCGCCACCACGGTGATCGAGGTCGGGGTCAACGTCCCCAACGCCACGGTCATGGTGATCATGGACGCCGACCGGTTCGGCGTCTCGCAGCTGCACCAGCTGCGCGGCCGGGTCGGCCGGGGCGCCGCCCCCGGGCTGTGCCTGCTGGTCACCGACGCGGCGGAGGGCGGCCCCGCCCGCCAGCGGCTGGCGGCCGTCGCCGCCACCACGGACGGCTTCGAGCTGTCCCGGATCGACCTGGAGCAGCGCCGGGAGGGCGACGTGCTGGGCCGGGCGCAGTCCGGCGGCCGGAGCAGCCTGCGGATGCTGGCCGTCATCGCGGACGAGGAGACCATCGTCGAGGCCCGAGAGGAGGCCACCGCGCTCGTCGACCGGGACCCGGAGCTGGCCGACGCGCCCGATCTGCGGACCGTGCTGGACGCCCTGCTGGACGCCGAGCGGGAGGAGTTCCTGGACAAGGGGTGACCCTGTCACAGCCCGCCGTGACCCCTCCCAACTCCCGCCGTACCAGGGAGTGTTCGGGCTTCCGGAGCGGCGCTGGGCGGGCGCTGGGCACGGGGTGTCGGGTTTTCGGCAAAACCCGCACCAAGCCCACGGCCGGCGGTCTACGGTGTGTCCCCCGCCGCGCTGAGGGGCGCGGCATCTCGGGAGGATCTTGCATGCCCGAACAGCCTGCGGCCTCGGCCGAACCCTGGCCGGGACCAGCATCGGAGCTGGGCCGGCCGTGGTCGGCGCCGGGGCGTGGCGGCCCCCCGGACGAGGCGTTCGACCGGGCGCTGGCCGCCGAGGGACGGCCGGGAAGCCGCCGGGAGTACCGGGGCCGGGACGCGGCCGATCACGCCCGCCGGCTGCTGCGCCGCGCGGTCAACGCCGACCGCCCTGGCGAGGACACCGCCCAGCTGCTCGCCACCGCCGTCGGCTACGACATCGGCCGGCTGGCCGAGCCGCGGGCCGGCTACTCGGGCCGCGGCTGGTGCTCCCTCTACCAGCACGCCTTCCTGCTGCCCGACGGTGTGGAGGTGAGCCTCTACGAGCTGGAACACGACCTCACGGAGGACCGCCGCCTGGTCTGCGAGGTCTACTCCGACGAGGCCAGCGCCAGCCGCGCCGCCCGGCACCGGGCCCAGCCGACCGCCGGCTGAGCCGCCCGCCCGCCCCGCCCGGTCCCCACGCCCGCCCGTCGCGCCCGGGGTCCGCACCGCACCGGCGCACCTCGCGGTGTCCCGTCCGGTGCCGCCGTATAGCGTGGCAGTCCCACGACCGACGGACAGCGCACTGTGAGGACCCTCGAATGACCCGCGTGATCGCCGGGGCCGCCGGTGGCCGGCGGCTGGCCGTGCCGCCGGGGCGAGGCACCCGGCCCACCTCGGACCGGGCGCGGGAGGGGCTCTTCTCCACCTGGTCCGCGCTCTTCGGCCCACTGGACGGCAGCCGGGTGCTCGACCTCTACGCCGGCTCCGGCGCGGTCGGCCTGGAGGCCCTCTCCCGCGGCGCCGCCCACGCCCTGCTGGTGGAGCCCGACGCCAAGGCCGTCGCCGTCATCCGCGCCAACATCCGCGCTCTGGGGCTGCCCGGCGCCGAGGCCCGGGCCGGCAAGGCCGAGCGGGTGGTCGAGGCGGGCCCGCCCCCCGCCCCCTACCAGCTGGCCTTCCTCGACCCGCCCTACGCGGTCCAGGACGCGGAGCTGACCCGTATCCTGACCGAGCTGAGGGCCACCGGCTGGCTGGCCGACGAGGCGCTGGTCACCGTGGAACGGTCCACCAGGGGTGGCGACTTCGGCTGGCCGGCCGGGTTCACCGGGCTGCGTTCCCGGCGCTACGGGGAGGGCACACTCTGGTACGGCAGGTCCGTCGCCGACGACGCCAGCGAAGCAGGTGACCGGCCCTGACCGGCCGGCCGAACGAGGAGAGACCGTTGCGCCGCGCAGTTTGTCCGGGGTCCTTCGACCCCATCACCCTTGGCCATCTCGACATCGTGGCGCGGGCCGCGCGGATGTACGACGTGGTGCACATCGCGGTGATGATCAACAAGTCCAAGCAGGGGCTGTTCAGCATCGAAGAACGCATCGCCCTGATCGAGGAGTCGGTGCGGGAGCACGGCAACGTCGAGGTCGAGGCGTTCCACGGCCTGCTGGTCGACTACTGCAAGCAGCGCGACATCCCCGCCATCGTCAAGGGACTGCGCGCGGTCAGCGACTTCGACTACGAGCTGCAGATGGCCCAGATGAACAACGGCCTCTCCGGCGTCGAGACGCTCTTCATGCCCACCAACCCCACCTTCAGCTTCCTCTCCTCCAGCCTGGTCAAGGAGGTCGCCACCTGGGGCGGTGACGTCTCGCACCTGGTGCCCGAGCCGGTCCTGCGCGAGCTGCGGCGCAAGCTCACGCGCCCCTGACCGCGCCCGTACGCCCCCGGCCGCCGGGCCGGGCGGGTCGACTGGTGCCCGGGAACGGCCGGTTGGCCTTACAGTCGCTTCCGTGGACGTACAGCAGAAACTCGACGAGATCGTCGCCACGGTCAGCGGCGCCCGGGGCATGCCCATGTCGGCCTCCTGCGTGGTGAACCGGTCCGAGCTGCTCACCGGCCTTGAGGAGGTGCGCGACGCGCTCCCCGGCTCCCTGGCCCAGGCCAGGGAGGTGCTCGGCGACCGCGAGCAGGTGGTGGCCGAGGCGCACGAGGCGGCGGCCCGGGTCGTGGAGGCCGCGCGCGCCGAACGCGCCACCCTGGTGGACCAGACCGAGATCGTCCAGCAGGCGCAGGCCGAGGCGGCCCGCGTCCTGGCGGCGGCCCGCGCCGAGGCGGCCGAGATCAAGGCCCAGGCCGACGACTACGTGGACAGCAAGCTGGCCAACTTCGAGGTGGTCCTGGGCAAGACGATCGACTCGGTGGACCGGGGCCGCACCAAGCTGCTCGGCCCCGACCGGGGCAGCCCGGAGGAGTTGCTGAGCCAGGCCGACTCCTATGTGGAGGCCCAGTTCGGCGCGATCGAGACCGTCCTGCGCAAGACGCTGGAGGCGGTCGGCCGCGGCCGGCAGAAGCTCACCGGCCACCGGCCGATCGACGAGCTGGCCGAGCACGTGGCGGCCCAGGAGGCGGCCGAGGACGGCCCAGGCGCCGGCTACTTCACCCAGCCGGACGGCGAGCAGGACACCTATGCCTACCTCGGGGTCCCGCAGTCCCAGCGCCCCGCCCCGACCGACCACGGCGCCGGCCCCCCGCCCCCGCCCGCGCCGCCCGCCCTCCCGGCGCTGCCGGCGCCGGTGGAGGCCGCCGCCCAGCCGTACGGGTCCGGCGGCTACCCCCAGGACGGCTACGCCGGCGGCTACGCCGACCCCGGCTACCAGCAGCAGGGCGGCTACCCGCAGGACGGCTACGGTCAGCAGTCCTACGGCGACGGCGCGGGCTACGGGGCGGGTGGCTACGACTACGGCCAGCAGCCGGCCGCTCAGGGCGGCGCCGCGGTGCCGGGGCAGCAGGGTTACGGCTACCAGGGCTCCGGGGTGCTCGACGAGACCAGCCTCTTCGACACCGGGCTGATCGACCAGCGACAGCTGCGCGACTACCAGCAGGGCCAGCCCTGATCAGGGCGGAACGGGGGCAGTGGGGCGGGATTGGGAGCTGACGGACCCGTGCCGTATGCTGGCCCTTCGGTTGTGGGCGCCCTTGGCGGTCACAGCTGCCCGCTCGGCTCCACCACTCCGGAGCCGACCTGCGTGCTCACCCGCAGCCCCTCGCGAGAAAGCAGAAAGCCCTGAACGCCCCGCTGGACCACCGAGCCCCTCTCGTGTTCGACACACGTGAGCTGGGGCGGCGTCCCGGTACGCTCAAGCGGCTGACGCGGACCGTGGAGGCCCCGGCCGACTTCGGTATCGAGGTCATCGGGGTCCCGCAGGGCGCCGAGCTGGAGCTTGAGCTGCGCATGGAGTCGGTGATGGAAGGGGTGCTGGTCACCGGCACCGTCCGTTTCCCGCTGGCGGGGGAGTGTGTCAGGTGTCTGGAGCCGCTCGCCCGCGAGGGCACGGCGGACTTCCAGGAGTTGTTCTCCTACCCGGACTCCGAGTTCTCGCCGCGCTTCGCGGACACCGAGGACGACGAGGAGGGGGACGAGGAGAGGCTGTTCCTGCAGGGAGACCTGCTGGATCTGGAGCCTGTGCTGCGGGACGCGGTCGTGTTGGCCCTGCCACTGCGACCGATGTGCCAGGAGGACTGCCCGGGTCTGTGCCCCGACTGTGGGACGCGGCTCGCGGCGGATCCGGACCACCAGCACGACGAGCCCGTCGACATCCGGTGGGCGGCGCTGCGGGGGTTCACCGAGGCCGATGCCTCGGCGGAGCCCGCCGGGCATGACAAGCAAGCGAAGGCTCCCCGCCCCGGCGGGGACGAACCACAGGAGAATTAGCCGTGGCTGTTCCGAAGCGGAAGATGTCGCGCAGCAACACGCGTCACCGCCGGTCGCAGTGGAAGGCCGCTGCCCCGAGCCTGGTGCGTTGTGAGCAGTGCCAGGAGCCGAGGCTCCAGCACATCGCGTGCTCCAACTGCGGTACCTACAACCGTCGTCAGGTTCTCGACGTCTGATCGGCGGGTGACAGGCGTCATGGCACACGCCAGGAAGTCGCAGTCGCAGCCCCAGGCCGCGGCGGACGTCGCCGCCTCTCTCGCGACGCTGGAAGGGCGGCTCGGCTATCAGCTGGAGCCCGCCCTTCTGGTGCGTGCCCTGACCCACCGCAGCTACGCCTACGAGAACGGCGGGCTGCCCACCAACGAGCGCCTGGAGTTCCTCGGCGACTCGGTGCTCGGGCTGGTGGTCACCGACACGCTCTACCGGCGCCACCCCGACCTCGCCGAAGGCCAGCTGGCCAAGCTGCGGGCGGCCGTGGTGCAGGCCAGGGCGCTGGCCGAGGTGGCCAGAGGGCTTGACCTGGGCGCCTTCGTGCGGCTCGGACGGGGCGAAGAGGGCACCGGTGGCCGGGACAAGGCCTCGATCCTCGCCGACACCCTGGAGGCGGTGATCGGCGCGGTCTACCTGGACCAGGGCCTGAACGCCGCCGACGAGCTGGTGCACCGGCTCTTCGACCCGGTGATCGAACGCTCCTCCAACCTCGGCGCCGGCCTGGACTGGAAGACCAGCCTCCAGGAGCTGAGCGCCGCCGAGGGGCTGGGCGTCCCCGAGTACGTGATCGGGGAGAGCGGCCCCGACCACGAGAAGACCTTCACCGCGGCGGCCCGGGTCGGTGGCCAGACCTACGGCACGGGCACCGGTCGCAGCAAGAAGGAAGCCGAGCAGCAGGCGGCCGAGACCGCCTGGCGGGCGATCCGGTCCGCGCTCGACACGGCCCGGAAGGCCGAGGCCGAAGCCGCCGCGGCGGCCGCGGCCGCGCGCCAGGGCGGTGCCCCGGAGGACGCCGCCGGCGAGGCCCCCGTTGCCTGAGCTGCCCGAGGTCGAGGTCGTCCGGCGCGGCCTGGACCGCTGGGTCGGCGGTCGCACCATCACCGCCGCCGAGGTACTGCATCCGCGAGCCGTCCGGCGCCACCCGGCGGGCGCCGAGGATTTCGCCGCCCGGCTGCGCGGGGTCCCGGTGGCCGCGCCGTGCCGGCGGGGCAAGTACCTCTGGCTGCCGCTGGGCGACGACCACGCGCTGCTGGCCCACCTCGGCATGAGCGGCCAGCTGCTGGTGCAGCCGGCGCGCACCCCGGACGAGAAGCACCTGCGGGTGCGGATCAGCTTCGCCGACGCCGCCGGCGGCGAGCTGCGCTTCGTGGACCAGCGCACCTTCGGCGGGCTCTCGCTGCATCCGCTGCTCGCCGACGGCCTGCCGGACGTCATCGCGCACATCGCCCGTGACCCGCTGGACCCGGAGTTCGACGAGGACGCGTTCCACGCCGCGCTGCGCCGCAAGCGCACCACGGTCAAGCGCGCGCTGCTGGACCAGTCGCTGATCAGCGGCGTCGGCAACATCTACGCGGACGAGGCGCTCTGGCGCACCGGCCTGCACTACGAGCGTCCGACCGCGACGCTGACCCGCCCGCTCACCGCCGGCCTGGTGGCCGAGGTGCGCGCGGTGATGACCCAGGCGCTGGCGGTCGGCGGCACCAGCTTCGACAGCCTCTATGTGAACGTCAACGGCGAGTCCGGCTACTTCGACCGCTCGCTGGACGTCTACGGACGCGAGGGTCTGCCCTGTCGGCGCTGCGCGACCCCGGTGCGTCGCAGCCCGTGGATGAACCGCTCCAGCTACTTCTGCCCGGCGTGCCAGCGGCCGCCCCGGGCCCGCCGGGTCTGACCCGGCGCCGCGCGACGTTCAGTAGCCGAACGTCTGGGTCCACCAGGGGCCGCCGCCGCCGAACTGCGCGCCCAGTCCCATGGTGGTGAAGTCGCAGTTCAGGATGTTGGCGCGGTGTCCCTCGCTGTTCATCCAGGAGTCCATCACGGACTGGGCGTTCTGCTGGCCCATGGCTATGTTCTCGCCGCCCATGTAGCTGATGCCGGCCGCTTCCGCACGGTCCCAGGGGGTGGCGCCGTCCGGGCTGGTGTGGTCGAAGTAGCCCCGCTCCGCCATGTCCCTGCTGTGCGCCAGGGCCACGTTGGTCAACCCGGCGTCCAGCCGCAGCGGCTGACAACCGGCCTGGCCGCGTGCCTGGTTGACCAGTCCGAGCACCGCCTCGGCCGCCTCGACCTCCGGGGTGGCGGCGGGCTCGTCCTCGTCGGCCGGTGGCCTGGTGGGCTCCGGTTCCGGCTCGGGCTCGGGCTCCGGCTCGGGCGCGGGTTCCTGGGTCGGCTCCTCGGTGGGGGAGGGCTCCGGCTCCGGTTCCGGCTCGGGTTCCGGCTCCTCGGTCGGCGTCTCCTCCTCGGCGGGCTCCTCGGTCTCCTCGACCGGCTCCCGCTCCGCGTTCCTGGTCGGCCTGCTCTCCTCACGCTCCAGGGAGTCGTCGGAGGAGGCGCGGGGGGAGTGCGCACGCTGTCCCGAGGCGTTCGAGTCCGCGGCGTCCTCACCCGTGAAGTGCTGGGTGACTCCCGGCAGCAGGCCGGTGCCCACGGCCACCGCGCCCACGGCCAGAGCCGCGGAGGCGCCGATGAGCCCGGTGCGGGCGTGCCCCCGCCGGCGACGATGGCGTCCCATGGGTGGCACCCTTCTGTGTCGTCCAGTTGGCGATCTGGTGGAACATCGTCCGGTTCTGCGGTGATTTCACTCGAACAGGTGATGTCTTATCGCGTGACTGTACGGCATGGCGTGGTACCCGGAGGAGCTGTGCGCGACAGAGAACGGATAGCGTGCGTCACATGCAGGACGCGACACAGCCGGCCGCCGACCGCGCCGCCGCCGACCGTTCCGTCCCCGCCGAGCCGGCGTCGGGCGGCGGGGAACAGGTCCGGCTCACCGCCTGGGTGCGGGGGCGGGTGCAGGGGGTCGGCTTCCGCTGGTACACCAGGGCGCGGGCGTTGGAGATCGGGGGCTTGACAGGCTTCGCCGCCAACCTCTCGGACGGCCGGGTGCAACTCGTCGCCGAGGGGGAGCGGGCGCGGGCCGAGCGTCTCCTCGACTGGCTACGCTCAGGTGACACACCCGGCCGGGTGGCGGGCGTCACCGAGATATGGGACACACCCCGCGGGGGTTACGAGGGGTTCGACATCCGCTGAGCCGGCGCGCTCCAGGGGGCCGGAATTATCCCCCATACTGCTTGCCATCCCCGCTGCGACGTGCAAGGCTCTCGATTCAAGAAGCCTGTCGCGCGCCCACCGTCCCTCGTGACGATCATGTCGGGCGCCCTCCCCGGTCCAGCCCTCCGAGCGGCGCGCCGGGCGATACGCGGTGTGATCGTGTTGACCGTCCCACTTTTTGGTGAGACGCTGAAAGTCCCGCGCGGCTCTGCCCGCTGGCCCTGGAACACCAGGCAGAGCGTCCGCAGCGGCAGTAATCCCTCACGACCCACCAACGGCTTCGGTCGGTCACTCAGTGTGGAGGACCATCCATCATGGCAAAGGCGCTTCTCGGTCACGTCGGCGGTTTCGACCCCCGAGTCCTCGCCGAGATGCGACGGCTTCAGCAGCGCGTCCAGGACCTGGAGACCCAGCTTGTGCGGGTCCAGGCGGAGAACGACGCGTTGGCCGCCGCCGCTCGGCAGAGCGACCCGATGCTTGACGGCATCGACGTGCACAAGGCGGAGCCCGCCCTGACCTGACCTCAACGGAGAGGTGGTCATCGGCGCACCGCTTGCGGTTCTACTCATGCGAGGGACGCTTCGGCGTCCCTTCGTCATGTTGTCACGTTGTGAGTACGGGTGTTGACCCAGGCTGGCTTACTCACTGATCTGCCCCCCAACCCTCGCGTCGAAACGACCAATCCCGGAAGACCGGCGGGTAAAGTCCGACGGCGTGCACCTCAAGAGCCTGACCCTGCGGGGGTTCAAGTCCTTCGCCTCGGCCACGACGCTGCGCTTCGAGCCCGGCATCACGTGCGTGGTGGGTCCCAACGGCTCCGGCAAGTCCAACGTGGTGGACGCGCTGTCCTGGGTGATGGGTGAGCAGGGTGCCAAGTCGCTGCGTGGCGGCAAGATGGAGGACGTCATCTTCGCCGGGACCACCGGGCGTCCGCCGCTGGGCCGGGCCGAGGTCTCCCTCACCATCGACAACGCCGACGGCGCGCTGCCCATCGAGTACGCCGAGGTCACCATCACCCGGACGATGTTCCGGAACGGCGGCAGCGAATACCAGATCAACGGCGACACCTGCCGGCTGCTGGACGTGCAGGAGCTGCTCTCGGACTCCGGGATCGGTCGGGAGATGCATGTCATCGTCGGCCAAGGGCAGTTGGACTCGGTGCTGCACGCGGACCCGACCGGCCGGCGGGCCTTCATCGAGGAGGCGGCCGGGGTACTCAAGCACCGCAAGCGCAAGGAGAAGGCGCTTCGCAAGCTGGACGCGATGCGCGCCAACCTGGCCCGGGTGCAGGACCTCACCGACGAGCTGCGCCGCCAGCTCAAGCCCCTGGGCCGGCAGGCCGCGGTGGCCCGCCGCGCGGCGGTGATCCAGGCCGACCTGCGCGACGCCCGGCTGCGGCTGCTCGCCGACGACCTGGTCACCCTCCGCGGGGCGTTGCGCTCCGAGATCGCCGACGAGGCCGCGCTGAAGGAGCGCAAGGAGGCCGCCGAGGGGCGCCTGAAGGAGGCGCTGCGCCGGGAGAGCGAGCTGACCCAGGAGGTGCGCACCCTGGCGCCCCGACTGGGCCGGGCCCAGGAGACCTGGTACCAGCTCTCCCAACTCGCCGAACGGGTCCGGGGCACCGTCAACCTGGCCGACGCCCGGGTGACCAGCGCCCGAGCCCAGCCGGCGGAGGAACGCCGGGGACGGGAGCCGGAGGAGCTGGAGCGGGAGGCGGCCCGGATCAGGGAGCAGGAGGCGGAGCTGACCGCGGCGCAGGAGGCCGCCGGCACCGCGCTGGAGGACACCGTGGCGCACCGCGCGGAGCTGGAGCGCGCGCTGGCCGACGAGGAGCGCCGGCTGAAGGACGCCGCCCGGGCGCTCGCCGACCGCCGTGAGGGGCTGGCCCGGCTCAACGCGCAGGCCAACGCGGCGCGCAGCCGCGCAGCCGCCGCCCAGGCCGACATAGACCGTGCCGGTGCCAGCCGGGACGAGGCGCGGCAGCGCGCGACGGCGGCCCAGGAGGAGTACGAGGAGCTGCGCGCCCAGGTCGAGGGGCGGACGGCTGACGACGGCGAGCTGGCCGCGGCGCATGACCAGGCCAAGCGGGAACTGGCCGATGCCGAGGCGGAGTGGAACGCCGTCCGGGACCAGCTGGGCGAGGTGGAACGCGAGCGGGCGGCCGTCGCGGCGCGGCGCGACGCGCTGGCGCTCGGCCTGCGCCGCAAGGACGGCAGCGGCGCGCTGCTGTCGGCCGGGGACGAGCTGGCCGGGGTGCTGGGGCCGGCCGCCGAGCTGCTGACGGTCACCCCCGGCTTCGAGGTGCCGGTGGCCGCCGCGCTGGGCGCGGCGGCCGACGCGGTCGCGGTGGCCGGCCCGGCGGCGGCCGTCGAGGCGCTGCGGCTGCTGCGGAAGCGGGACGCGGGCCGGGCCGCCCTGCTGCTGGGCGGCCAGGGCGAGGCCCCGGCGCCGCCGGCCGAGCCGGCGCCGGCGCCCTGGTGCTGGGCGGTCGACCTGGTACGTGGCCCGGCCGAACTGCTGCCGGCCGTGCGGCGGCTGCTGCGCGAGGTGGTGGTGGTGGACACCGTCGACGACGCGCTCCGGCTGGTCACCGGTCACCCGACGCTGACCGCGGTGACCGGCGAGGGCGATCTGCTCTCCCGCGGGCTGGCCGGCGGCGGTTCGGCCGGCGCGCCCAGCCTGCTGGAGGTGCGGGCCTCGGTGGACGAGGCGGCCGCCGAGTTCGAGCGGCTGACGGCGCGCGGCGCCGAGTTGGCCGCGGCGAAGGAGGCCGCCGCCGAGCGGCGCCGCGCCGCGGCGGCGGCCGTCGAGGAGCTGGCCGGCCGGCGCACCGCGGCGGAGCGGGAGAAGTCCAGGGTGGCGCAGGACCTGGGCCGGCTCGGCGGTCAGGCCAGGGCGGCGGCCGGGGAGGCGGACCGGGCCGAGGCGGCCGTGGAGCGCGCCGGGCGGGAGCTGGCCCGGGCCACGGAGCAGGCGGCCGAGCTGGCCGAGCGGCTGGCGGTGGCCGAGGAGACGGACGAGGCGGTCGAGGAGCCGGACACCGCGGTCCGCGACCGGCTCGCCGCCGACGGCGCCAACGCCCGGCAGACCGAGATGGAGGCCAGGCTCCAGCTGCGGACCCACGAGGAGCGGGTGCGCGGGCTCGCCGGCCGGGCCGACGCGCTGGACCGCGCGGCCCGCGCCGAGCGCGAGGCCCGGGCCAGGGCGGAGCGCCGCCGGGCCAGGGCCAGGCACGAGATCGAGACCGCCGGCGCGGTGGCGGACGGCGCCCGGCAGCTGCTGGCCCACGTGGAGGCGTCGCTGGCCAGGGCGGAGGCGGAGCGCGGGGCGGCCGAGGCCGCCAAGGCGGAGCGCGAGCGGGCACTGGACCAGGAGCGCGCGGCGGGCCGGGAGTTGAAGGAGGAGCTGGACAAGCTCACCGACTCGGTGCACCGGGGCGAGGTGCTGGGCGCCGAGAAACGGCTGCGGATCGAGCAGTTGGAGGCCAGGGCGCTGGAGGAGCTGGGGGTCGAGCCGACGGCGCTGGTCGCCGAGTACGGCCCGGAGCAGCCGGTGCCCCCCTCCCCGCCGGCCGAGGGTGAGGAGCTGCCCGAGGACCCGGAGCATCCACGCAACCAGCCGACGCGCTTCGTCCGCGGGCAGCAGGAGAAGCGGCTGCGGGCGGCGGAGCGCGCCTACAAGCAGCTGGGCAAGGTCAACCCGCTGGCGCTGGAGGAGTTCGCGGCGCTGGAGGAGCGGCACCAGTTCCTCAGCGAGCAGTTGGAGGACCTGAAGAAGACCCGCGCCGATCTGTTGCAGATGGTGAAGGAGGTGGACGAGCGGGTGGAGCAGGTCTTCACCGCCGCCTACCACGACACCGCGCGGGAGTTCGAGGGCGTCTTCGGCCGGCTCTTCCCCGGCGGCGAGGGGCGGCTGGTGCTGACCGACCCGAACGACATGCTGACCACCGGCGTCGAGGTGGAGGCCAGGCCGCCAGGGAAGAAGGTCAAGCGGCTGTCGCTGCTCTCCGGCGGTGAGCGGTCGCTGACCGCCGTCGCCCTGCTCGTCTCCATCTTCAAGGCGCGCCCCAGCCCGTTCTACGTGATGGACGAGGTGGAGGCGGCCCTGGACGACACCAACCTCCAGCGGCTGATCCGGATCATGCGGGAGCTGAAGGACAGCTCCCAACTCATCGTGATCACCCACCAGAAGCGCACCATGGAGGTCGCGGACGCGCTGTACGGGGTCTCCATGCAGGGGGACGGCGTCTCCAAAGTGATCAGCCAGCGGCTCTCCTGAGGTCCCTTCGGGGCGCGGGGCGACGGGCGCCGCCCCGCGTGGCTGGCGCTACCTTAGAGCCGAACGCACCCGACCTCTCGTCGCTCGGCCCGGCCGCGCCGAGCACCACCAAGGGAACCCATGGACACCATTCTCCTCGTCGTCATCATCGCCGTGGTCGCCGTGCTGGCGGTCGCCGGACTGCTCGTCGGCCGCCGGCGTGGCCAGGCGCCGCCGCCGACCGGGCGTGGCGGTGGCGCGACCGGTACCGCGCCGCCCGCCGAGCCCCGGGTCGGGGACGACGCGGCCACGCCGGTGACCGAGGAGCGGCGGACGGTCGAGGACGTCACGCTGCCGCCGGCCCCGGACGAGACGGTGGTGACCGAGCCGGAGGCGCCCGAGATCGAGGTGCCGGAGCCCTCGGCCGGCCGGCTCGTCCGGCTGCGCGCGCGGCTCGCCAGGTCGCAGAGTTCGCTGGGCAAGGGACTGTTGACGCTGCTCTCCAGGGAGCGGCTGGACGAGGAGACCTGGGAGGAGATCGAGGACACCCTGCTGACCGCCGACATCGGCGTCGGCCCCACCCAGGAGCTGGTGGAGCGGCTGCGGGAGCGGGTGCGGGTGCTGGGCACCCGCACGCCCGACGAGCTGCGCGCCCTGCTCCGGGAGGAGCTGCTGGCGCAGTTGGACCCGTCGCTGGACCGCGTGGTGCACACCGAGGGCGGGGTCTCCGTCGAGGGCGAGGAGCGGCCCGCGGTGGTGCTGGTGGTCGGCGTCAACGGCACCGGCAAGACGACGACCACCGGCAAGCTGGCCCGGGTGCTGGTCGCCGACGGGAAGTCCGTGGTGCTGGGCGCGGCCGACACCTTCCGGGCCGCCGCCGCCGACCAGCTCCAGACCTGGGGCCAGCGGGTGGGCGCCCGCACGGTGCGCGGCCCGGAGGGCGGCGACCCGGCGTCGGTCGCCTACGAGGCGGTCAAGGAGGGCATCGAGGCCACCGCGGACGTGGTCCTGGTGGACACCGCCGGCCGGTTGCACACCAAGACCGGGCTGATGGACGAGCTGGGCAAGGTCAAGCGGGTGGTGGAGAAGCAGGGGCCGGTCAGCGAGGTGCTGCTGGTGCTGGACGCCACCACCGGGCAGAACGGCCTGGTGCAGGCGCGGGTCTTCGCCGAGGCGGTGGACATCACCGGGATCGCGCTCACCAAGCTCGACGGCACCGCCAAGGGCGGCATCGTGGTGGCCGTGCAGCGGGAGCTGGGCGTGCCGGTGAAGCTGGTGGGGCTGGGGGAGGGGCCGGACGACCTGGCGCCGTTCGAGCCCGAGGCCTTCGTGGACGCGCTGCTCGACTGACGGCCCGCGCGGCGCCGCCGCGGTGGACGCCGGCCGTCAGTCGGCCGGCGTCAGCCGGTGGCAGAGGCTGGCCAGGGCGCCCAGCAGCGGCTTGGCCGAGGGCGGCGCGGCCGCCGTCTCCAGGTCGGGCGGGCGCAGCCAGACCACCTCGCCCAGTCCGGCGACCGACGAGGGCGGCGCCGTCACATGGCTGCCCCGGCCCAGCCCGGTCAGCCGCAGCGGCAGGCCACCCCAGCCCAACTCGTCGAGCAGTGTGGGGAGTTCGGCGGCGAACCCGGGGGCGACGAAGAACCAGGCGCGGCCGTCAGGGGCCTGTGCGACGGGGCCCAGCGGCAGGGCCAGCCGCTCCAGCCGCGGCAACGCGGCCCGGGCCACCACGGCGGGCACCTGGAGCACGTCGAAGGCCCGGCCGGTGGGCAGCAGCACGGTGGCGCCGGGGGTGGCCGACCTGGCCTCGGCCCAGGCGTCGAGCGCCTCGTCCAGCGGGGTGCCGGCCGGGATGGCGCGGGCCTGCGGGTGCGCGCCGGGCGCCGGGCAGTCCGGCCGGCCGCAGGAGCACCCGGCGCGCCGGCCGGCCGCACCGGGCCGGGCCGCGGCGCCGGGGGTGACGTCCCATCCCCAGAGTCCGACGTACTCGGCGACCGCCGTGTCGCCGCGGGAGCGGCCGGCGCCGCGCCGGGCCCGGCCGGCCATCGGGCGCGGGGCTCCGCGCTCCCGCATTCCGCCGATGGTGAAACCCATGCACACTCCAACGGGATTGGTCTGCCGAAGTTACGCCCCTGGCCGGCGGCGCCCGGGGCGCACGGTCAACAGCGCGCGCCCCCGGAATGCTTCGTCCCGCCTGGCATCGAACAACGTGCGTACAAGTGAATCGCGCGAGGTGGGCCATAGGTTCTCGCCGAAGGGGTGGCGAATGGTGGCGATTGCCGTGGCCGTCTCGTCACGCGCGTGATCGTAGGATTACTTTCAGTGCACCGTAGGCGGCGTGTCGGCAGGCATCTCCGCCACCACCACGGGTTACCGGGATCGGAGCGAAAGCGTGGGCGGGAACGGCAGCGGCGGCAACCCCGCCAAGCGGCCGAACGAGCGGCTGACTTCGTGGTTCCACCGCAGCGGCTGGTCCAAGGGCGAGCTGGCCAGACAGGTGAACCGGCGAGCCAGAACGCTCGGCGCGCACCACGTCAGCACCGACACCTCCCGGGTGCGGCGCTGGCTGGACGGCGAGCAGCCACGCGAGCCGATACCGCGCATCCTCTCCGAGCTGTTCTCCGAACGCTTCGGCTGCGTGGTCAGCGTGGAGGACCTCGGACTGCGCGCCACCCCGCGCGCCGCCGCCACCTCCGGCGTCGACCTGCCCTGGGCCAGCAGCCAGACCATCGCGCTGATCAACGAGTTCTCCCGCAGCGACCTGATGCTCGGGCGGCGCGGCTTCCTCGGCACCTCCCTCACCATGTCCGCCGGCCCCGCCCTGATAGAGCCGATGCAGCGCTGGCTGGCGCCCAGCCCCGGCGGCGCCCAGGAGCCGGAGCCGACCACTCTGGCCACCGCCCCCGGCGCCGCCGAGTCCCGCCGGCTGGTCCGGTTCTCCCGCGCCGAGCTGGGGCAGCTCCAGGAGGCCACCACCCAGTTCCGCGCCTGGGACGCCCAGTGCGGCGGCGGCCTGCGGCGCAAGGCGGTGGTCGGCCAGCTGCACGAGGTCACCGACCTGCTGCAGGAGGCGCATCCGGCGCCGGTGCGGCGGCGGCTCTTCCAGGTCACCGCCGAGCTGGCCGAGCTGGCCGGCTGGATGAGCTACGACATCGGCCTCCAGCCCATCGCGCAGAAGTACTTCGTGCTGGCGCTGCACGCCGCCAAGGAGGCCGAGGACCGCCCGCTGGGCGCGTTCGTCCTCTCCCAGATGAGCCGGCAGATGATCCACCTGGGCCGGGCCGAGGACGCGCTGGAGCTGGTGCACCTGGCCCAGTACGGCAGCCGGGAGCAGGCCACGCCGCGCACCCAGGCGCTGCTCTACGCCCTGGAGGCCAGGTCCTACGCCTCGCTCGGCCAGCCGCCCAAGTGCCACCGCGCGGTGCGGCTGGCCGAGGAGGCGTTCGCCGACGCCGGCCCCGACGACGCCGACCCGGGGTGGCTCGGGTTCTTCAGCCGGGCCGAGCTGTGCGCCGAGAACGCCCACTCCTACCGGGACCTGGCCTACGTCGCCGGCCGCAGCCCGACCTACGTCAGCCGCGCCAGGCCGCTGATGGAGGAGGCGGTCCGCGGCTTCGCCGCCGAGTGCGAGCCCGACCCGAACAGCGGGCACCAGCGGTCGTATGCACTCAACCTCATCGGGATGGCCACCGTGCACCTGCTGGCGCGCGAGCCGGAAGCCTGCGTGCGGATGACGGAGCGGGCGCTGGATCTGGCCAGCCGGCTCCGCTCCGAGCGGGTCAGCAACCGGCTGCGCACCACCTGCGCCGCCGTCCGCCGGGACTTCGGAGAGGTGCGCGCGGTCGCCGGCCTGGCCGAGCGGCTGACCGTGGAACTCCCGGAAAGTGAGGCCAGCCGGGCGGTCTGACCGCCGCCCGGCCACCGACCCCGGCCGTGCCCGCCCCCCAGGACCGCCCGACTCGGCTCCCCCGCCAGGTCACCCGGGTGGCGCAGGGCACGGCCGGTTCTCGTCGCCGTCAGGCGTCGGCCGGCCGGCGCGCGGTGCCGCGCCGGTTCCCGTGCCGCGCCCGGTCCCGGCCGCCGGACGTTTCATGGCCGCGTAACACGGGTTCGGCCATCGTCACGCCCGCGAAACATGCGGGAGCGCTGACGGAAACCGCCCTCAGAGAGCCTGTGGCGCATCCTGACCCAACCCGCCCGCACGGGTCGCATTTTTGAGGAGACGTCCACCTTGAGTCCTGAAGAAGCGCTATCAGCGACAAACGTTGCCTATGTGGTGATCTGCGCCGCCATGGTGATGCTCATGACCCCTGGCCTCGCCTTCTTCTACGGGGGGATGGTCCGGGTCAAGAGCGCGCTCAACATGCTGATGATGTCGTTCATCTCCCTGGGCGTCGTCAGCATCCTGTGGGTCCTCTACGGCTACTCGCTCGCCTTCAGCGGCACCAGCCCGGTCATCGGTGACCTGGAGTTCATCGGCCTGCGGGACATCTCCATCGACCAGGGCGAGGTCGTCGCCTTCATCGCCTTCCAGCTGATGTTCGCCATCCTGACGCCGGCCCTGATGAGCGGGGCGCTGGCCGACCGGGTGAAGTTCAGCACCTGGGCGCTGTTCATCGCCCTCTGGGTCACCGTGGTCTACTTCCCGGTCGCCCACTGGGTCTGGGCCGCCGACGAGGGCTGGCTGTTCAACATGGGCGTGATCGACTTCGCCGGCGGTACCGCCGTGCACATCAACGCCGGCGCCGGCGCGCTGGCCGCCGCCCTGGTGGTCGGCAAGCGGATCGGCTTCAAGCGCGACCCGATGCGCCCGCACAACCTGCCCATGGTGCTGCTCGGTGCCGCCCTGCTGTGGTTCGGCTGGTTCGGCTTCAACGCCGGCTCCGCGCTGACCACCGGCAGCGGCTCGCCCGCCGCCATGATGGCGCTGAACACCCAGGTCGCCACCGGTGCCGCCATCGTCGGCTGGCTGATCTACGAGCGGATCAGGCACGGCGCGTTCACCACCCTGGGCGCCGCCTCCGGCGCGATCGCCGGCCTGGTCGCCATTACCCCGTCGGGCGCCAACGTCAGCCCGATGAGCGCCATCCTGATCGGCCTGCTGGCCGGCGCGGTCTGCGCCTGGGCCGTCAGCCTGAAGTACAAGCTGGGCTTCGACGACTCGCTCGACGTGGTCGGCGTGCACCTGGTCGGCGGCGTGATCGGCACCCTCCTGGTCGGCTTCCTGGCCACCGAGGGCGCCGGGTTCGAGCAGTTCGGCAAGCAGGCCCTGGGTGCCGTCGCGGTGATGGCCTACTCCTTCGTGGTCACCTACCTCCTCGCCCAACTCCTCCAGCGCACCATCGGGTTCCGCTCCTCCGAGGAGGAGGAGACGGCCGGCCTCGACCTGGCCTACCACGCGGAGACGGGGTACGACTTCAGCCAGGCCGGCTCCGGTTCGGTGCCGAGCAGCACGGTGACCGCGTCCGCCGAGGTGGCGGCCGGTGAGAAGAAGGTGGACGCATGAAGCTCATCGTCGCGGTGATCAAGCCGCACCGGCTGGACGAGGTCAAGGAGGCCCTCCAGGCGTTCGGAGTGCAGGGCCTGACCGTCACCGAGGCCAGCGGCTACGGCCGGCAGCGCGGCCACACCGAGGTCTACCGGGGCGCGGAGTACACCGTCGACCTGGTGCCCAAGGTCCGGGTGGAGATCCTGGTCGAGGACGACGACGCCGACCAGCTGCTGGATGTCGTGGTGAAGGCGGCCAGGACCGGCAAGATCGGGGACGGCAAGGTGTGGAGCCTGCCCGTCGAGACCGCGATCCGGGTCCGCACCGGGGAACGCGGCCCGGACGCCCTCTGAACCACCGGACGCCCGCCCTCCGAACCACACGGGAGTGGACCGCATGACGGCCCAGACACCAACCACCGGCGAGGAAGAGGGCCACGACGGCGGTTACGCCTCGGCCCGGCTGCGCCTCCTTCAGGAGGAGGCGCGGCCCGGGCCGTCTCGGCGTGCCCGGCTCGCCGAGATCACCGACGAGTGGCTCGCCGGACTGCTGCGCGCCGCCCCCCGCCCCGGCCGGCTCGCGCTGGTCGCCGTCGGCGGCTACGGGCGCGGCGAGCTCTCCCCGCGCAGCGACCTCGACCTGCTGCTCCTGCACGACGGCAAGGCGGCGCCCGGCGACCTGGCCGCCGTCGCCGACCGCCTCTGGTACCCCGTCTGGGACCTGGGCCTGGCCCTGGACCACTCGGTCCGCACCATCCCGGAGGCCCGCGCCACCGCCGCCGACGACCTCAAGGTGCAACTCGGCCTGCTGGACGCCCGGCACCTGGCCGGGGACGCCGCGCTGACCGCCGAACTGCGCACCGAGGTCCTCGCCCAGTGGCGCTCCCAGGCCCCCACCCGGCTCCCGGAACTCCACGAGCTGGGCCGCGAACGAGCCCGCCGCCAGGGCGAGTTGCCGTTCCTCCTGGAACCCGACCTGAAGGAGGCCAGGGGCGGGCTGCGGGACGCCACCGCGCTGCGCGCCGTCGCCGCCTCCTGGCTCGCCGACGCGCCCCGCCAGGGCCTGGAGGCCGCCCGCAACACCCTGCTCGACGTGCGCGACGCGCTGCACCTGGCCACCGGGCGGGCCACCGACCGGCTGGCGCTCCAGGACCAGGACCAGGTCGCCGAGGCGCTCGGCGTGCTGGACGCCGACACCCTGCTGCGGCAGGTCTACGAGGCCGGCCGCACCGTCGCCTACGCCTCCGACGTCACCTGGCGCGAGGTGAGCCGGGTGCTGCGCGCCCGCTCCACCCGCCGCCGGTTCGGCTGGTCGCGCGCCGGCCGGGGCGGCCCGACCCCCGACACCCGGCTCCCGCTCGCCGAGGGCGTCGTCGAGCAAGACGGCGAGGTCGGCCTGGCCCGCGCCGCGCGCCCCGACCGCGACCCGGTGCTGCCGCTGCGCGCTGCCGCCGCGGCCGCCGAGGCCGGGCTGCCGCTGGCGCTGCCGGCGGTCTCCGCGCTCGCGGCCCAGCCGGCCGAGCTGCCGGTGCCCTGGCCGGCCGAGGCGCGCGAACAGCTGATCACCCTGCTGGGCGCCGGTCCTGACACGGTGCCGGTCTGGGAGGCGCTGGAGGCCGGCGGGCTGATCACCCGGCTGCTCCCCGACTGGGAGCGGGTGCGCTGCCGGCCGCAACGCAACCCCGTGCACCGCTGGACCGTCGACCGGCACCTGGTGGAGACCGCGGTGCGGGCGGCCGCGCTGACCCGCCGGGTCCGCCGCCCCGACCTGCTGCTGGTCGCCGCGCTCCTGCACGACATGGGCAAGGGCTGGCCGGGCGACCACTCCGTCGTCGGCGAGACCATCGCCCGGGACATGGCCGCCAGGATCGGCTTCAACGCCACCGACACCGCCGTCCTCGGCACCCTGGTCCGCCACCACCTGCTGCTGGTCGAGACCGCGACCCGGCGGGACCTGGGCGACCCGGCCACCATCGCGCTGGTCGCCGAGGCGGTCGGCGACCAGCTCACCCTGGAGCTGCTGCACGCCCTGACCGAGGCCGACGCCCTGGCCACCGGCCCCGCGGCCTGGTCGGGGTGGCGCGCCGCGCTGGTCGCCGACCTGGTCAAGCGGGTCGCCGCCAGCCTCCAGGACGGCCCCTCGCCGACGCCGGCCGGGGAGCCGTCGGTCGCCGCCGAACGGCTGGCGGTCGAGGCGTTCCGCACCCAGGGACCGGTCCTCGCGCTGCGGCCGCGGCCCGGCGAGGCCGACCGGCCGGCGCCGGCCGATGGCGCCGACCCCGAGCCGGTCGGCGTGGAGCTGGTGATCGCGCTGCCGGACCAGCCCGGGGTGCTGCCGGCGGTGGCCGGCGTGCTGGCACTGCACCGACTCACCGTCCGCTCCGCCGAGTTGCGGGAGCTGGACCCCACCGGATCGGGCCAGGTGCTGGTGCTCGACTGGCGGGTGGCCGCCGAGTACGGCTCGCTGCCCCGGGCCGAGCGGCTCCGCGCCGACCTGGCGCGGGTGCTGGACGGCTCGCTCGACCTGCGCGGCCGGCTCGCCGAGCGGGAGGCCGCCTACCGGCGCCCGCGCCGCCGGCGGCAGGCCGCCCCGCCGCCCCGGGTGTCCGTGGCCCCGCTGGGCTCCCGGCTGGCCACCGTGCTCGAGGTGCGCGCCCAGGACGCCCCCGGGCTGCTGCACCGGATCGGCCGGGCCCTGGAGGACGCCCAGGTCCGGGTCCGCAGCGCCCATGTCAGCACCCTGGGCGCCAACGCGGTGGACGCCTTCTACGTCACGGACCTGGCCGGCGCCCCGCTGTCCCCGGCCAGGGCCACCGAACTGGCCCGTGACCTGGAGCGGGCGCTGGCGGACGGGGGTGCCGCCGGCACGGGCTGACACCTTGGCCCGCCGGGCGGATACGCTGGAGGGCACCGCCCGACCAGACCGCCGATGTGTAAGGATTCGCCAGCGCCGTGTTCGACACACTCTCCGATCGCCTTGCGGCGACGTTCAAGAACCTCAGGGGCAAGGGCCGGCTGAGCGAGGCGGACATCGACGCCACGGCGCGGGAGATCCGCATCGCCCTGCTTGAGGCCGATGTCGCCCTCCCGGTCGTCCGGGCCTTCATCAAGCAGGTGAAGGAGCGCGCCCAGGGCACCGAGGTCTCCAAGGCGCTCAACCCGGCCCAGCAGGTCATCAAGATCGTCAACGAGGAACTGGTCGGCATCCTCGGCGGCGAGACCCGCCGGCTGCGGTTCGCCAAGAACCCGCCGACGGTGATCATGCTCGCCGGCCTCCAGGGCGCGGGCAAGACGACCCTGGCCGGCAAGCTGGGCCGCTGGCTCAAGGCCCAGGGCCACACCCCGCTGCTGGTCGCCTGCGACCTGCAACGCCCCAACGCGGTCAACCAGTTGACCGTGGTCGCCGAGCGCGCCGAGGTGGCGGTCTTCGCCCCCGAGCCGGGCAACGGCGTGGGCGACCCGGTCCGGGTCGCGCAGGACTCCGTGGCCTACGCCAGGGACAAGCAGCACGACGTGGTCATCGTCGACACCGCCGGCCGGCTCGGCATCGACGCGGAGCTGATGCGGCAGGCCGCCGACATCAGGGACGCGGTCAGCCCCGACGAGATCCTCTTCGTCGTGGACGCGATGATCGGCCAGGACGCGGTCACCACCGCCGAGGCGTTCCGGGACGGCGTCGGCTTCGACGGCGTGGTCCTCTCCAAGCTCGACGGTGACGCCCGGGGTGGTGCCGCGCTGTCGATCGCCCAGGTCACCGGCCGGCAGATCATGTTCGCCTCGAACGGCGAGAAGCTCGACGAGTTCGACGCCTTCCACCCGGACCGGATGGCGTCCCGCATCCTCGGCATGGGCGACGTGCTCAGCCTGATCGAGCAGGCCGAGCGGACCTTCAGCCAGCAGGAGGCGGAGAAGCTCGCCAGCAAGCTGGCCAAGGGCCCCAAGGAGTTCACGCTCGACGACTTCCTGTCCCAGATGGAGCAGGTCCGCAAGATGGGCTCCATCTCCAAGCTGCTCGGGATGATGCCCGGCATGGGGCAGATGCGGGAGCAGATCAACAACCTCGACGAGCGCGAGGTGGACCGCACCGCCGCCATCATCAAGTCGATGACGCCGGGCGAGCGGGCCGACCCCAAGATCATCAACGGCTCCCGCCGGGCCCGCATCGCGCGCGGCTCCGGCGTCGACGTCAGCGCCGTGAAGGGCCTGGTGGAGCGGTTCTTCGAGGCCCGCAAGATGATGTCCAAGATGGCCCAGGGCGGCGGCGTGCCCGGCATGCCGGGCATCCCGGGGATGGGCGGCCCCGGCGCCGGCAAGCGCAAGGGCAAGCAGCAGAAGAAGGCCAAGGGGCGCCGGCGTTCCGGCAACCCGATGAAGCGCCAGGCCGAGGAGCAGGCGGCGGCGACCCGGCAGGACGAGGGCGGCACCTTCGGCATCCCCGGCGCCGGCCAGGACCCGGGCGACTTCGACCTGCCCAAGGAGTTCCGGGACATGCTGCCGCCGAAGTGACGCCGGGCGGGGGAGCGGGCCGACCGATTCACGCTTGCGGCCCGTTCCCCCGTACCATCTGCGCCATGGCAAAGGCTCCCGTACTCACCCCCCAGGCGGAGGACTTCCCCCGCTGGTACCAGGACGTGATCAACAAGGCCGAGCTGGCCGACAACGGCCCGGTGCGCGGCACCATGGTCATCCGACCGTACGGCTACGGTCTCTGGGAGCGGATGCAGGCCGAGCTGGACACCCGGATCAAGGCCGCCGGCGCGCGGAACGCGTACTTCCCGCTGCTCATCCCGCAGTCCTACCTGGCCAAGGAGGCGGAGCACGTCGAGGGCTTCGCCCCGGAGCTGGCCGTGGTCACGCACGGCGGCGGCAAGCAGCTGGAGGAGCCCGCGGTCGTCAGGCCCACCTCCGAGACCATCATCAACGAGTACTTCGCCAAGTGGGTGCAGAGCTACCGTGACCTGCCCCTGCTGATCAACCAGTGGGCCAACGTGGTCCGTTGGGAGATGCGCCCGCGGGTCTTCCTGCGCACCACCGAGTTCCTCTGGCAGGAGGGGCACACCGCGCACGCCAGCTACGAGGACGCCAGGGACTTCGCGGCGCTGATCCACACCGACGTCTACGCCGACGTGATGACCAACATCCTCGGCATCGACGTGGTGTTGGGGCGGAAGACGCCGTCCGAGCGGTTCGCCGGCGCGATCAACACCCTCACGCTGGAAGCGATGATGGGCGACGGCAAGGCCCTCCAGATGGGCACCAGCCACGAGCTGGGGCAGAACTTCGCCCGCGCCTTCGACACCCGCTTCCTGGGCCGGGACGGCGAGCGCGAGCTGGTCTGGCAGACCTCCTGGGGCGCCTCGACCCGGATGGTCGGCGGGCTGATCATGTCGCACGGCGACGACAACGGGCTGCGGGTGCCGCCCCGACTGGCCGCCGTGCAGGCCGTGGTGCTCGCCATCAAGGGCGACGAGGCGGTGCTCGCCCGGGTCCGGGAGATCGGCGCCCAGCTCGCCGCCGCCGGGGTGCGCGTCGAGGTGGACGACCGCACCGACGTGCCGTTCGGCCGCCGCGCGGTGGACTGGGAGCTGAAGGGCGTGCCGGTCCGGGTCGAGGTCGGCCCGCGCGACCTGGAGGCCGGCACGGCGATGCTGGCCCGGCGCATCCCGGGCGGCAAGGAGCCGGTCGCGATCGACGCGCTGCCCAGTGTGGTGCCCACCGCGCTGGAGGAGGACCAGGAGACGCTGCTGCGGCAGTCCAGGGAGCGTCGGGAGAGCCGCACCTTCGACGTGCGGACGATCGAGGAGGCCGCCGAGGCCGCCAAGTCCGGCAACTGGGCCCGGCTGCCCTGGTCGGAGGTCGGCGCCGAGGGCGAGAAGCGGCTGGCCGAGGACGCGGCCACGGTGCGCTGCCTGGTCGCCGAGGACGGCTCGGTGCCGGTCTCCGACGACGCCCCCGGCACCCTCGCCGTGGTGGGCCGTTCCTACTGAGCCCCAGGACGTGCCCGGGACGGTCAGGCACCGCCCCGGGCACGTCCCGTGTACACGCCGAACTGACGGGTAAGTGCAAATTCGCAGACTTGCCCCGGAATCGGAACACAGCGGGGGAGTCGCTCGTTAAGGACGACGTGAGCACGACACCACCAGTTCTCGCCGCCGAGCTGGCACACGCGTGGGCCGACATCCAGAGGCACCACCCGGAGCTGCCGGACCTGGCCGCGCCCGAATCGCTGATCGGGGAGTCCTCGTCCGCCTGTGGCGCGGAACTCTCCTTCGAACGCCTGCTGCACGAGGCGGTGCACGGCATCGCCGCCGCCCGGGGTGTCCGGGACACCTCGCGCGCCGGGCGCTACCACAACCGCCGCTTCCTGGCGATCGCCGAGGAGCTGGGGCTCGACCACCCCGAGGACCCGCATCCCAGCAGCGGCTTCTCCCTGGTCACCATGAGCCCGGAGACCAAGCGCCGTTACCGCCCCACCGCCGAGCGGCTCCAGCGGGCGCTCAAGGCCCACCTGGCCGCCACCGCCAGCGACACCAAGCGGAGCTTCCGCGGGCCGGCGGCCCGCCACGGCTCCTCCGGTGGCGGGGTGCGGGTCAAGGCGGTCTGCGAGTGCGGTCGGAACGTCCGGGTGGTGCCCTCGGTGCTCGCCCAGGCGCCCATCGTCTGCGGAGCCTGCAAGAAGCCCTTCCAGATTGTGGAAGCGGTCACCGTGGGAGCGTCCTCCTGACCGGCTGTGGCAGAATGGGCCGCTGAACTCGACAGTCGCACAGGACCCTCTCTCCTTCGGCTGACGCGTCCACCGGGCCTTGATCCGCCGCATCCCCACGCGGCGTTGTCGGGTCCACCACGTCAATCACGCAGGAGACACCACACCCGTGGCAGTCAAGATCAAGCTGAAGCGTCTGGGCAAGATCCGTTCGCCTCACTACCGCATCATCGTCGCCGACGCTCGTACCCGCCGGGACGGCCGGGCCATCGAGGAGATCGGCCTCTACCACCCGGTGCAGAACCCGTCGCGCATCGAGGTCGACTCGGACCGCGTGCAGCACTGGCTGAGTGTCGGCGCCCAGCCGACCGAGCCCGTGCTGGCCATCCTGAAGGCCACCGGCGACTGGCAGAAGTTCCGGGGTCTGCCGGCCCCGCCGCCCCTGAAGCAGCCGGCCGCCCGCCCCGACCGCCGCGCCGCCTTCGAGGCCGCCGCCAAGGAGTCGGGTGGCGAGCCCAAGGGCGAGGCCATCACCCCCAAGGCGAAGAAGGCCGAGAAGAAGGCCGAGACCCCGGCCGAGTCCTCTGAGGGCTGAGATGCTCGAAGAGGCCCTGGAGCACCTGGTGAAGGGCATCGTCGATCATCCCGATGAGGTCCAGGTCGCCTCGCGCACCCTGCGCCGGGGACGTGTGCTGGAGGTCCGGGTGCATCCCGAGGACCTCGGCAAGGTCATCGGCCGCAACGGCCGCACCGCGCGTTCCCTGCGCACGGTCGTGGGCGCGCTCGGCGGCAAGGGCATCCGCGTCGACCTGGTCGACGCGGACGAGGTCCGCTGAGGCGTTACGTGGCATCACCGTGAGGGCCGGGTGCGAACCGCACCCGGCCCTCACGTCATCTCCGCCGCCCGGCCCGCGACCGCGCGGGCCCGGCGGCCATCATCCAGCGAGGAACGGAAGCACAGTGCAACTGGTCGTCGCGCGCGTGGGTCGCGCCCATGGCATCAAGGGCGAGGTCACCGTCGAGGTGCGCACCGACGAGCCCGAGCAGCGGCTGGCGCCGGGCCAGGTGCTGGCCACCGAGCCGGCCGAGACCGGGCCGCTGACCATCGAGACCGGCCGGGTGCACAGCGGTCGGCTGCTGCTCAGGTTCGCCGGGGTCACCAGCCGGGAAGCGGCCGAGGCGCTGCGCGACACGCTGCTGGTCGCCGAGGTCGACCCGGACCAACTCCCCGACGATCCGGAGGAGTTCTACGACCACCAGCTGATCGGCCTGACGGTGGTGACCGTCGGCGACGAGGCCAGGGTGGGCGAGGTGCGGGAGATGGCCCACCTGCCGGCCCAGGACCTGCTGGTGGTGACCAGGCCGGACGGCCGGGAGGCCTTCGTCCCGTTCGTGGAGGCCATCGTGCCCACCGTGGACCTGGAGCGCGGCCTGGTGGTCATCGACCCGCCGCCCGGGCTGCTCGACGACGTGGACGAGGGCGACGACGTGGACGAGCGGGACGGGCGGGCCGACGAGGCCGACGCATGAGACTCGACGTCATCACGATCTTCCCCGAGTACCTGGAGCCGCTGCACGTCTCGCTGGTCGGCAAGGCCAGGGCCCGCGGCCAGCTCGACGTCCGTGTCCACGACCTGCGCTCCTGGACCCACGACCGGCACCACACGGTGGACGACACCCCCTACGGCGGCGGCCCCGGCATGGTGATGAAGCCGGAGCCCTGGGGCGCGGCGCTGGACGAGGTGCTGGGGTCGGGCCCCGGCCGGCCGGTGCTGATCGTCCCCACCCCCAGCGGTCGGCCGTTCACCCAGGAACAGGCCGTGGCGCTGGCGGCCGAGCCCTGGCTGGTCTTCGCCCCGGCCCGCTACGAGGGCATCGACCGGCGGGTGATCGAGGAGTACGGCGAACGGCTGGACGTGCGCGAGCTGTCCGTCGGCGACTACGTGCTGGCCGGCGGCGAGGCCCCGGTGCTGGTGATGGTCGAGGCCATCGCCCGGTTGCTGCCCGGGGTGCTGGGCAACGCCGACTCGCACCGGGACGACTCGTTCGCCCCCGGCGCGATGGCCGAGCTGTTGGAGGGGCCGGTCTACACCAAGCCGCCGGAGTGGCGCGGCCGGCCCGTCCCCGAGGTGCTCAGCAGCGGCCACCACGGCCGGATCGCCCGCTGGCGGCGGGACGAGGCGCTGCGCCGCACCAGCGCCAACCGGCCGGACCTGATCGCCGGTTGCGACCCGGCGGGGTTCGACAAGCACGACCGGGCGACGCTGGCCGAGCTGGGCTGGGCGCCGGGGCCGGACGGCCGATTTTGGCGGGCGTCACAAGCCGTGGAAGAATAGACCGCTGGCCCACGCCGGGCGTGCGACCCCGCCACAGGGGGACCAACGCCGCCGGAGCGCCGGGCCGGACCACACCCACTCTTCGACGTTCCGTCGCTGACCTGTGGCAGCGACGAGGAAAGCAGCAGGCCATGAACCTCCTGGACAGCATCGACAGCGCCTCCCTGCGCGAGGACGTGCCCGCCTTCCGGCCGGGCGACACCGTCAACGTCCACGTGCGCGTCATCGAGGGCAACCGCTCCCGGGTGCAGCAGTTCAAGGGCGTCGTCATCCGCCGGCAGGGCTCCGGCGTGCGGGAGACCTTCACGGTCCGCAAGATCAGCTTCGGCGTCGGCGTCGAGCGCACCTTCCCGGTCCACACCCCCGTGGCGGAGAAGATCGAGGTCGTGACCCGTGGTGACGTCCGCCGGGCCAAGCTCTACTACCTGCGCAACCTGCGTGGCAAGGCCGCGAAGATCAAGGAGAAGCGGGAGAACTGACCCGCCCGCGCGGGCGGTTAGCATCTCCGCGTGACCGACTCACCCGCGCCGGCTCCCGACGAGCCTCCCGAGCGCGACCAGCCCTCCGACTCCCCGAAGTCCAGGAGACGCTGGTCGCGCTCGACGCGTTTCTGGCTGTCAGTGGCGTTGGCTACGGTGGTGATCACCTCGCTGGTCAGCAGGTTCGTGATCCAGCCCTTCGTGATCCCCAGCGGCTCCATGGAGAACACCCTCCGGGTGGGCGACCGCGTCCTGGTGAACAAGCTGGCCTACAGCTTCGGCGGCGAGGTACAGCGCGGGGACGTCGTGGTCTTCGACGGCTCGGGCTCCTTCGTCGCGGAGGAGGCCGAGCCCGGGCTGTTGGAGGGCCTGTTGCGGACGGCCGCCAGCACGGTGGGGCTGGCCAGGTCGTCCGACTCCGACTTCGTGAAGCGGGTGATCGGTATCGGTGGGGACCAGGTGCGCTGCTGCGACAGCGAGGGTCGGATCGAGGTCAACGGCGAGCCGCTGGAGGAGCCATATCTGTATCCGGGGGACAAACCTTCGAATGTCAGGTTTGATATTCGAGTGCCCGAGGGACGGTTGTGGGTAATGGGCGACCACCGTTCTGACTCGGCGGACTCCCGGGAGTATCTGGGCTCCCCGGGGGGTGGCACCGTTCCCGAGGACAAGGTCATCGGGCGGGCCGAGTGGGTGGGTTGGCCCATCGGTCACTGGACGTCGCTCCGGTCGGACCATGGGTGAGCGAGGCCGGCCGCGCGGGCGTCGGGGCGAGGAGCCCGGGCGTCGGCCGGTGAAGGGGCACGGCCAGGCCCCGGACGGCACGCCCGAGGCCGGCCAGGAGCCGCCCTGGGCGCGACACGCGGCCCGGCCCGGCGCGGCCCCGGCCGATTCGCCGGCGGCCGACGAGCCCCCGGCCACGCTGCGCGGGCCCGGCGAGGGCCGGGCGGCCCGCCGGCGGGCCGCCAAGCGCATCAAGCGCCGTCGACGGCTGCGCGCCACCCGGGAGATACCGCTCCTGATCGGCACCGCGCTGCTGATCGCGCTGGTGCTCAAGACCTTCCTGGTGCAGGCCTTCGTGATCCCCTCCGGCTCGATGGAGGAGACGATCCGGATCGACGACCGGGTACTGGTCGACAAGCTCACGCCCTGGTTCGGCTGGGAGGCGTCGCGCGGGGACGTGATCGTCTTCCAGGACCCGGGCGGCTGGCTGGACTCCGAGGTGGTCGCCGACTCGGGCGGCGACCCCCCGGTCGGCATCAAACAGGCCAGGGACTTCCTGACCTGGATCGGTCTGCTGCCGTCCGCGGACGACCAGGACCTGATCAAGCGCGTGATCGGGGTCGGCGGGGACACCGTCGTCTGCTGCGCCGAGGACGGCCGGATCACGGTCAACGGCGTCGCGCTGGACGAGCCCTACCTCTACCCGGGGAACCCACCCTCGCAGATCGAGTTCGAGGTGGTCGTCCCCGAGGGCCGCCTCTTCGTGATGGGCGACCACCGGTCCAACTCCGCGGACTCCCGCTACCACCTCGACGACGGCTGGCAGGGTACGGTACCGGAGGAGTTGGTCGTCGGTCGGGCCATGGTGATCGCCTGGCCCTTCGGGCACTGGCAGCGGCTCGGCGACGCGGAGGCGTTCGCCGGGGTCCCCGATCCGGACCCCGACGCCGTCGAGGCCCGGGACACCGACGAGACCCGGGCGGCCCAGCGGGCCCGGGACGCGGACGGCGCCGAGGAAAAGCTCACCCTCCCGATCCCTGCGGAACTCCCGCTCGTTATGGGTGTGGTGGGTCTTCTGCGGCCCGCGGACCGGTCAACGCGTAGCGTGAGGAGTGGAAGTGGGGGATGTGGCGGTGGGTGCTCGATCCGACGCGGAGGGGCCGGAGGACCGTCCGGTGAGTCCGGCTGGCGGGTCACCCGGCGATGGTCCCCCCGGGGCGGATCCGCCCGCCAGGGCCGGCGCGGACGGCGCTCCCGGCGCGGGAGCTGCCGGGACGGCGGATGCCGCGTCGCCGACGGAGCCGACGGGGGGCCATCGGGCCGAGGGGAGGCGTAAGCCGGGCTTCCTCGCCCGGAGGCTGCCGTTCCTGGCCCGGCCCAAGGCCCCCCGCAAGCAGCGCTCCTTCTGGAAGGAGCTGCCGATCCTGATCGGCATCGCCGTGGTGCTGGCGCTCGTCATCAAGACCTTCCTGCTCCAGGCGTTCTCCATCCCCTCGGACTCGATGCAGAACACCCTGCAACGCGGTGACCGGGTGCTGGTGGACAAGCTCACCCCGTGGTTCGGCAACAAGCCGGAGCGCGGGGAGGTCGTGGTCTTCCACGACCCGGGCGGCTGGCTGGGGGAGGCCCCGCGGAGCGAGGGCTTCGGCGCCCGTGTGCAGGACGTGCTGAGCGGCATCGGCCTGATGCCGTCCGCCGAGGACCAGGACCTGATCAAGCGGGTCATCGCGGTCGGCGGGGACACCGTGGAGTGCCACAAGGGCGGCTCGGTGCTGGTCAACGGCGAGGCCGTTGACGAGAGCGACTACCTCTACCCGGGCAACACCCCGTGCGACGACCGTCCGTTCGGCCCGATCGAGGTGCCGGAGGGCCGGCTGTGGGTCATGGGGGACCACCGCCAGGACTCGCTCGACTCCCGTTACCACCAGAACCTCGCCTTCCAGGGCACCGTCTCCGAGGACGACGTGGTCGGCCGGGCCGTGGTCATCGCCTGGCCGGTGAGCCGCTGGGGGACGCTGCCGGTGCCGGGTTCGCTGGACGCGTTGGCAGGTCAGGCCGCCGTCGGCGCGCCGGGTGCGGTGGCGTTGGCCGGTGCGGTGCCGCTGGTGCTCTGGCGGCGCCGTCGCGCCGCGGCGGGCCAGCCGGCGTGGACGCGAGGCCCGGTGGGCTGATCGGCGGCGCCCCGATGGGTAGGGTCACCCCCTGAGAACAATCAGGAGGGGGCGCCGATGAGCGGGACGCCACGCCGTGGTGGGCGGGTCGGCCGCGCGCTGTCCAATCTGGCCGTCGGGCTCGGCTGTGTGCTGTTCCTGGGGGGCTTCGTACTCGCCGCCTTTCTCTACCAGCCGTACACGGTGCCGACGGACTCGATGGCGCCGTCGGTGGCCTCGGGGGACCGGGTGCTGGCCGAGCGGGTCGAGGGGCACGAGGTCCACCGGGGCGATGTGGTCGTCTTCCGGGACGCCGACTGGGGTGACCTGCCGATGATCAAGCGGGTGGTCGGCGTCGGTGGCGACACGGTCGCCTGCTGTGACGACGACACGGGACTGTTGCTGGTGAACGGCGAGCCGATCGAGGAGCCCTACCTCGACGAGGGGGAGCGGGCGGCCTCCCCGACCGGTTTTGACGCCGAGGTTCCCAAGGGTGAGCTGTTCCTGCTGGGCGACGACCGTTCCGATTCCCTGGACTCCCGGAGCCTGCTGGCCGAGGGCGAGCCGGGGACGGTGCCGCGGGAGGCCGTCTCGGGGCGGGTCACGGCCACGCTCTGGCCGTTCGACCGGATCGGATCGCTGCCCGACGCGGACGGCTTCGCCGGGCAGCCGGGCGGGGTCTCCGGCGACGGGCCCCTCTGGCCCCTGGTGTGGGCGACCGGCAGCGGCGCGGTGCTGATCGTCTTCGGCGGTCTCTACGGCCCGGTCGCCCGGCTGACCACACGTTCCCGACGCGATGGCGTGCGCGGGTCCTCGGTGACGCACAATGAGGGGACGCGCGGCTGAAGGGGATCACGCCATGAGTGCCGAGGATCTCGAAAAGTACGAGACCGAGATGGAGCTGAAGCTCTACCGCGAGTACCGGGACGTGGTCGGGCTCTTCACGTACGTGATCGAGACCGAGCGCCGTTTCTACCTCACCAACGACTACGAGATGCAGGTCCACTCGGTCCAGGGAGAGGTATTTTTCGAGGTCACCATGGCTGATGCCTGGGTGTGGGACATGTATCGACCGGCCCGCTTCGTCCGCCAGGTGCGGGTGCTCACCTTCAAGGACGTGAACATCGAGGAGCTGAACCGCAGCGAGCTCGACCTGCCGGAGGATTCCGGCTTCCGGGGCGGGCGCGGCGGCTAGTGCATCGGTTTCACCCTCACGGGTGAGCACTTTCCGGTCAGTGCCCTGGTTGTCCACAGATTTGCGCTCCGCCCCCTGCTGAGGTCGCCGCACTGTCACGCTGCGGGGTATGCGTCTGTGTTCCCGCCGACTGGCTGTCCCGCTCTTCCCGCTGCTCCTGCTCCCGCTGGTGCTCTCCGCCGGGGCGCCCGCCCTTCGTGCCCTGGCCCCGGCCGCCGACCGGGGGCTCGCCGGCGAGCGCGCCGGAATGGCCCGACCGGCCCAGGCCGGCCCCACCGGCTCCCGGCCCGCCGCCGGGGGTGACTCCGGGGCCCGCGTCGAGCCGATGGCCTCGGAGTGGCCGGTGCCGGGGGTGGACGGCGGGGACCGGCCCACCGTGACGCGCGCCTTCGCCCCGCCGGCCACGCCCTGGGCGGCCGGCCACCGCGGGGTGGACCTCGCGGCGCCGCCGGGGGCCACGGTGCGGGCGGTGGCCGAGGGCCGGGTCGCCTTCGCCGGGCCGGTGGGCGGGCGCGGCGTGGTGACGGTGGAGCTGGCCGGGACGGGGGAGCCGCCGCTGCGGCTGACCCACGAGCCGGTCCGGCCGCAGGTGCGGGAGGGCGAGCGGGTCAGCGCCGGTCAGCCCCTGGGGACGCTGACGGCGGGGACGGCGTCGCACTGCGGGCCGGCCTGTCTGCACTGGGGTCTGCTGCGTGGCACGGCCTACCAGGACCCGTTGTCCCTGCTGCCCGAGCGGCTCCTGCGGCACGGGCCGGCCCGGCTGCTGCCCACCCTCGGCGTGCCCGAGCCGTCGACCGGCTATGCGCCGGCGACCCCGTCCAGGGCGACGGCGACGGCCAGCTCGGCGATCCGCTCGGGTGCGGGGGCGTCCGGGCCGGCGGCGGCCCTGACCGCCGCGTCCACCAGCCCGCGCAGCAGCCCGGCGACCACCAGCGGCTCCCGGTGGCCCAGCTCCCGCAGCAGCTCGACGACCAACTCGGCCAGCCCGCGGTGGGCGGCCCTGATCTCGCCGCGGGCCGCCTCGTCCAGCTCGCTGGTCGAGATCGCCACCACGGCCTGGTGTCGCTGGTCGGTGGCCAGCGCCAGCTGCTGCCGCACATAGGCGGCGATCTTCTCCCTGGGGGAGTCGGCCGCGTCCATCGCCGCGGTGACCTCGGCCGCCCAGAGCGGGAAGTCGTTGGCGCACAGCTGGGCGACCAGGGCGCCGCGTGAGGGGAAGTACTCGTAGACCGAGGAGCGGGCCAGGCCGGTGCGCTCGGCCAGCGCGGCGAAGGTCAGCGCGCGGGCGCCCCCCTCGACGAGCAGGGAGCGGGCGGCCTCCAACAGGGCGCCACGCTGCATCGTGCGGTGCTCGGCCACCGTGGCCGCTCGAATCCTGGGCACCTTCCCACTCTAGGGGCTCCGCGCGCCGTCGGACGGCCGGGCGACGGGCCGCACGACGGCTTCCGCGCGCGGCCGGCCCCCGGGACCGGCGCGTCCGGCGACCGCCGGGCGCCGCTCAGCCGGTGACGTCGGCGAGCTTGGCCCGCAGCTGGAGCACGGACTTGGTGTGGATCTGACTGACCCGACTCTCCGTGACGCCGAGGACGGCGCCGATCTCGGCCAGCGTCAGCCCCTCGTAGTAGTAGAGGGTCACCACCGTCTTCTCCCGCTCCGGCAGCGTGTTGACCGCCCGGGCCAGGAGCCGTCGCAGCTCCCGGTCCTCGGCCACCTCCACCGGGTCGTCCGCCGCGGTGTCCTCCAGGGTGTCCATCAGGCTCAGCCGGTCTCCGCCGGTCTCGCCCGCGTGCAGCAACTCCTCCAGGGCGACCACGTTCGCCAGGGACAACTGGCTGAAGACGGAGTGCAGTTCCTCCAGCGGGATGTCCATCTCGCGGGCCACCTCGGCCTCCGAAGGGGTCCGCCGGAGCGACGCCTCCAGCGTGGCGTAGGCCCGCTCGATCGCGCGGGCCTTCTGCCGGATCGAGCGCGGGATCCAGTCCAGCGCGCGCAACTCGTCGATCATGGCGCCCCGGATGCGGGTGATCGCGTAGGTCTCGAACTTGATGGAGCGCGACGGGTCGAACTTCTCGATCGCGTCGATCAGTCCGAACACCCCGGAGGAGACGAAGTCCGCCTGCTCGACGTTGGGCGGCAGCCCGACACTCACCCGGCCCGCCACGTACTTCACCAGGGGCGAGTAGTGCAGGATCAGCTGCTCGCGCAGCCGCTCGTCGCCGGTGGACTTGTAGGCACGCCACAGCTCGTCGAGCGCGGAGGGCGCCGTGGGGACCGTGGCGCCCGCCGCCACGTCCGGTGCAGCCTGCGCCACGTGCCAAGGCCCGGGGGAGTGCTGGGGCATACGTCGTCTTGTGCCGTTCTGCGGGGGGTCTGGGGGGTTCTGGCGATAGAACACTGTGAGCGTAGCGTGACTGGGAGGTCGCATCGCGCAGGCATCGTTCGGCCACGGGTCCGCAGATACGTTCCGCTGCCCGCACGCTGGGGCTACGCGCCACCCGCGGCCCGCGCAATCACCACCCGCGCGTGTCGGGTTGACCCGGTGGGCAACCGCCAGTGCTCGCCCACCCGTTCGACGAAGCCGAGCGCGACCAGCTCGCCCAGCCTGGCGCGCGCCTCCTCCTCGCCCGTGCACGCCTCCCTGGCCACCTCCCGCAGCGACGCGGCCGCCTCCACCGGCAGGGCGTCCAACACCGCGGCCGCCCGCGGCGCCAACAGATCACGCGGGACCAGCGGGACCGGCTCGGGCGCCGCCAACTCGCCCATCTCCCCGACCAACTCGATGATCTCGGCGGCACTGCTCACCAGCGTGGCCTCGGCCCGGATCAGCCGGTGCGCCCCCGCCGACAGCCCCGAGGTCACCGGGCCGGGCACCGCCATCAGATGCCGACCGAGCTCCGTCGCGTGCCGCG
Organism: Streptomyces chisholmiae; assembly: GCF_031845445.1. Lineage (NCBI taxonomy): Bacteria > Bacillati > Actinomycetota > Actinomycetes > Kitasatosporales > Streptomycetaceae > Streptomyces > Streptomyces chisholmiae. Next base: position 76,291 of record NZ_JAVREO010000016.1, on the reverse strand, counting down.
CCGTGTTCAGCGCGCCGCTGCGCCGCGCCGCCTCCACCACCACCGTCCCCCTGGTCAACGCCGCGATCACGCGGTTCCGTTGGACGAAGCGGGCGCGCGTCGGATGGTCGCCCGGCGCCAACTCAGCGACCAGCAGCCCACCCCGGGCGATCCGGTCCAACAGCTCCCGGTGCGCCAGCGGATAGCTGACATCCACCCCGCAGGCGAGCACGGCGACCGTGACCCCGGAGACCGCCAACGCACCCCGGTGCGCCGCCCCGTCGATCCCGAAGGCGGCGCCCGAGACCACCGTCCACCCCCGCTCGGCCAACCCGGTGGCCAACTCGGCCGTCACATGGGAGCCGTAGTCGGTGCAGGCACGGGCGCCCACCAGGGCCACCGCCCGGACCGCGACGAAGCGCAGCGAGCAGGGGCCACGCACCCACAGTCCGATCGGCGCCGCCGGCCCCAGATCCGCCAGCTGCCGAGGCCACTCCCGATCCCCCGGGCAGAGGAACCGGCCGCCCAGCTCGGCGATCCGCGCCAGATCGGCGGCCGGCTCCGCCCGCTCGGCCCGCAGCGACCAGCCGGCCCAGCGCTCCGCGCTCGCCCCCGGCAGCGCCCGGCCCCGCCGGCTGAGGGCCTCCCAGACCGCCACCGCCCCGAACTCCCCGAGCCACCGCCCGACCAGCACGTCCCCCGGCTCCACGACCCGGGCCAGCGCGGCCCGGGCGAGCCGCTCCGCGCTCACGGCAGGCTCCCCGCGAGCCCGGCACCCCGGCGCACCCCGGTACGCAGCTCGAGGGCGGCGTCCACATCCGTGGCGGTGGGCCGGTCATGGCCGGCCAGATCCGCCACCGTCCAGGCGACCCGGAGCACCCGGTCCAGACCGCGGGCGGTGAGCAGCCCGCGGTCCATGTCCTGCTCGGCCCTGGCCAGGGCGCCGGGCGTCGGCGCCCATCTGGCACGCAGGGCGTGCCCGGGCACCTCGCTGTTGGTCTCCCAGGGAGTGTCGGCCAGTCGTCTGGCCGCCCGCCGCCGGGCGGCCAGGACCCGCCCGGCGACCAGGGCCGTCGGCTCCCCGCCCGCGGGCGCGATCAGCTCCGCCCGGCTGACCGGCTCCACCGGCACCCGCAGGTCGATCCGGTCCAGCAGCGGCCCGGAGAGTCTCGCCCGGTACCGCCGGACCGTCCCCGGCAGGCACTCGCAGTCGCCCAGCGGCGAGCCGTGGCGGCCACAGGGACACGGGTTCGTCGCCAGCACCAGCAGCACCCGGGCGGGCATCCGCATCATGCCCGCCGACCTCGCGACGACCACGCAGCCGGACTCCAGCGGCTGGCGCAGCGCGTCCAGCGCCTGGGAACTCATCTCGGCGGCCTCGTCGACGAAGAGCACCCCGTGGTGGGCCAGCGACACCGCGCCCGGCCGCGGCACCCCGCTGCCGCCGCCGACCAGCGCGGCCATCGAGGCCGAGTGGTGCGGCGCGCAGAACGGCGGCCGGTCGATCATCGGTCGCCCGGACGGGAGCGAGCCGCTCACCGAGTGCACCGCGCTGACCTCAAGCGACTCCCGCCGGCTCAACGGCGGCAGCAGCCCGGGCAGCCGCTCGGCCAGCATCGTCTTGCCCGCGCCCGGCGCGCCCTTGAGCAAGAGATGATGCCGCCCGGCCGCGGCCACCTCCAGGGCCCGGCGGGCCAGCGCCTGACCCGACACGTCGGCCAGGTCCGGCGACTCGCCGGCATCCAAGCCGTGCGCACCGAGCGGCCCGGGCGGCGCCCAGCCCCGCCCCAGGCCCGGCCCCGGCAGCGGTGGCTCCGGATCGGCCGGCTCCTCCGGCACCGGCTCGTCGGCCAGCAACGCGATCAACTGGCGCAGGCTGCGCACGCCGAGCACCGCCATCTCCGGCACCAGCGCCGCCTCGGCCGCGGCCGCCTCCGGCACCACCACCTGCCGGTAGCCCGCCTCGGCCGCCGCCAGCACCGCCGGCAGCACGCCGCGGACCGGACGCACCCGGCCGTCCAGGGACAGCTCGCCGATCATCATCACGTCGGCGATCGACCTCGGGTCGATCCGCTCGGCCGCCGCCAGCACGGCGCAGGCCACCGCGAGGTCGAACCCGCTCCCGCACTTGGGCACCGAGGCCGGGCTCAACCCCACCGTCAGCTTCTTCTGCGGCCAGGGGGCGCCCGAGTTGACCACGGCGGCCCGCACCCGGTCCCGGCTCTCGGACAGCGACTTGTCGGCGAGCCCCACCAGGGAGAACGCGGCCACCCCCGGCTCCAGATCGGCCTGCACCTCGACCACCACGCCCTCGACCCCGACCAGGGCCACCGCACAGGTACGCGCGAACCCCATCACGCCACCCCCCGGACATGCTCGACCAGAGCGGCGCCGCGCCGCGGCAGCAGCACCCCGACCAGATCGATCCGCACCCCGCCGAGCGGCGGGCCCGCGTGTGCTGTCAGCCAGCGCTCGGCCAACCACCGCTCGGCCAGCCGGAGCAGCCGGCCCGTCTGGGCCGGCGACAGTCCGGCCAACGGGGCCTGGAAGCCGCTGGCCCGGCGGGTCTTCACCTCGCACACCACCACGGCCCGGCCGGCCGGGCCGTCCTCCACCGCCACGATGTCGATCTCTCCGGCGCGACAGCGCCAGTTCCTCTCCAGGACGGCCATCCCCGCCCCGCGTAGCCGACGCACGGCGACCTCCTCGCCGAAGCGGCCCAGCGCACCTCGCTCGTTCATGCCGCATCACCTCCGTCACGCACTGTGACCGATCCGTTCGAGCGAAGTGGATCTTGGTGGAAAACCCGGGGCCTGTGGATAACTTCCTCACCCTTTCGAGTGGTTGGTGGCGTCCCGGTGATCACCCTGCGTGAGAGTCGCCCGGTGTGGGGCATCCTGGCGGGAGGCCTCGCCGGGCGGTCCCGCGGAGGTTCGCGGGGGCGTGGTGGCCGGTTCCGACCGCGGTCGGTCGAGGGGCGTCGACGGGCTGTCGCCCGGCCTTGCCGGGGTCCCGTACACTTCTCGTGGCGATCCGGGTCTCCGGATCGACCTCGCACGCCCCGCCGTCGGGGGCGCGCCGGCTCCGCCCGGCGCGTGTTCGGTGGCCGCGCGTCTCGGTCCGTGGCAGTCGCACGAAGGCGGCCTCGGCACCGCGCGTCAGGGGCGTCAGGAGCGCTGGCCCTCCGGTCGGCGCTGACAACCGAGTCTGCACACAAGGAGAACGGCCATGGCCGTCGTCACGATGCGGGAGCTGCTGGAGAGCGGCGTCCACTTCGGGCACCAGACCCGCCGCTGGAACCCGAAGATGAAGCGTTTCATCTTCACCGAGCGCAACGGCATCTACATCATCGACCTGCTCCAGTCGCTGTCGTACATCGACCGCGCCTACGAGTTCGTCAAGGAGACCGTCGCGCACGGCGGGACCGTCATGTTCGTCGGCACCAAGAAGCAGGCCCAGCAGGCCATCGCCGAGCAGGCGGCCCGGGTCGGGATGCCGTACGTGAACCAGCGTTGGCTGGGCGGCATGCTCACCAACTTCTCGACCGTGCACAAGCGGCTCCAGCGCCTCAAGGAGCTTGAGCAGATCGACTTCGAGGACGTGGCCGCCTCCGGCCTCACCAAGAAGGAGCTGCTGGTCCTCTCCCGCGAGAAGGCCAAGCTGGAGAAGACCCTCGGCGGTATCCGCGAGATGCAGAAGGTGCCCAGCGCCGTCTGGATCGTGGACACCAAGAAGGAGCACATCGCCGTCGGCGAGGCGCGCAAGCTGAACATCCCGGTGGTCGCGATCCTCGACACCAACTGCGACCCGGACGAGGTCGACTACAAGATCCCGGGCAACGACGACGCGATCCGCTCGGTCACCCTGCTGACCCGGGTCATCGCCGACGGCGTGGCCGAGGGTCTGATCGCCCGCTCCGGTGCCAGCCAGGCCAAGGAGGGCGACAAGCCCGCCGGTGAGCCGCTGCCCGAGTGGGAGCGCGCGCTGCTGACCGGTGCCGAGGAGAAGGCCGAGCAGAAGCCGGCCGAGGAGGCCGCGGCCGAGACCGCCGAGGCGCCGGCCGCCGAGGCCGCCCCGGAGGCCGCCGCCCCGGAGGCCGCCGAGGCCCAGCCGGCCGGCGAGAACGCCTGACGCAGGCCCGGGCCCGCCGGGCCCGGTAGGCAAGACAGCTGAGAGAGCACGGGCGGTGCGGGGTCTTTCGACAGACGGCCCCCGCACCGCCGTCTCCGGTCGGTGCGGCGGCAGCGCCAAGCGAGCCCAGCGACCCCAACGACGAGATCCGGGAAGAGAATCACGTAACCATGGCGAACTTCACCGCCGCCGACGTCAAGAAGCTCCGTGAGCTCTCCGGCGCCGGCATGATGGACTGCAAGAAGGCGCTCGACGAGGCCGAGGGTGACGTCACCAAGGCCGTGGAGATCCTCCGCGTCAAGGGTCAGAAGGGTGTGGCCAAGCGCGAGAGCCGCACCGCCGAGAACGGCGCCGTCGTCGCCGTCATCGCCGACGACCAGACCACCGGCGTGCTGGTCGAGCTGAAGTGCGAGACGGACTTCGTCGCCAAGGGCGACAAGTTCCAGGCCGTCGCCCAGCAGGTCGCGGACCACGTCTTCGCCACCGCCCCGGCGGACCTGGCGACGCTGCTCGCCTCCGAGATCGAGCCGGGCAAGACCGTGCAGGTCTTCGTCGACGAGGCCAACGCCTCGCTGGGCGAGAAGATCGTGCTGGACCGCTTCGCCCGCCTCTCCGGCGGCTACGTGGGCAGCTACCTGCACCGCACCAGCCCGGACCTGCCCCCGCAGGTCGGCGTCCTGGTCCAGCTCTCGGAGGCCAACGCCGAGGTGGCCAAGGACGTCGCGCAGCACATCGCCGCGTTCTCGCCCGAGTTCCTGACCCGCGACGAGGTCCCGGCCGACGTGGTGGAGAACGAGCGCCGCATCGCCGAGGCCACCGCCCGCGAGGAGGGCAAGCCGGAGGGCGCGCTGCCGCGGATCGTGGAGGGTCGGGTCACCGGCTTCTTCAAGGAGAAGGTGCTGCTCGACCAGCCCTTCGCCAAGGACAACAAGAAGTCCGTCCAGAAGATCGTCACCGAGGCCGGCGTCTCGGTCGAGGGCTTCGCCCGCTTCCGCGTCGGAGCCTGATCCCGCCCGGCGCGTGGCGCCCCGGGTCGCGCCGTCGGCCGCGTCCCGGGCGGGTCACCGCTATTGTCGGGCGGAAGGCCGTCCGGCCGCGCGCGGTGTCGTGGCGGCCCGGGCGACCGCAGTTGTGACGAGGAGGCCATTGCCGAGCAGGGGTACCGCAAGGTCCGCTGGCAGTGGCCTCCTTGGCGTGTGCACGAGGAGAGGTCCATGAACCAGGTCGACAAACCCCGCCGTTTCCTGCTGAAGCTGTCGGGTGAAGCATTCGCGGGCGGTGGCGGGCTCGGGGTCGATCCCGACGTCGTGCACAAGATGGCCAGGGAGATCGCGGCCGTGGTGCGGGACGGCGCGCAGATCGCCGTGGTGATCGGGGGCGGCAACTTCTTCCGGGGGGCCGAGCTCCAGCAGCGCGGCATGGACCGGGCTCGCTCCGACTACATGGGCATGCTCGGGACGGTGATGAACTGCCTCGCGCTCCAGGACTTCCTGGAGAAGGAGGGCATCGACTCCCGGGTGCAGACCGCGATCACCATGGGGCAGGTCGCGGAGCCCTACATCCCGCTGCGGGCCGTCCGGCACCTGGAGAAGGGCCGGGTGGTCATCTTCGGCGCCGGCATGGGGATGCCGTACTTCTCCACCGACACCACCGCGGCGCAGCGGGCGTTGGAGATCCACGCCGAGGCGCTGCTGATGGGTAAGAACGGGGTGGACGGGGTCTACGACTCCGACCCGGCCCGTAACGCGGACGCGGTGAAGTTCGACGCCCTGGACTACGGCGAGGTGATCACCCGGGACCTGAGGGTCGCCGACTCGACGGCGATCACCCTGTGCCGGGACAACCAGTTGCCCATCCTGGTCTTCGAGCTGCTCGCCGAGGGCAATATCGCCCGTGCGGTAAAGGGTGAGAAGATCGGCACACTCGTCAACAGCCAGGGCCGGCGGGCCTGACGGGCCGTCAGCGCAAAACACATCGAACCAGGAGCACGTGGTGATCGAAGAAGCCCTCCTCGAGGCCGAGGAGAAGATGGAGAAAGCGGTCGTGGTCGCCAAGGAGGATCTGGCCGCGATCCGCACCGGCCGTGCGCACCCGGCGATGTTCAACAAGATCGTGGCCGAGTACTACGGCACCATGACCCCGATCAACCAGCTCGCCTCGTTCTCCGTGCCGGAGGCGCGGATGGCCGTGGTGACGCCGTTCGACAAGACCGCCCTGCGCAACATCGAGCAGGCGATCCGGGACTCCGACCTGGGGGTCAACCCGACCAACGACGGCCACATCATCCGCGTGGTGCTGCCCGAGCTGACCGAGGAGCGCCGCAAGGAGTTCATCAAGGTCGCCAAGACCAAGGGCGAGGACGCCAAGATCTCGATCCGCGGGGTCCGGCGGAAGGCCAAGGAGACCATCGACAAGGCCATCAAGGACGGCGAGGTCGGTGAGGACGAGGGCCGGCGCGGTGAGAAGGAGCTGGACGACACCACCGCCAAGTACGTGGCGCAGGTGGACGAGTTGCTGAAGCACAAGGAATCCGAGCTGCTGGAGGTCTGACGGTCGGTAGCACCGCGTAGGACCGACCGACCAGGACCGAGAGAGACGCTGTCATCCGTGAACGAATCAACCTGGGGGCCGGCCCCGGCCACCGGGCAGGCGCCGGTCGGGCCCCCGACTCCCCCGCAGAAGAAGCGCGCCGGGCGTGACCTGCGGGCCGCCGTGGGCGTCGGGGTGGGGCTGGGGGGCACGGCGCTCGCCGTGCTCTTCGTCTACCGGCCGGCCTTCCTGGTCGTGATAGCGGCGGCCGTGGTGGTGGGCCTGTGGGAGCTGTCCACCCGGCTCGTGGAGCGGAAGCAGATCCGGGTGCCGCTCCCGCCGCTGGCGGTGGGCGGTGTCGCGACCGTCGTCGCCGGCTACCTGCAGGGCGCCGACGGCGCCTGGACGGCCATGGCGCTGACCGTGCTGGCGACCCTGCTGTGGCGGATGTTCTCCGCCCCTGAGGACTACCTGCGGGATGTGACGGCCGGGGTCTTCGCCGCCTTCTACGTGCCGTTCCTGGCGAGCTTCGTGGCGCTGCTGCTGGCCGCCGACGACGGGCATCGCCGGGTGCTGGTCTTCATACTCCTGACCGTGGTCAGCGACACCGGCGCCTACGCGGTGGGCTGGCGGTTCGGCCGGCGCAAGCTGGCGCCCCGGATCAGCCCGGGCAAGACCGTGGAGGGGCTGGCCGGCGCGGTGTTCTTCGCGGCGCTCGCCGGTGCCCTCTCGATGCTCTGGCTGATCGACGGCGGCACCTGGTGGCAGGGGGTGCTGTTGGGCCTCGGGGTGGCGGTCAGCGCGACGCTGGGCGACCTCGGCGAGTCCATGATCAAGCGGGACCTGGGCATCAAGGACATGGGTTCGCTGCTGCCGGGACACGGCGGGATCATGGACCGGCTGGACTCCCTGCTGCCCACCGCCCCGGTGGTCTGGCTGCTGCTGGCCGTCTTCGTCGGCGCCGACTGACGCCCCGGCCGGGGCGGGGCCGGGCGGTCCGGCGGGCGGCGCCCCCACCTCGGGGAGTCTGCGACACTGGGAGCATCATGCCTGCACCCGGAGAACTCACCTTTGTCGCGCCGCGCGGCGCCAGCAAGCCGCCCCGGCACCTGGCCGACCTGACCCCGGCGGAGCGCCGGGAGGCCGTCGTGGCGCTGGGCGAGAAGCCGTTCCGCGCCCAGCAGTTGTCCCGTCACTACTTCGCCAGGTTCGCCGACGACCCGGCGGAGTGGACGGACATCCCGGCCGCGGCCAGGGAGCGGCTGGCCGGCGAGCTGCTGCCCCCGCTGATGCGGGTGGTGCGGCACATCAGCTGTGACGAGGGCGCGACCCGCAAGACCCTCTGGCGGCTGCACGACGGGACGCTGGTGGAGTCAGTGCTGATGCGCTATCCCGACCGGGTCACCATGTGCGTCTCGTCACAGGCGGGCTGCGGGATGAACTGCCCGTTCTGCGCCACCGGGCAGGCGGGTCTCGACCGCAACCTCTCCACGGCGGAGATCACCCACCAGATCGTGGCCGGCGTCAAGGCGCTGCGCGACGGCGAGGTGCCGGGCGGCCCGGCGCGGCTGTCCAACATCGTCTTCATGGGCATGGGCGAGCCGCTGGCGAACTACCGCCGGGTGGTCGGCGCCATCCGCCGGCTGACCGACGAGGCGCCGGACGGCGTGGGCCTGTCGCAGCGCGGGATCACGGTCTCCACGGTCGGCCTGGTGCCGGCCATGCTGCGGTTCGCCGACGAGGGGTTCAGCTGCCGGCTCGCGGTCTCGCTGCACGCCCCCGACGACGAGCTGCGGGACACCCTGGTGCCGGTCAACACCCGCTGGAAGGTGCGCGAGGTGCTGGACGCGGCCTCGACCTACGCGGAGCGTTCCGGTCGGCGGATCTCCATCGAGTACGCGCTGATCCGGGACATCAACGACCAGGAGTGGCGGGCCGACCTGCTGGGGCGGCTGCTCAAGAGCCGCGGCGCGCATGTCAACCTCATCCCGCTCAACCCCACCCCTGGCTCCAAGTGGACGGCGTCCAGGCCGGAGGACGAGCGGGCCTTCGTCGCCGCGCTGGAGGCCCGGGGGGTGCCGGTGACGGTGCGGGACACCCGGGGGCAGGAGATCGAGGGCGCATGCGGGCAGTTGGCGGCGGCGGAGCGCTGAGCCGGCCGGGGCGCTCGTCCCGGGTTGCCTGATATCGTGGGCTTTCGAACACGTGCACAACACCCGTGTGTCCTGGTCACGACGGCCGGGGCGCACGATCCGACAGGGGAGCGCTCGCAGCGCTGAGAGTGCGGCACCGGCCGCAGACCCTCGAACCTCGCCCAGGTCATGCTGGGTAGGAAGTTCGGACCTTCTCTCGTGCTGCCCGCGCCTGCCCGCGCGTAGAAAGCGACATCATGCAGCGCAGCAGCTTCCACCGGGCGACGGCCGTCCTGCTCGCCCTCGGCCTCGGGGCGCTCACCGCGTGCGGCTCCGACGGTGGCGACGACGGGGCCGGCGGCTCGGGCGGTGACGAGGTGGTGCTGGTCACCCACGAGTCGTTCCTGGTCTCCGACGAGGTGCTGGCGCGGTTCACCGAGGAGACCGGCCACACCGTCTCGGTGCTGCGGGCCGGGGACGCCGGCGTGGTGGTCAACCAGGCGGTGCTGACCGCCGGGGACCCGCAGGGCGACGTGCTGTTCGGGGTGGACAACACCCTGCTCTCCCGCGCCCTGGAGGCTGGGATCTTCACCCCACACGAGGCGGCCGGCCTCGACCAGGTTCCCGCCGAGCTGCGGTTGGACGACGCGGAGCACCGGGTGACCCCGGTCGACACCGGCGACATCTGCGTCAACTACGACCGGGCCTACTTCGAGGAGCACCAGCTGACGCCGCCCAGCACGCTGGCGGACCTCACCGACCCGGCCTACGCCGACCTGCTGGTGGTGCAGAACGCCGCCACCTCGTCGCCCGGCCTGGGCTTCCTGCTGGCCACCGTCGCCGCCTTCGGCGAGGACGGCTGGGCGGAGTACTGGGAGGCGCTGCGGGAGAACGGCGTCGAGGTGGTGGACGGCTGGGAGCAGGCCTACAACGAGCGCTTCTCCGGCGCCGGCCAGGGCGGGGACAAGCCGCTGGTGGTCTCCTACGCGACCAGCCCGCCGGCCGGCGTGGTCTACGGCGGCGACGAGCGGCCGGAGCAGGCGCCCACCGGCGTCGCGACCGGCACCTGCTTCCGGCAGATCGAGTTCGCCGGGCTGCTGGACGGGGCGGCCAACCCGGAGGGCGGCCGAGCGCTGCTGGACTTCCTGCTCGGCCTGGACTTCCAGGAGGACCTGCCGCTGAACATGTTCGTCCACCCGGCGCGCGTGGACGCCGAGCTGCCGGAGGAGTTCACCCGCTACGCGGAGCCGGTGGCCGAGGTGCACGAGCTGGCGCCCGAGGCGATCGCCGAGCACCGGGACCGCTGGGTCGACGAGTGGACCGACGTGGCCCTCAGGTGACCAGGTCGGCGTGGGTCAGGGGGGCGCTGCTGACGGTCCCCCTGCTCTTCTTCGGGGTGTTCTTCGGCTACCCGGTGGCCGCGATCGTGGGTCGTGGGCTGCGGGTGGACGGCGAGTGGCGGCTCGGACAGCTGGCCGAGGTGCTGGGCGACGAGTCGACCCTGCGGGTGCTGTGGTTCACCTGCTGGCAGGCGGCGGCCTCCACGCTGCTGACGCTGGTGCTGGCGCTGCCGGCGGCCTATGTCTTCGCGCGGCTGCGCTTCCCGGGCAAGCGGCTGCTGCACGCGGCGGTGACCGTGCCCTTCGTGCTGCCCACGGTGGTCACGGGGGCCGCGTTCCTGGCCCTGGTGGGTCGGGGCGGGGTGTTGGACGACGCCTTCGGGGTGCGGCTGGACAACGGGGTGTGGGCGATCCTGCTGGCGCACGCGTTCTTCAACTACGCCGTGGTGGTGCGCACCGTGGGGGGCTTGTGGGCGCAGCTCGACCCGCGGCAGGAGGAGGCCGCCCGGGTGCTGGGCGCGGGCCGGTTCGCGGCCTGGTGGCGGGTGACGCTGCCGGCGCTGACGCCGGCGGTGGCCGCCGCCGCGCTGATGGTCTTCCTCTTCACCTTCACCTCCTTCGGGGTGGTGCAGATCCTGGGCTCGCCGACCCAGGCCACCCTGGAGGTGGAGATCTACCGGCAGACCGCGCAGCTGCTGCGGCTGCCGACCGCCGCCGTCCTCACCTTGCTGCAACTGGCGGCTGTGCTGGCGCTGTTGCTGACCCACCGGGCGGTGACCCGGCGGCGGGCCGGCGCGCTGTCGCTGGTCGACCCGGCGGGCACGGCGCACCGGCCGCGCGGCTGGGCGCAGTGGACGGCGCTGGCCGGGGTGTTGACCACGGTGGCGCTGCTGCTGGCGCTGCCGCTCGGGGTGCTGGTGGAGCGTTCGCTGGCCACCCCGGACGGGTACGGCCTGGACCACTACCGGGCGCTGGCGCACGCCGACGGGACGTTCCTGGTGGCGCCCTGGGAGGCGGTCGGCAACTCGCTGCGGTTCGCCGCCGTGGCCACCCTGATCGCGCTGCTGGTCGGGGGGTGCGCGGCGGTCGCGCTGACCCGGCGCGCCGGGCGGCTGACCCGGGGCTTCGACGCGCTGCTGATGCTGCCGCTTGGCACCTCGGCGGTGACCGTCGGCTTCGGGTTCCTGATCACGCTCAACGCGCCACCGCTCGACCTGCGGTCCTCGTGGATCCTGGTGCCGCTGGCCCAGGCGCTGGTCGGGGTGCCGTTCGTGGTGCGGGTGCTGGTGCCGGTGTTCGGCGCGGTGGACGACCGGCTGCGGCAGGCGGCGGCGGTGCTCGGCGCCTCGCCGCTGCGCGCCTGGCGGGAGGTGGACCTGCCGCTGGTGTGGCGGTCGGTGCTGGTGGCGGCCGGGTTCGCGTTCGCCGTCTCGCTGGGCGAGTTCGGCGCCACGGTCTTCATCGCGCGGCCGGACGAGCCGACCCTGCCGGTGGCGGTGGCGCGGCTGCTGGGCCGGGCCGGCGCCCTCAACTACGGCCAGGCGATGGCCCTGAGCGTGCTGCTGATGCTGGTCTGCACGCTCACCCTGCTGCTGCTGGAGCGGCTCACGCCCAGCCGGCTGGCCGGGACCTTCTGATGGCGCGCGGGGCGCCGGCACGGCACGAGCGGGACGAGCGGGAGGGTGCGGGGATGAGCCTGCTGGAACTGGACGGGGTGAGCGTCCGCTACGGCGAGCGCCTGGCGCTGGACGCGGTCCGGCTGACGGTGGCCGAGGGGGAGACCGTCTGCGTGCTGGGGCCCAGCGGCAGCGGCAAGTCGACGCTGCTGCGCGCGGTGGCCGGGCTGACGCCGGTGGCCGGTGGCGCGGTGCGGCTGGCCGGCCGGGACCAGCGCGGGGTGCCGGCGCACCGGCGCGGCCTCGGCCTGATGTTCCAGGACCACCAGCTGTTCCCGCAGCGGGACGTGGCCGGCAACATCGCCTTCGGGCTGCGGATGCGACGGACCCCGAAGCCGGCGGTGGCGAGCCGGGTGGCGGAGCTGCTGGAGCTGGTGGGGCTGCCGGACGCCGGGCCGAGGGCGGTGGCCACCCTGTCCGGCGGCGAGCAGCAACGGGTGGCGCTGGCGCGGGCGTTGGCGCCGGGGCCGCGGCTGCTGATGCTGGACGAGCCGCTCGGGCAGCTCGACCGGGACCTGCGGGAGCGACTGGTGGTCGAACTGCGGCAGCTCTTCGCCCGGTTGGGCAGCACGGTGCTGGCCGTCACGCACGACCAGGGGGAGGCGTTCGCGCTCGCCGACCGGGTGGTGGTGATGCGGGCCGGGCGGGTGGTCCAGCTGGGCAGCCCGGTCGAGGTGTGGCGGCGGCCGGCGGACGCGTTCGTGGCCCGCTTCCTCGGCTTCCGCAACGTGGTCGACGCCGAGGTGCGCGGCGCGGTCGCGGACACCCCGTGGGGGCCGCTGCCGGTGCCGGCGGGCGCCCCGGCCGGCCGGTGCGAGGTGCTGGTGCGGCCCTCGGGGGTGCGGCTGTCGACGGCCGAAGGGGCCGGGCTGACCGGCACCGTGCTGGCCCGCACCTTCCGTGGCGACCACGTCCTGCTGCTGGTGCGGCCCGAGGGCGGCGGGCCCGAGTGGGAGGCCAGCTGCGCGCTGCGGGCGGCGCCCGAGGTGGGCGCGCGGGTGGGCGTCACCTTCGAACCGGAGGACGTCGTGGTGCTGCCCGGTACGGAGTCCACGCGGTGACCGGGGCCGGCGCGCCCGGCCGATCAACTTCCTTGAAAAGATGAAAGTTTCCGTCTATGCGGGCCGCGTCTGGCGAAGTAAATTGTCGGCGCAGTCGTCAACTCCCCCTGGAGAGAACCGCATGAGACGGACCCTGCTCACCCTGCTCGCCTGTCTCAGCCTGCTGCTGGGCGCCCTCGCCACCGTGACCCCGGCACAGGCCGACGAGCCCGAGACCAGCCAGTGGCGCGGCTACTGGGTCGACGCGTTCAACGCCGGGATCTACACCCCGCAGCAGGTCACCACCCTGATCGAGGACGCCCAGGCGGTCAACGCCAACGCGCTGATCGTCCAGACCGGCCGCCGCTACGACTGCTTCTGCAACCGCGCGCTCTACCCCCGCACCGACGCCGCGATCGACCCGGCGCCCTACGACCCGCTGGACGAGGTGATCCGGCAGGCGCACGCCGCCGACCTCGAGGTGCACGCCTGGGTGAACGTCAACACCCTCTGGAACAGCGCGACTCCGCCCACCTCGCCGGAGCACGCCTTCAACCAGCACGGGCCGACCGCCGAGGGCTACGACCGCTGGCTCAACCGGAAGGCGGACGGCACCGAGTTCGTCGGTGCCAACGCCTACATCGACCCGGGCCATCCGGCCGCCGTGGACTACATCGAGTCCGCGATCCGCAGCATCGTGCGCGAGTACGACGTGGACGGCGTCAACCTCGACTACATCCGCTACCCCGACGGCAGCTCCGCGACCACCCACAGCGACTGGGGCTACAACGAGGTCTCGGTCGCCAGGTTCCAGGCCGCCACCGGCCGGGACGACGTGCCGGAGCCCGCCGACGGGCAGTGGAGCGACTGGCGCCGGGACCAGGTGACCAACCTGGTGCGCCGCCTCTACCTCGGCATCTGGGAAGAGGACCCGCGGGCCAGGCTGTCGATCAACGCCATCACCTACGCCAACGGCCCCCAGGCGGTCGGCGGCTTCGAGCAGACCCGCACCTACCGCGAGGTGCTCCAGGACTGGGCCGGCTGGCTGGACGAGGGCATCGTCGACACCGTCGTGGCGATGAACTACAAGCGCGACTGGCAGCCCGAGCAGCGCCAGATGTTCGCCGAGTGGACCGAGTTCCTGGCCGACGCGCAGGGCGACCGGCAGGCCGTCAACGGGCCGGCCCTCTACCTCAACTCCATCGCCGACAGCCTCCGGCAGGCCCAGCTCTCGCTGGCCCCGACCGCCGCCGGCAACACCGCCGCCGGCTGGAGCGGCTACTCCTACGCCACCCCCTCGCTCGACGTGCCCGGCACCCCGGCGACCGAGGAACGCGCGGCGCTGGTCGAGGCGTTGACCACCGGCCCGGACGCGCCGTTCGCCGAGCCGGCCGCGGTGCCCGAGATGACCTGGAAGACGGCGCCCGACGACGGCCACCTCACCGGCGAGCTGACGCTGCGCGACGGCACCCCGCTGGACGGCGCCGAGGTCACCCTGCTGCCGCTGGGCGCCGGCGAGCGGCGCACCGCGGTGGCCGACGGCTCCGGCTGGTTCGGCTTCGCCCACCTGCCGGCCGGCCACTACCTGGTGCGGGTCAGCCTGCCCCACGGGGTGGTCGGGGTGCCGCTGCTGCCGGCCCGGATCGGCGCCGGCTCGCTGACCGAGGTCGACTTTCCGCCGTACCTCGCCCTGCCGGGCCACTGACGTCCTCCTCCCCTGACGTCACCCGGCGCACCCGGACGGCCCCCCGAGCCACGGCGCTCGGGGGGCCGTCCGCCGTCCGTCGCCTGGCGCGCGCCGGCCGGTCAGGCGCGGGCGGCGAGCAGCAGCAACTCGGCGGTCAGCCAGGCCAGCGGCCCGAAGACCGCGCCCAGCGCGGCGCCCCGCAGCAGCGCCGCGCCGCGCAGCGTGCGGCGCCCGGTGCCGACCTTCGTCAGGGCGGCGACCGCCTCCCGCCGCTCGCCCCGCACCTGAAGGGCGACCGTGGCCACGGTGCCCGCCACCCCGGCCAGCACCACCGCCGCGCCCAGCCCGCCGAAGAAGCCGAACGCACCCAGCGCGCCGAGCCGTTCGGCGGCCAGCAGGGCGCCGAGCGCCACCGTCAGCGCGGCCACCGGCCGGCCCAGCCGGCGCGCCTCCTCCGCCAGCCCCCGGCCGGCCAGCAGCCGCAGCGCCGACGGCTGGCCGAAGGCGAGCGCCCGGCCGCAGAGGAAACTCAGGCCGGGGCCGGTCAGCACCACCCCGACCGCGATCGACGCCCAGCCGGCCACCACCCCCAGCGGCACCGCGTCCAGCGGCGCCGGCAGCGGCAGCCAGCCCGAGCCGGCCTCCGCCGCCGCGTCCCCGGCCAGCGTGCCCAGCGCCAGCCCGCCGGCGATCAGCGCGGTGCCCCAGGGCAGCCCGGCCGGCGCCGGCATCGGCGCCGCCGTGCCCCGCACCGCCAGCGCCGAGGCGCCCGCCGCCGTGGCCGGCGCCACCGCCAGCAGGGTCAGCGCGGCGCCCAGCGGCAGCGAGCCACCGCCGTTCAGCGGGCCGGTCGCGGCGCCGTCGAACGGCAGCCCGGACAGGTCGCCCCGCAGGTGCAGGAAGACCAGCAGCGCCAGCGCGCTGCCCAGCAGCCCGGCCACCGCCGTGGACAGCGCGGCCAGCACCGGCAGCCGGGTCGGGCCGAGGCCGGCCGCGGCCAGCCCGGAGCGGGGCGAGCCGGCCGGATCGGCCCTGGCCACCGCGACCGCCAGCTGGGCGGTGCTGGCCAACGGCACCAGGCACCACAGCAGCCGCACCGCCGCCAGCCGGCCGTCCTCGGGGTGCGCGGCGGCCCGCGCCAGCGCGCTGAGCAGCAGGAAGCCGACGCCGGCGGTGGCGCAGGCCAGCAGCAGGCGGCGGGCCAGCGCCGCCGGGTCGGAGCCTCGGGCTAGCCGGAGAGCGAGCATGTCACCTCGTCCTCGACGGTCTCGACCGCGGTGGCCCGGCCGTCCTCCAGGGTCACCGTCCGGTCGGCCAGGGTGGCGATCTCCGGTTCGTGACTGGCCAGTACCACGGTGATGGCGTGGGTGCGGCCGGCGGTCGTCAGGGTGCGCAGCACCTGCGCCCGGTCCGCCCGGTGCAGCGGCGCGGTCGGCTCGTCGGCGAACAGCACGTCGGGCTTGTGCGCCAACGCCCGGGCGATGGCGACCCGTTGACGCTGCGCCTGGCGCAGTGCGGCGGGCCGGAGCCGGGCGCAGTCGGCGATGTCGAGGCGCTCCAGCCACTCGCCGACGGCGGCCCTGGCCCGCCGGCCGCCGACCCCGGCGAGCAGCAGCGGCAGCGCCGCGTTCTCCCAGGCGGTCAGCTCGGGCACCAGCTGGGGGCTCTCGCCCACCCAGCCGAAGCTCTCCCGGCGCAGCCGCTCCCGCGCCGGCGGCGGCAGCTCGTGCACCGGGACGTCGTTGAACCACACCTCGCCCCGGTCCGGGCGCAGCTGTCCGGCGAGGCAGCCGAGCAACGTGGTCTTGCCAGCGCCACGCGGTCCGGTGACGGCGAGGATCTCGCCCTGGCGCACCCCAAGGGAGACCCCGAGGAGGGCGGGTGAGCCACGGTGGGCGTGCTCCAGATCGCGCGCCCAGAGCACGTCGTTGTCGGGTGGGGCCATCGTCGGGGGCACCTTCCGCTGGTCTCGCCGGCCGTCGCCCGCCCCGTCCGCCGGAGGCGGGGTCATCCGGCCGCGCACGGCACTCCTGCACGCTGACACAGCGCCCGGCGCGCCCTTCGGCGGCGCGGCGACCGGTGCGAGGAATCCTCCGGACGGTGGACAACGACCGGCGGCCCGGCGAAGGAAATCCCTCGCGGTGGCGGTTTTCGAGCCGTTCTTCCCGTCTCGGAGGTGCCTGGGCGTCGAATCTGTGGTCGGCGCGGTGTTGTGTCGCCGGGCCGGAGGCATAGGGTGAGCGTTCCGAGCCATCGGACCGGAAGGCAGGAGGCCTGGTGTGAGCACCGAACCGCGCCGTGTGCGGAACCACATCGACGGGGAGTTCCGGGAGGCCGCCGACGGGCGGACCACCGAGGTGGTCGACCCCACCACGGGCGAGCCCTACACCACCGCGCCGCTCTCCGGCGCGGCCGACGTGGACGCGGCGATGGCGGCCGCCGAGGCCGCCTTCCCGGCCTGGCGGGACGCCACCCCGGCCACCCGGCAGCTGGCGCTGCTGCGGATCGCCGACGCCTTCGAGCGGCACGCCGACGAGCTGCTGGCCACCGAGTGCCGGAACACCGGCAAGCCGCTGGAGCTGACCAGGGCGGAGGAGCTGCCGCCGATGCTGGAGCAGATCCGCTTCTTCGCCGGCGCCGCCCGGATGCTGGAGGGCAAGGCCGCCGGCGAGTACATGGCCGGCCTGACCTCCTTCGTCCGGCGCGAGCCGGTCGGCGTCTGCGCCCAGGTGGTGCCGTGGAACTACCCGCTGATGATGGCGGTCTGGAAGTTCGCCCCCGCGCTGGCGGCCGGCAACACCGTGGTGATCAAGCCGTCCGACACCACGCCCGCCTCGCTCTCCCACGCCGCCGAGCTGCTCGCCGACATCCTGCCCAAGGGCGTCTTCAACGTGGTCTGCGGTGACCGGGACACCGGCCGGCTGATGGTGGAGCACCCGACCCCGGCGATGGTCTCCATCACCGGCTCGGTCCGCGCCGGCACCGAGGTCGCCACCAGCGCCGCGGCCGACCTCAAGCGGGTCCACCTGGAGCTGGGCGGCAAGGCGCCCTGCGTGGTCTTCGAGGACGCCGACCTGGCGGCGGCCGTCGAGGGCATCAGGGACGCCGGCTTCTTCAACGCCGGCCAGGACTGCACCGCGGCCAGCCGGGTGCTGGTGCACGAGACCCGCTACGACGAGTTCGTCGCCGCGCTCACCGAGGCCGCGTCGGCGGTGAGCACCGGCGACAGCGCCGACCCGGACTGCGCCTACGGCCCGCTCAACAACGCCGACCACCTGGCCAAGGTCAGCGGCTTCGTCGAGCGGCTGCCCGCGCACGCCAAGGTCACCACCGGCGGCCACCGGGTGGGCGAGCGCGGCTACTTCTACGCCCCCACCGTGGTCGCCGACTGCGCCCAGGACGACGAGATCGTCCAGCGCGAGGTCTTCGGCCCGGTGATCTCGGTGCAGCGGTTCGCCGACGAGGAGCAGGCCGTCGCCTACGCCAACGGCGTGGAGTACGGGTTGGCCTCCTCGGTGTGGACGCGGGACCACGCCCGGGCCATGCGGATGTCCCGGGCACTGGACTTCGGCTGCGTCTGGATCAACACGCACATCCCGCTGGTCGGCGAGATGCCGCACGGCGGGTTCAAGAAGTCCGGCTACGGCAAGGACCTCTCGGCCTACGGGCTGGAGGACTACACCCGGGTCAAGCACGTGATGACGGCCCTCTGAGGCCGCTGGGCCCCTCCCCGGCCACCGAGGGGGCGCCGGCGCGCGTCGCCGGCGCCCCCTCGGCTCAGCGCGCCCCGGCGTCCCGCCGCTCGTCGAGCACGGAGCGCAGCACCCCGATCCGGTTGCTCATCACCACGGTCGCCCCCAGGTCCCGCAGCCGCCGCATGGTCCGGCGGCTGTCGGCCGTCCAGGCCGACACCTGGTACCCGGCGTCCGCCGCCCGCCGCACCGTCTCCGCGTTGACCAGCCCCAGGCGGTAGTTGAGCCAGCGCGGCCGCACCTCGGCGAGCAGCGAGGGGCGCGGGCCGCCGGTGCGCTTCCAGGTGAGCGCGATCTCCGCGTCCGGGTCGGCCCGCCGCACCGCGCGCAGCGCGCCCGGGTCCCCGCAGTACCAGACCCGGGCCGCCGGATCGGCCGCCCGCGCCACCTCCACCACCCGCTGGGCGTCGGAGGCGGACCGTTCCGGCAGGTCGAGCAGCGCGCGCACGCCCAGCTCGGCGCAGTGCGCCAGCGCCGCGGTCAGCGTCGGCACCCCGCCGCCGGTCAGCCGCCGCACCTCGGCCGCTGTCACCGCGGCCACCGACACCTGGTGGCCCCACAGCCGGTCCAGGGTGGCGTCGTGCACCACCACGGGCACGCCGTCCGCGGTCAGCCGGACGTCGAACTCCACGGCGTCGGCGCCGGCCTCGGCCGCCGAGGTGAAGGAGGGCAGGGTGTTCTCCCGGACGCGGTAGGGGTCGCCCCGGTGGGCGACCGCCGTCACCCCACCCATGCGGCCAGGTACGCGTCGATCTCGGCGACCAGCTTCGCCTTGCCAGCCGGGTCGAGGAACGAGGCGGTCACCGCGTTCCTGGCCAGCCCGGCGACGCCGGCCGCGTCCAGGCCGAGCAGCTCGGCGGCGACCAGGTACTCCCGGTTGAGGTCGGTGCCGAACATCGGTGGGTCGTCCGTGTTGACCGTCACGAAGACGCCCGCCTCCACCAGCCGCGGCAGCGGGTGCTCGGCCAGCGACGGCACCGAGCCGGTCGCCACGTTGGACGTCGGGCAGACCTCCAACGGCACGCCCTCGCGGGCCAGATGGGCCAGCAGCTCCGGGTCGCGCGCCGCGTTGACGCCGTGGCCGATTCGCTCGGCGCGCAGCGAGGTCAGCGCGTCCCAGACGGTCTCCGGGCCGGTGCTCTCGCCGGCGTGCGGCACGCTGTGCAGCCCGGCGGCGATCGCCTCGTCGAAGTACGGCTTGAAGAGCGCCCGCGGCCAGCCCGCTTCCGGCCCGCCGAGGCCGAACGAGACCAGCCCGGCCGGCTGTTGCTCCAGGGCCAGCCGCACGGTGCCCTCGCCGGCCGGCGGCCCCAGCTCGCCCGGGATGTCGAAACACCAGCGCAGCTCCACGCCCAGGTCCCGGGCGGCGGCCACCCGGGCGTCCTCGATGGCCTCGACGATCCCCTCGTCGGGGATGCCGCGCAGCCCGAACGAGTAGGGCGTGACGGTGAGTTCGGCGTAGCGGATCTGCTGCCTGGCCATGTCCCTGGCCACCTCGTAGGTCAACAGCCGCACGTCCTCCGGCGTCTGGACCAGACTCACCACGGAGACGTAGACCTCGATGAAGTGCGCGAAGTCGCGGAAGGTGAAGTACTCGGCCAACCGCTCGGGGTCCTTCGGGACGGGCGAGTCCGGGTGGCGCGCGGCCAACTCGGCCACGATCCGGGGCGAGGCCGAGCCCACATGGTGCACATGCAGCTCGGCCTTGGGCAGTCCCGCGACGAACGTGGCGAGATCACCGCTGGTGGCTGGGACTTCCGGCAGCTGGGACACGAACCCTCCTGGAAGACGGACCGAAGGCTCATGGTAGGCGTGGCCGCACCGGGCGCCGCGGGCCCGTAGGGTATGGGGGCCCGATCGTGGAGGTGCCGTGACCACAGACCAGCAGCCAGACCCGAGCCGGCTGTCGGGGGTGGAGCCGCCCGCCACCCCGCCTCCGCCGTCGCTGCCGGCCGGCGGGCGCGGCACGCCGCTGCCCGGATCGGTGCCGGCCTGGCCGGCCGGCGCCCCCGCGCCCGGCCCGTGGGCCGGGTACGGCGCGCCGCTGCCCTGGCCGCCGCCGCCGGTGCCGCTGCGGCAGCGGAACGGCACGGGGGTGGCCGCGCTGGTCCTCGGCGTGCTGGGCGCCTCGGTGTGCTGGACGTACTTCCTCAGCCCGCTCGGCCTGGCGCTGGGCGCGCTGGCCGTGGCGTTCGGGCTGATCGGCTCCGGCCGCGCCAAGCGCGGGGCGGCCAGCAACCGGCCGGTGGCGCTCGGCGGGCTGTGGACCGGCGCCGGCGCCGCGCTGGTCGGCGCGGTGCTGACCACGCTGCTGCTGGTGGACGTGCTGCGGGTGACCGAGGTGGACTCGGCGGCCGGCTCCGACTACCTCGCCGAGCCGGGCGACGAGGTGGTCTTCGCCGACGGACTGGTGGTCACCCTGGCCAGGCCCCGGCCGGGCGGGACCGCGCACGAGGTGCTGCTCACCGTCACCGTGGACAACCGCACCGACGGCTTCGTCACCCTGGACGACGAGCTGCGGGCGCTGGACGACGGGGAGATGCTGCCGCGCGACTACGTCGCCCGGGTGCCCGGCGCGGCCGGGGAGGTGGCGCCCGGCGAGGTGGCGGAGGTCGAGTACCGGGTCTCGCTGGACCCGGGGATGACCGCGTTGGCCGTCGACTACCGGCCGGCCGACGCCTATGCCTGGGGCTACTGGTTCGTCTTCCTGCCCGCCGAGCGGGAGTCCGAGCGGCCGCCGGCCGAGCCGGACGACGAGGGCCCGCCGGGCACCAGCCTGGACGTGTGACGGCCGGCGCGCCCCGGCCCGACCCGCCAGGGACCGACGGGAGCGGTCCCGAGCACCGCCGGCGAGCGCCCCTGATCGAAAACGGGACGCTTCCGGGCCGATCGGGACCTTTCCCCGCATGCTCCTGACCGCGAGCCGCCTGGATTCGCACGAGCTTCGTCGAACTTCTCCGAAGTCGCGTAAGGAACGGATGGTTCGGCCCTCTCCCCCCGCGTAGGCACCAACGGGCCCCGGCAGCGGCCGGGGCGGGCGGGAGAAGGGACACGCGATGAGCGGCGAGCGGCGGACGGCGATGGAGTGGCTGGCCTCGGCGGCACCGAGGCCGGCGGTCTGCCGGTGGGAGTGGGAGCGGCACCCGCAGGGGGTGGCGCTGCTGCCGGCCGGACGCCTGTGGGACGTGCTGATCCTGCCGGGAGGGCTCGGGGTGGCCACCCTGGAGGTGCTGGCCCAGGTCGCCGCGCCGGGACCGGTGTTGGCCGACCGTGGCCACCGTCGGGTGGGCTTCTTCGTGCCGCCGGGCACCGCCGGGCGGTGGCTGGGCACCGGGGTGCGGGCGGCGGGCCGGGGCAGCTGGATCGTGGTGCCCCGGCCGGACCGCTCGGGCCCGGCGGCCCGCTGGCTGGTGCCGCCGGACGGCACGGGGGCACTCAACGACCCGGCCCTGCTGGAGCTGGCCATGCACGAGGCCGCGGCGATCGTCGCCGGCGCCCGCCGGGCGAGAGCGATCGCCCCCGACTCCGAACCCGACTCCGAACCCGACTCCGAACCCGCCGACTCCGTCGCCGACCCGGACGTCGCCCCGGCCGGGTCGGTCGAGCCGGCGGCCGACGGCCGGTGGCCCTGGTGACCGCCCAGGGAGCGGGGCGCCCGCCCCGCTCCCCGCGCCGGCCGGGGCCGGGTCACAGCTCGGCCAGGGCGCCCTCCAGGATGTCAAGCCCCTCGGCCAGCAGGTCCTCGCCGATGACCAGTGGCGGCAGGAAACGCGCCACGTTGCCGTAGGTGCCGGTGGTCAGCAGCAGCAGACCCGCCCGGTGGCAGCGGGCCGCCAGGTCGGCGGTGGCCTGCGGGTCGGGCTCCTTGCCGCCGGGCCGCACCAGCTCGATCGCCAGCATCGCGCCGCGCCCGCGCACGTCGCCGATCACCGGGAAGCGTTCCCGCATGGCCCGCAGCCGGGGGAGCATCAGCTCCTCGATCCGCCGGGCCCGGGCCGCCAGGTCCAGCTCCCGCATGGTCTCGATGGCGCCCAGTGCCGCGGCGCAGGCCACCGGGTTGCCGCCGTAGGTGCCGCCCAGCCCGCCGACGTGCGCGGCGTCCATGATCTCCGCCCGGCCGGTCACCGCCGCCAGCGGCAGGCCGCCGGCGATGCCCTTGGCCGTGGTGATCAGGTCGGGCACCAGGCCCTCGTGCTCGGCGGCGAACCACTGCCCGGTGCGGCAGAAACCGGACTGGATCTCGTCCGCCACCAGCACGATCCCGTGCTCCCTGGCGAACTCGGCGATCCGCGGCAGGAAGCCGGGGGCCGGCACGATGAAGCCGCCCTCGCCCAGGATCGGCTCCACCACGATCGCCGCCGTGTTGTCCGCACCGATCTGCTTGCTGATCTGCTCGATCACCTGGGCCGCCGCCTCCTCCGCGCACCGCTCGGGGCCGGTCAGCCAGCGGTACGGATAGGCCATCGGCGCCCGGTAGATCTCCGGGGCGAACGGGCCGAAGCCGTGCTTGTACGGCATGTCCTTGGCGGTCAGCGCCATGGTGAGGTTGGTCCGGCCGTGGTAGCCGTGCTCGAAGACCACCACCGCCTGCCGCCTGGTGTGGTAGCGGGCGATCTTGACCGCGTTCTCCACCGCCTCGGCACCGGAGTTGAGCAGGATCGACTTCTTGGCGTGGTCGCCCGGGGTGAGGCGGGCCAGCTCCTCGCAGACCTCCACGTACCCCTCGTACGGCGTGACCATCGCACAGGTGTGGGTGAACCGGGCCAGCTGCTCGGTGGCGCGGCGCACCACCGCCTCGGCGCTGTTGCCCACCGAGGTGACGGCGATGCCGGAGCCGAAGTCGATCAGCGCGTTGCCGTCCACGTCCTCCACGATGCCGCCGCCGGCGCGCCGGACGAAGACCGGCAGCACCGTGCCGACGCCCTGGGCCACGGTGGCCAGCTTGCGGGTCAGCAGTTCCCGGGACTTCGGGCCCGGGATCTCGGTGACCAGCCGGCGCCGCTGGGGGAGTGCGGGTCCGCCGGTCGGCTCGGTCGGGTCGCTCATGAGTGGCCTCCTCGTCACGAAGGGGGTGCATCGGGCACTCCCCGGCAGGCTAGGGCCGGCCCGGCGCGACAGGCACGCGCCACCACGGAGTCAACCGGACGCCCTTTTGGCCACTTCGGCACCCTGCCGGGCCCACGGAGGCGCGCGGCTCAGGGGCGCGCCCGGTCCGGCCGGAGCGGCGCCGGGCAGATGCGCCGGCCGTCCTCGTCGAAGACGTACATCTGGTCGAGGTCGATCAACAGCGGCACCCGCTCCCCGAGCCGGGGATGCACGTCGGCCCCCGTCCGCACCACCAGGCCGTCGCTGATCCGGCCCGCCGCGGTCGGCGCCGGCGGCTGGCCCGGGTGCTGCTGCCCCTCCGCCGGCGGCTCCGCCGGCTCCTGGTCCGCCGCCGGGCGCCCCAGCACCCGGCCGACCAACTGCCGCAACGGGTTCGCGCCGCGCGCCCGGCGGGCCGCCCGGGAGCCGCCCCGGGTCGGCGGGCGTGGCGACTCAAGGCCCTCGACACGGGCCGGCCTGGCGCCCGTCGAGACGTGCACCAGCGATTCGTGGCCCTGGAACTCCACGTGCTGCACCACGCCGTTGAGCAGCGCCTCGGTCGGCCGCATCTCCTGCGGGCCGGCGATCCTGGCCGCCTCCGAACGCAGCCCCACGGTGATCTCCCGCCCCATCTGCACCCGCAGCATCTGGTGGTCGGGGGAGAGCGGCTGCGGCAACTGGATGCGCTGGGTGCCGAAGTCGATGTTCAGCCGCCCGTCCAGCGGGGCGTGCACGGTGGCCCGCAGCAGGTTGATCCGCGGGGTGCCGACAAAGGCCGCCACGAACACGTTCTCCGGCCGCTGGTACACCTCCCGTGCCGCGCTGACCTGCTGGATCACCCCGTCCCTCAGCACCGCGACCCGGTCCCCGAGGGACATCGCCTCGGCCTGGTCGTGCGTCACGTAGACGGTGGTCACGCCCAGATGGCGGGTCAGCGTGGCGATCTCCGCCCGCAGCCGGGTGCGCAGCTTGGCGTCCAGGTTGGAGAGCGGCTCGTCCAACAGGAACGCCGAGGGCCGGCGGACGATGGCCCGCCCCATCGCCACCCGCTGCCGCTCCCCGCCGGACAGCTGCGCCGGGAACCGGTCCAGCAGCTCCTCGATGCCCAGCAGCCGCGCCGTCTCCCGCACCTGCGCGGTGGTGTCCCGGCCGGGCGACTCGATCTTCAGCGGGAAGCTCATGTTCTGCTCGCCCGTCATGTTCGGGTAGAGCGCGTAGTGCTGGAAGACCATCGCCAGCCCGCGTTGGCCCGGCGGTATCCCGTTCGCCAACTCGCCGTCCAGCAGCAGCTCCCCCGAGGTGATGTCCTCAAGACCGGCGATCATCCGCAGCACGGTGGTCTTGCCGCAGCCCGAGGGGCCGAGCAGGACCAGGAACTCGCCGGGGGCGATGTCGAGCGACAGCCGGTTCACCGCGACCACGTCGCGTGGGTAGATCTTGGTCACGTCTCGCAGGGAGATGGCGCGCGTCATGCCGTTCCGCCCGTTTGGATGTCCTTGAGTCAGGAGGTGGGCCAGGAAAGTAGCGCACCAGATGTCCCAGCGGAACGGTTTCGCACAAGTTGCCCGCTCGCATATTCGTCGCGGGCGGCCGGTCGGCGTCCTGCGGGCCCGGCCAGCGATGTCGACATGACGTCAACCCACATGCCGGGCCCGGCGCTTGGCATCATGGGGAACTGTGAACAGCGACGGCACCACGGAACCACGGCGCACGCCCCAGGACATGGCGGGCGGCACCCCCGTGGTCCCGCCACCCCCGGCCGCCCCACCGGCCCCAAGGGAGCCCTCGGACGAGGTCGAACTCCCGCCGCTCAAGCGTTGGTTGCGCACTCCGCGGCCGGAGGTCCGGCCCGGCGTCTGGCGCGCCGGCCACGTCCGCAAGCCCCCGGAGGACCCGGACCAGCTCAACGACCGCGAACTCCACGGCGGCGCGCTGCTGGCCCTGCTGACCGGGCTGCTGGTGTGGTCGCTCTACCAGAACGGCTATCTCCCGCCGGCCACCTGGCCGTTGAGCTGGATGAACGTCGGCTCCTGGGACTCCGGCACCCTCCGTGGCACCGTCGTCTACGGCTACGAGCTGCTGCTGATCTGCCTGCTCTGCTACCTCTTCGGTCGGCTCGGCAACGCCCCCCGGCTGTGGCGGCGCTGGCGTCCCACCCTGCTCAACGCCTGGACCGGACGCGCCGACCTGGAACGCCAGGACCCCCGCCGCACCCTGCGGGCCGCGGCCGCCCTGCTCGGCGGGTGGGCGGTCTGGCGGCTCAGCTTCCGCGGCCTGTGGACCTTCTGGCTGGAGCCGTTCTACGGCCTGGTGCCCGACGGCTGGTGGGAGGACGGGGACACCACCGCCTACGTGGTCGCCTACAACGTCTACTACCTGCTCTACGCCCTCGTCCTGGTGCTGGTCTTCGGCGCCGTCGGCGGCTGGCTCGGGGTCTGGCGCCGGTTCCCGCCGGCGCGGCTGACCGGGCGGTCGGTGGTGGGCGGCGAGCGGGAGGCGGCGGAGTTCGCGCGGCTGACCGAGTTCACCGAGCTGCGCGCGGCCGGCGCCGGGGCCGCCGCCGAGCAGCTGCTCGCGGAGGTGGCGGCCGGCCGGATGAGCGATCTGGACTACGTCCGGATCGAGCACAGCTGGCGCGCCGTCCGGGCCCGGCCCACCGAGCTGCCGGCCTTCCAGGAAACGGTGCTGCGGCACGGCGCCGGCGCCTTCACGCACCCGTCGGGCGACCGGGACCTGCCGGTCAGGGCCGCCCAGCACGACCTGCTGACCGGGCAGGTGCGGGTCGGCACCGCGGTGGACGAGGAGCGCAACGCCTACGACTACCGGGGCGTCGACATCGCCCTGGACCCGGCGGTGTTGGCGACCTCGCTGCTGGCGGTCGGCCCGCCCGGCGCGGGCAAGACCGGCCGGGTGGTGCGCCCGGTGGTGGAGTCGCTGTGCCTGCGGGCGCTGACCGGCCAGGCCGCCGTGGTGGCGGTGGGCAGCGCCGCCAGCGGCCTCGGCCCGGACGCCGCGTTCGACCTCGTGGTCCGGGTCGGCGACCCGGACAGCACCCACCAGCTCGCGCTCTACGGGGGCGCCGCCGACGCCGACGAGGCCGCGGCACTGCTGGCCGAGGCGCTGCTCGGCGGCACCCAGGCCGAGACCAGGGAGGCGGCGGCGGTACTGGTCCAGCTGATCAGCCCCTACCACGCGGCCTACGGCCGGCTGCCCGGCGTGCCGGAGCTGCGCGCCATGTTGGACGGGGCGCCCGCGCTGCTGGCCACGCTGCGCGAGGACCTGGCCCTGGCCGGGGCCCACGACCAGCAGCGGGAGCTGGACTCCCGGGAGCGGGCCGCGGCCCGTCCCGAGGACCCGGGGCAGCGACTGGCCGACCGGCTGGCCGTGCTCGACCGGGCCGGTTTCTCGGCCGGGCCGGCGGCGCCGGCCTTCTCGATGGCCGGCCTGGTGCATCCGCTGCGGGTGCGGATCGACCTGCCGGCCGCCGGGCACGCGGAGGCCGGGCGGATCATCACCCGGCTGCTGCTGGCGCAGTTCACCACCGCCGCGCTCGGCCGCCCCGACCGCTCGCTGTTCGCCGCCCTGGTGCTGGACGACGCCACCGCCGCGCTCACCCAGGGCACGGTGCGCGGGCTGTCGCAGCTGCGCGGCGCTCACGCCGGCGCGGTGCTCGCCCTGCGCACCCTGGACGACGTGCCGGCCGAGCTGCGCGCCGGCCTGCTGGGCGCGGTGGGCTGCCGGATGGCGTTCGCCGGCATCACCACCTGGGACGCCGAGCACTTCGCCCGGGTCTGGGGCACCGCCTGGACGGAGGACCAGGACGTCACCAGGACGCCGGAGCGCTCCGGCGGCCTGGTCCGCAAGGCGGTGCGCGGGGTGCGCAAGCTGTTCACCGGGCGGGAGACCACGCTCGACGCGGTCACCGTGCGCCGGGTGGAGCGCGAGCGCTGGTCGGCTTCGGAGCTGGCGCACCGGGTGCCGCCCCGGCACGCGGTGCTCTCCACCACGTCGGCGGCCGGCGAGCCGGGGCCACCGGTGCTGGTGCGGCTCGGCTGAGCCGCGCCGGGCGGCGCCCCGCCCCCGGTGGCTGATTCCCGCACCCCGCGGGCCGAGGGCCCGTGGGCCGCCGTGACCGGCCACGATACGGTTCCGGTGACGTCGCCCCGGCTGCCCTAGGTGATCCATGCGCCCCACTCTCGCCGCCCTCGTGCACCACTCCGCGCTGCGGCTTCGGGTCCTGGCCGGGGAGGACCGGTTGGACACCGAGGTGCGCTGGGCGCACACCAGCGAGATGAGCGATCCGACGCCCTATCTGGACGGCGGCGAGCTGCTGTTGACCATCGGTCTGAACCTGCCGGTCGCCGACGCTGAGGCGATGCGCCGCTATGTGGCGCGGCTGGCCGAGGCCGGGGTGGTCGGGCTCGGCTTCGGGATCGGGGTGCACCACCCGGAGGTGACACCGGAGTTGCTGGCGGCGGTGCGGGGGGCCGGGTTGCCGCTGCTTGAGGTGCCGCGGCCGACGCCGTTCATCGCGATCAGCAAGGCGGTCTCGGCCGCGATCGCCGCCGAGCAGTACCGCACGGTCACCGCGGGCTTCGCCGCGCAGCGCGAGCTGACCAGGGCGGCGCTGGCCCCGGACGGGTCGGGCGCGCTGCTGAGCCGGCTGGCCGGCCAGGTGGACGGCTGGGCCGCGCTGTACGACCGGGCCGGCGCGGTCACCGCAGTGGCGCCCGGTTGGGCGGCCAGGCGGGCCGGTCTGCTGGCCGACGAGGTCCGTCGGCTCGGCGACCGGCCGGCGCCGGCCAGCACGGTCTGCGCCGTGCCGGCCGACGGCCGGGAGGCCGGCGGCGACCGGGTGGAGTTGCAGCTGGTCGGCACCGGCCAACGGGGCCGGACGGTGCTGGCGATCGGCACGGCGGCGCCGCTGGGCACCTCGGGCCGGTACGCGGTGCAGGCCGCCGTCGCGCTGCTGACGCTGGTGACCGAGCGGTCGGTCGCCTACCAGCGGGCCGAGGCCCGGCTGGGCGAGGCGGTGCTGCGGATGCTGCTCAGTGGCGAGCCGGACCACGCCAGGGCGGTCGCCGGGCAGCTGTACGGCGGCCTGTTGGACGCCCCGCTGCGGGTGCTCGCCGCGGAGAGCGTCGAGTCGGCCGGCCTGACGGAGTTGGGGCAGGTGATAGAGAACGCGGCGGCCAGGGCCGGCGAGTGGGTGCTGGTGGCGCCGGACGGCGACGGGCTGGTGCTGCTGCTGGCCGACGGCGGCGCCGCGCTGGCCGCCTGCGCCGACTACGCGACGGCGCCGGAGCCGGCGGAGTGGGGGCTGGTGCTCGGTCTGTCGGCGCCCACCGGCCTGGCCCAGACCTGCACCGCCTTCCAGCAGGCCAGGGAGGCGCTGCTGGTGGCCAGGCGGCGCGGCCGGACGCTGGTGGAGCACGACGAGGTGGCGGCCGGCTCGCTGCTGCCGCTGCTGGGTGACGAGGCGGTGCGGGCCTTCGCCGACGGCCTGTTGCGGGCGCTGCGTGAGCACGACAGGTCCGGCCGGGGCGACCTGCTGGCCTCGCTGGCGGCCTGGCTCTCCCGGCACGGCCAGTGGGACGCGGCGGCGGCCGACCTCGGGGTGCACCGGCACACGCTGCGCTACCGGATGCGCCGGGTGGAGGAGATCCTGGAGCGTTCGCTGGACGATCCGGACCTGCGGATGGAGCTGTGGCTGGCGCTCAAGGCCAGCGGCCTGGCCGCCCGCCGCCCGCCGCGCCCCTGAGCCGGCCGGCGGGGCCCGCTCGTTCGCTACCAATTGGCGCGTCGGCCCGCCGCGCCGCTACGAACCGGACAAGATGGCGCGGCCGGCGCACCCCCTACGGTGGGAGGGGGCGAGCGGTCGGTGCCCTCGCCCGGTTCAAGTCTGGCACCTCGAAAGGGCGGACCGTGATGAGCAAAGCCACTTCCCCACAGGCGTTCTGGCTGGCCGGCCGGGCGGCGCACGGCGAGCACACGCTGGAGGTCACCTCCCCCTGGGACGGCCGTACGGTGGGCGTGGCCTCGGTGCCGACCGCGGCGCAGACCGAGGAGGCGGTGGCGGCCGCGGCCCGGGTGGCGCCCGAGTTCGCCGCCAGCCCGGCCTATCTGCGGGCCGGCGCGCTGGACCAGGTCGGGGCCCGACTGGCCGAGCGCGCCGACGAGTTGGCCGAGCTGATCTCCGCCGAGAACGGCAAGCCGATCAAGTGGGCGACCGTCGAGGTGGCGCGCTGCCGCTCGGTCTTCCGCTGGGCGGCGGACGAGGCGCGCCGGTTCAACGGCGGCACCGCGCAGCGGCTGGACGCCGACGCCGGCGGCGCCGGCCGGCTGGCGCTGACCCGTCGGGTCCCCTACGGCCCGGTGCTGGGCATCGCGCCGTTCAACTTCCCGCTCAACCTCTGCGCCCACAAGGTGGCGCCCGCGCTGGCCGCCGGCGTGCCCATCGTGCTGAAGCCGGCGCCCGCCACCCCGCTCTCCGCCCTGCTGCTGGGCGAGCTGCTGGCCGAGACCGAGCTGCCGGCCGGCGCGTTCAGCGTGCTGCCGGTGCCCAACGAGGCGATGCCGGAGCTGGTGGCGGACGAGCGGCTGCCGATCATCTCGTTCACCGGCTCGGTGCCGGTCGGCTGGTCCATCCGGGACTCCGTGCCGCGCAAGCGGGTCACCCTGGAGCTGGGCGGCAACGGCGCGGCCGTGGTGCTCGCCGACTACGCGTCCGACGCCGACCTGGACTGGGCCGCGCAGCGGATCGCGACCTTCGCCAACTACCAGGCGGGCCAGTCCTGCATCGCGGTGCAGCGGGTGATCGCCGACGCCGCCGTCCACGACCGGCTGCTGCCCCGGCTGGTGGCCGCCGTCGAGGCGCTGGCCACCGGCGACCCGTCGGACCCGGCCACCGATGTCGGCCCGCTGGTCAGCGAGGAGGCCGCCCGCCGGGTGGCGGACTGGGTGGACGAGGCGGTCGCCGGCGGCGCCGAGCTGCTGACCGGCGGCACCCGGACGGGCGCCAGCTACGCGCCGACGGTGCTGGCCGGGGTGCCGGCGGACGCGAAGGTGGCCTGCGACGAGGTCTTCGGCCCGGTGCTCACGGTGACCCGGGTGCCCGACGAGGCCGCCGCCTTCGCCGCCGCCAACGACTCGACCTTCGGCCTCCAGGCCGGCGTCTTCACCCATGACCTGCAGGCCGCCTTCCGGGCGCACCGGGCGCTGGAGGTGGGCGGCGTGGTGATCGGCGACGTGCCGTCCTACCGCGCCGACCAGATGCCCTACGGCGGGGTCAAGCAGTCCGGGGTGGGCCGGGAGGGGGTCAGGTTCGCCATGGAGGACTACACCTACGAACGGGTCATGGTCCTCACCGGCCTGGACCTCTAGGCCGCCGGGCCGCTACCCCCTGGGCTCGTCGGCCGGCCGGCGGGTCGGCTTGGTGGCGACCACCAGGTCCCGGGTGATGGCCTGGTCGACCCGGTGCGCGAAGCCCAGGTAGGGCTCGCTCTCCCGGACGGTCAGGCCGTGCTCGGTCAGCAGCGCGGTCAGCTCCGCCCGGTCGGCCACCTGGGTGTTCCAGGAGATGCCGAGGGCGCCGCCGGGGCGCAGCAGCCGCCGCCAGACCGGCACCGCCTCGGCCAGCAGCGGCAGCGGGCTGCGGGAGAGCGCCGGCCCGCCGTCCGCGTCCCTGGACCGGCTGCCGTGCTGCACCCCGTAGGGGGCGTCCGTCACCACCAGGTCGAAGGAGCCGGCGCGGAAGAACCGCCCGCTGGCGGTGGTGTCCGCGTTGACGGCGGTGACCTCGATGGTCTCGCCGGCGCGGTACCGCTCCTTGTCGACGCCCAACGTCACGGACAGCTGGCGGCCCAGTGTCCGGCTGTCGCGCCGCACCGGGCCGACGCTGGCCCGGTGCTTGAGCCGGGTGTTCTTCAACCACTGGCGGAAGAAGTTCTGGTAGGCGTCGAAGCTCTTGGCGTCGCGCTCCACGCCCGCCGCGTCCAGGCCGTACATCACCGCCTGGTTGAGGGTGGTGCCCCGGCCGCAGAGCGGGTCGAGGACCCGCAGCCGGCCGGTCAGCAGCCGCTCCGGGGTGGCGCAGGAGAAGGCCGTCACGTTGAGCAGCAGCTTGGTGAAGTCCTCGTTGGTCTTTCCGACGTACTTCTGGATGGTGATCAGGTCGTCGGGGAAGGCGTCCAGCCGCCGGACCGGCACCGGGGTCAGCGCCGGCCCGGTCCGCTCGAAGAGGGCGTACAGGCCGGAGAGGTTGGCCAGCTGGGCGAGGTCGTCCCCGGTCAGCCGGGGGGCGGAGAAGGTGAGGTAGCGCACGCCGCCGAGCGTGGTCTCCGCGACGTCCCGCAGCCGCCCCCCGAGCACCGCCTCGTCCAGCACCAGCAGCTCGGCGCGCGCGAGGCGCGCCGACTCCTGGGCGTAGACCCGGTTGTGCGAGGGGAGCAGAAGCAGGGCGTAGTCATGCGTGGCGTTCATCGCGCCGGATTTTAGCGGGCGCGGCGGCTCACTCGAACGTCAGCCGATCCACCCGGACCGCGCCGCCGAGCACCAGCCGCAGCTCCCGGACGCCCCGCGCCTGGCGGGGCAGCTCCACCGGCACCGGCTGGTAGCGGTACCGGTCGCCGGTGGCCGGCACCCGGGCCGACACCTCGACGTCGGCCAGCGCCACGGTCAGCGTGCCGCCCTCGGCGGGGGCGGCCGCCCACACCGTCACCCGGCGTACGCCGCCGGCCAGGTCGCAGCCGCGGTAGCGGAGTTCGGCCGGCACCGCGGGGTCGGCCGGGGCGACCGCGTCCCCCTCGGTCGGCGAGCGGTCCACCAGCTCGGCGCCGGACACCTCGTCGAAGTCCGCGGCGGCCAGGCCCAGTTCCCGGACCGGGCGCGGCCCGGCCGGCTCGCCCGCCACCCGCCAGGAGACCGTGGCCCGCAGGTCCCGGCTGGAGGCGCCGACCGCCAGCCGGTACTCGCCCGGCGGCAGCGTCCAGCGGGAGTGCGCCACGTCCCAGTGGCCCAGCGCCTCGTCCGGGGCGATCCGCAGGGCGGTCCGCAGGCTCTCGCCCGGCGCCAGCTCGACCCGCTGGTGACCCACCAACCAGCGGTGCGGCCTGGGCAGTTCGGGGGCGACGGCGCCGGCGTAGAGCTGCACCACCTCGGCGCCGGCCACCTCTCCGACGTTGACCACCGTCACCTCGGCGAGCAGCGTCCCGTCCGCCTCCTCGGTCACCGTCAGCTCCCGGTGCTCGAAGCGGGTGTAGGACAGCCCGTGCCCGAACGGGTAGAGCGGCTCGGCGTCGCTGTAGAGATAGGTCGCCCGCGCGCTGATCAGGTCGTAGTCGCGGATGTCGGGCAGGTCGGCGTCGTCCGCGTACCAGGTCTGCGGCAGCCGGCCGGCCGGCGACACCTCGCCGTGCAGCACCCGGGCCAGCGCGCTGCCGGCGGCCTGCCCGCCGTGCGCGGTCCACAGCAGCGCGGGCAGCGCCGCGTCCGCGGCCGGCACCGCGTACGGGTAGGAGGAGACGAGCACCAGCGCGGTGTCGGGGTTGGCGGCGTGCGCCGCGCGCCAGAGCGCCTCCTGGGCCGGCGGCAGCGTCAGGGTGGTGCGGTCCTCCGTCTCCCGGCCGTTGATGTGCGGGTCGTTGCCCAGCACCAGGACCACCACGTCGGCCGCCGCCGCGGCCTCGGCCACCGCGGCGGTGCCCGCCCGCACCGTCTCCACGGTCAGCACGGTGCCGTCCTCGCCGGGCGCGGCAACCTTCAGCCCCTCGGCGGCGACCACCACCGGGGTACCGCTCGCCCGATGCACCAGGAGGTGGCCGTCACCGTGAGCCCGCAGGGTGAAGACCTCCCGGACCACCCAGCCGCCCGGCTGCTCGGCCGAGGCGCGCAGCAGGCCGTCCTCGGCGACCGACAGGTACCGCCCGTTGGGGGCGCTCAGGGTGACCGCCCCGTCGCCCCAGTCCACCAGCCGCAGCTCGGTGGCCGCTTCGGCCGGGCCGACGGTCAGCGGCGACAGGTCGGTGCGGCCGGCCAGCAGCGCCGGGTCCAGTGCCCCCTCGGCGTCGTCGGCGGTGGGCGCCCCGGCGTCCGCCGGCACCACCACCCAGCTGTCGCCGGCCCGCAGCCGCACCACGTCGGCGCCGTCGTGCCAGGTCACAGCGCCGGTCGCGGGGTGCGAGCGGAGCCCGTCCAGCGGGCTGACGCGGTGCGTCAGGGCGCCGCTGTACCAGTCCAGCTTGACCTCGTCGGCCAGCGGCCCGAGGACGGCGACGGACCGGCCGGCGGCCAGCGGCAGCAGCCCGTCGTTCTTCAGCAGCACCACCGCCTGCTCGGCGGCCAGCCGTGCCAACTCCCGGTGTTCGGCGGTGTCGTGGGCGTCGTCGGCGGCGAACGGGTCCAGCTCCGGGTCGAACTCGCCGAGCCGGAACCGCATCGCCAGCAGCCGGCCGGCGGCCCGGTCGATGTCCGCCTCCTCGATCAGCCCGCGCTCCAGCGCCTCGGTCAGCCGGGCCACCGTGGGCGCCGAGTCCTCGCCGTGGTCGGTGAAGCTGTCCACGCCGGCCCGCAGGCTGGCGGCCAGGCCGGCCGCGTGGTCGGGCAGGTAGCCCTGGGAGCCGGCGATGTTGGACGGCGCGCCGGCGTCGGAGCAGACCACCAGCGGCTCGTCCTGCCAGCCGCGCAGCTCGGCCAGCAGCGGGGAGAGGTGGTTGGGGCGGCCGTTGACCAGGTTGTAGGCGGGCATCACGCCGGCCGCGGCGCCGGCGCGCAGCGGCCCGGCGTAGGCCGGCAGCTCGTACTCGCGCAGCACCCGCGGGCGCAGCGAGGTGCTGGCGGTGTCCCGGTCCACCTCGTGGTTGTGCGCCAGCCAGTGCTTGAGCACCGGCGCGGTGCGCCGGTAGACCGGGTGGTCGCCGGCCAGGCCGCGGGTGTAGGCGGTGGCCAGCTCGCCGGTCAGCCTGGCGTCCTCGGCGTAGCCCTCCTCGTTGCGGCCCCACAGCGGGTGGCGCAGCGGGTTGACGGTGGGGGACCAGACGTTGAGGCCCACCCGGGGGTCCTTGGCGCGCATCGCCCGCACCTCGCGGCCGACGGCCTCGCCGACCTCGCGCAGCAGCTCCGGGTTCCAGGTGGCGCCGAGGCCGACCGCCTGCGGGAAGACGGTGGCGCGTCCCATCCAGGTCACCCCGTGCAGCGCCTCCTGCCCGGTGCGGAAGGCACCGACGCCCAGCCGGGGGACGGCCGGCGCGAACTGGTGGAGCAGGGCGACCCGTTCCGGCAGGGTCAGCCGGCCCAGCAGGTCGGCGACCCGCTCCTCGACGGTCAGCGCGGGGTCGCGGAACGGCGGTCGCTGGGCAGTCACAGAAGCGTCCTTAGGGAGGGAAAGGCGGCAGGTGGCAGGAGGTCCGCCGGCTTGTTACCGCGTCGAATTCGAAGCGCTTCGATGCTCGGTTTCCCGTCGGCATCCTGTCAAGACCCACGTGGAAGCGGCGGAAATGCGGGGCCGTTTCCTCAGGTCTGAACCGAGGGAGCGCTTCCACAACTTTCTCTGAACCGGGGGTTGTGCGCCCCGCTGGCGGGTCTTAACCTCGGCGCAACATCGAAGCGCTTCGACCAGCGTGAGTCAGCGGGTCGCCGTAGGCGCCGAGCCTCTGAAGGGTTTCCGCATGTCGAACTCCCCCTCCGCACCCAGCAGGAGACGATTCCTCACCTCGACGGCGGCTGCCGCGGCGGCGACGGCGGGTGGCATTCCCCTGCTGAGCGCGTGCGGCTCGGACGGCGCGGCCGGCGGTGGCGGCGAGGGGAGGGTCGCGGAGAACGAGCTGGAGAGCATCCTGCCGACCTACCGGGCCTCCGATGTCGCGGTCGAGCCCGACATCCCGTCGGAGAACGGGTCGAGCCCCGGCTACACATCCTTCATTCCCGAGGACGAACTGGGCGTCACCGTTCCCCAGCCCAAGGGCAACGGCGGCGAGTACCGGGTGATGAGCCCGCTGTGGGGCACCCCGCCGTCCGACGGCAACGCCTACTGGACCGCGATGGACGAGGCCATCGGGGTCCGGGTCAGGTGGCAGACCCAGGACGGCAACACCTACGGCGACAAGCTGGGTGCGGTGCTCGCCGGCAGCGACATCCCCGACCTGGTCTGCGTCCCCGGCTGGGAGCTGACCGGCCAGATACCGCGGGCGATCTCCAGCCGCTTCGCCGACCTCGGTCCCTTCCTCTCCGGTGACCGGGTCTTCGACTACCCCAACCTCGCCGCGGTGCCCACCGCCGCCTGGGAGGCGTCGGTCTTCGGCGGCGCGCTGCGCGGCCTGCCGATGCCCTCCCCGCCCATCGGCGGCGTGGTGCCCTTCTACCGGCAGGACATCTTCGAGGCCAACGGCTGGGCGCCGCCCACCGACGCCGAGGAGTTCCTCTCCTTCTGCCAGGACGTCACCTCGGCCCGCAACCGGGTCTGGGCCTGCGAGGACATGAAGTGGTCCGCGTGGATCATCCACGGGGTGCTGCCGGAGCGGCCGCAGTACTGGGAGGAGGTGGACGGCCGGCTGGTCAACCGGTACGAGACCGACGCCTACCTGGAGGGGCTGGAGTGGACCCGGCGGCTCTACGACGCCGGCGTGGTGCACCCGGACGCGGTCGCGGTGCAGGGCGACGCGCTGGTCCGCTTCACCTCGGGTGAGTCGCTGATGTTCAACACCGGGCAGGGCGTCTGGCACAACACGCTCACCGAACAGCGCACCGCCAACCCCGACTTCCGGATGAACGCCTTCGACTACTTCGGCGTCGGCGGTGCCGACCCGGTGCTGTACGCCGGCAACGGCGCCACCATCTGGACGTTCGTCAACAAGGACCTGCCCGAGGAGCGGATCAGGGAGGCGCTGGAGATCGCCAACTTCTGCGCCGCGCCGTACGGCACCAGGGAGCAGCTGCTGCGCACCTACGGGGTGCAGGACGTGCACTACACGGTGGAGAACGAGCAGCGGGTGCGCACCCCGCAGGGCGAGGAGGAGGTGGTCCCCGAGACCTACACCTTCATCGCCACGCCGGGGCACTTCGTCGCCGCGTCCGACGTGCCGCAGCTGGTGGAGGACCAGACGGGCTGGCTGAAGCGGCAGATGCCGTACGTCCGGGAGCCGCTCTTCTACGGCCGGCAGATCCAGGAGCCGGACCAGTTCACCAACCTCAACGACCAGTTCGAGGCGCTGGAGGACGACGTGGTGCGCGGGCGCCGCTCGATCCGGGACGTGCAGGACGCGGCGGCCGAGTGGCGCCGCAACGGCGGCGACGAGCTGCGCGACTGGTACCAGCGGTTGCGCGACGAAGAGTCCGCCTGATCCGCCGCCCGACCCACCACCCACGAGGAGCCCCCGTGTCACACAGCACGGTTCCCCGGCCGGCACCCCCCGAGGAGGAGCGCCCGGCCGAGCGGCCCACGGCCGGGCGCCGGCCGGTCGGCCGGCCGCGCGCCAGGCGCCGCCGCGACCCCCGGCTGGAGGGCGGGGTCGGCTTCCGGCAGCGGCTGCGCCGCGACTGGCCGCTGATCGCCATGACGCTGCCCTGTGTGATCGCGCTGTTGGTCTTCGCCTACATCCCGATCGCCGGCAACGTCATCGCCTTCCAGTCGTTCAGTCCGTACGCCGGCGACGGGTTCTTCGACTCGATGGCCAACAGCGTCTGGGTGGGACTCGACCAGTTCGACCGGATGGTCAACGACAGCTACTTCTGGGACGCGGTCCAGAACACGCTGGTCTTCTCCGGTCTTCAGCTGCTCTTCTTCTTTCCCATTCCGATCGCGTTGGCGATCCTGATCAACAGCATCCTGCACAGCAAGGTCCGGGCCTGGGCCCAGGCGGTGCTCTACCTGCCGCACTTCTTCTCCTGGGTGCTGGTGATCACGGTCTTCCAGCAGATCCTCGGCGGCGCCGGCATGGTCGCCCAGACCATGCGGGACAACGGCTGGGACGACGGCTTCGACCTGATGACCGACCCCGGCTTCTTCAAGTTCCTGATCACCTTCCAGGTCATCTGGAAGGACGCCGGCTGGGGCATCATCGTCTTCCTCGCCGCGCTCTCCACCGTCAACCAGGAGCTGTACGAGTCGGCCGCCGTGGACGGCGCCGGCCGCTGGCGGCGCGCCTGGCACGTCACCCTCCCCGCGCTGCGTCCGGTGATCGCCCTGCTGCTGGTGCTCCAGGTCGGCAACATGCTGACCGTCGGCATGGAGCAGTTCATGATCCAACGAACCGCCGTCGGCCCGGGGGCCGCCGAGGTGCTCGACACCTACGTCTGGAACACCGGCATCCAGAACGGGCAGTTCAGCTATGCGGCGGCCATCGGCATCGTCAAGGGCATCTTCAGCCTGGTGCTGGTGCTGGCCGCCAACCGAGTCGCCCACGCGATGGGTGAGCAGGGGGTGTACAAGCGCCGATGAGTGACACCAGCGTCCTGGTCGAGGACGACGAGACGATCGGCAAGCGCCGCAGGCCGGTCTGGGAGGAGCCGCCCACCAGGGTCGGGCTCGCCGCCAAGGGCGCCATCCTGTCCATCGCGCTGCTCGCGGTGCTCTTCCCGCTGTGGATCGTCGTGGTCACCAGCCTCTCCGACGCCCAGGCCATCTCCGACGCCGGCGGCCTGGTGCTCTGGCCCAGCGGCGGGCTGACCTTCGCCGCCTACGAGGAACTGCTCAGCGGCGGGCAGGTGGCGCGGTCCATGGTGATCGCGGTGGGCATCACCGTGGTCGGCACCCTGTTCAGCATGACCATCTCGGTGCTGGCCGCCTACGGGCTGTCCCGGATGGGCTCGCTGTGGCACCGCCCGCTGCTGATGACCCTGCTGGCCACCATGTTCTTCGGCGGCGCCGGGCTGATCCCCACCTACCTGCTCATCCAGACCCTCGGCCTGATGAACAGCTACGCCGCGCTGATCCTGCCGATGGCGGTCAACGTCTTCAACATCCTGGTGCTCCGCGCGTTCTTCATGAACGTCGGCCAGGAGATCGTGGACAGCGCCCGGATCGACGGGGCGGGGGAGTTCCGCATCCTGTGGCAGATCGTGCTGCCGCTCTCCCGCGCGGTCCTCGCGGTGATCTCCCTCTTCTACGCGGTCGGCTACTGGAGCAACTGGTTCAACGGCTTCATCTACATCCAGGACCAGGAGAAGCTGCCGCTGCAGAACGTCCTCCAGCAGATCGTGATCGAGGGCGAGCGCCCCGCCGGCATGGCCCAGGTGATCGGCACCGGGCAGATCCCCAGCCTGGCTGTCCAGACTGCGGTAATGGTGCTGGCTCTGCTCCCGGTTGCCGTACTCTCCCCGTTCGTCCAGCGACATTTCAAGAAGGGCATGCTGATCGGCGCCGTCAAGGGCTGACCGGCGCCCGCGAACGACAGGAGACGTGGTTCCATGCCAGCGCTCACGGACGCGACCCGCGGCCGGCTGCTCTTCGGCGGCGACTACAACCCGGAACAGTGGCCGGAGTCGGTCTGGCGCGAGGACATCAAGCTGATGCGGGAGGCCGGCGTCAACGTCGCCACCGTCGGCGTCTTCTCCTGGGCCACCCTCGAACCCCGCCCGGGAGCACGGGAGTTCGGCTGGCTGGACCGGGTGCTCGACGGGCTGCACGAGGCCGGCATCGGGGTCTGCCTGGCCACCCCGACGGCCTCCCCGCCGCCCTGGCTGGGCGCCCGCCACCCGGAGACCCTGCCGCGCGACCAGCACGGCGGGGTGGTCTGGTACGGCGCCCGCAACCAGTTCTGCGCCTCGTCCCCGGTCTACCGGGAGCACGCCGCCGCGATCACCACCGACCTGGCCGCCCGCTACGGCCAGCACCCGGCGCTGCGGCTGTGGCACATCAACAACGAGTACGGCACGGTCTGTTACTGCGACGAGACGGCCGCCCACTTCCGCCGCTGGCTGGCCGCCAGGTACGGCGACCTGGACGCCCTCAACGAGGCCTGGGGCACCGCCTTCTGGAGCCAGCGCTACGACGACTGGTCGGAGGTCATCCCGCCGCGCCGGGCCCAGTACCTGATCAACCCGACCCAGTCGCTGGACTTCCGCCGGTTCACCAGCGACGCGCTGCTGGAGTGCTTCCAGGCCGAGCGGGACATCGTGACCGCGCACAGCCCGGGCGTGCCGGTGACCACCAACCAGATGCCGCTCTTCGCCGGCCTGGACGGCTGGCGCTGGGCGCCGGAACAGGACGTGATCTCGGTCGACGTCTATCCGGACCCGGCCGTGGACTGGCGCGACCCGGCCGGCCCGGCGCACGGCGCGCTGGTCGCCGACCTCACCAGGTCGCAGGCCGGCGGCGGCTCCTGGCTGCTGATGGAACAGGCCGCCTCCGCCGTCAACTTCCGGCCGGTCAACCGGCCCAAGCCGGCCGGCGTGACCCGCCTGTGGTCGCTCCAGTCGGTGGCCAGGGGCGCCGACGGGGTCTGCTTCTTCCAGTGGCGGGCCTCCCGGCAGGGCAGCGAGAAGTTCCACTCGGCGATGCTGCCGCACGCCGGCGCCGGCTCCCGCGGCTTCGGCCGCGTCCAGGCCCTCGGCGCGGAGCTGGCGCGGCTGGCCGGGCTGGTCGGCGAGCCGGTGCGGGACGCCGAGATCGCCGTGCTCCACGACTGGTCGTCCTGGTGGGCCAGCCAGCAGCCGGGCCGCCCGTCCAACGAGATCGACTACCGGGAGCTGCTCTCCGAGTGGCACCACGCGCTCTGGCGCCGCAACCTCACCTGCGACCTGGCCCACCCGGAGGCCGACCTCAGCGGCTACCGGATGGTGGTGCTGCCGCACCTGCCGCTGCTCAGCGACGCCGCGCTGGCCGGACTCGTCGAGTTCGTGCACGGCGGCGGCACCCTGGTCTGCGGGTTCTTCTCCGGCATCGCCGACCAGGACGACCGGATCAGGCCCGGTGGGCTGGCCCCCGAGCTGCGCGAGCTGCTCGGCCTGGCGACCGTCCACGAGTGGTGGCCGCTGCCGGCCGGCGACACCGTCCGGCTGGACGACGGCGCCCACGGCGTCCGCTGGAGCGAGGAGCTGGAGCCGGCCGACGCCGAGGTGCTGGTCCGCTACGCCGAGGGCGAGCTGGCCGGCGGCCCGGCCGTCACCCGCGCCCGGCGCGGCGCGGGCACCGCCTGGTACCTGTCGACGCAACCGCGCCCCGAGGCGCTGGCCGACCTGTTGGCCGAGGCCGCCGGGGCCGCCGGCGTCACCCCCGTCCTGCCGGGACTGCCGGACGGCGTGGAGGCCGTCCGCCGCGGCCCGGCGCTGTTCCTGCTGAACCACACCACCGAGCCGGTCACCGTTCCCCTCCCGTCCCCCCAGACCGACCTGCTCACCGGCCACTCCCACCCGCGCGAGGTCACGCTCGACCGGAGAGGAGCGGCCGTCCTCACCCCCACACAGTGAAGGAGCCGCAATGAACCGCCGCATCCCGAAGGCGCGCACCCTGGTGCTCGCCCCCGCCGTCGCGCTGGCCACCGTGGTCGGCCTGTCGGCCGGGACCGCGAACGCCGCCGTCTGGGAGTCCTGCGAACAGTGGGGCAACTGGACGACGGACGACGGCTACATCGTCTACAACAACATCTGGGGCTCCGGCGCCGGCACCCAGTGTGTCGCCGCCGACTCCGGCGCCAGCTGGTCGGTGACCGCCGACCACCCCGACACCGGCGGCATCAAGTCCTACCCCAACGCCAAGTGGATCGTCGGCGAGCCGATCGCCGAGATAGGGACGCTCACCAGCGCCTACGACGTGACGGTCCCGGACGCCGGGGCCTACAACACGGCCTACGACGTCTGGGACGAGAACTACGAGCACGAGATCATGCTCTGGATGAACTGGACCGGACCGGTCGGCCCGCTGGGCGAGCCGGTCGGGGAGGCCACCCTCGGCGGCCACACCTGGGACGTCTACCACGGCAGCAACGGGCACAACAACGTCTACTCGTTCCTCCGGCACGGCGACTCCACCGCGGGTGAGGTGGACATCCTGCCGATCCTGGACTGGATCACCGAGCGCGGCTGGATGAGCCAGGACGAGGTCATCGGGGACGTGCAGTTCGGCTACGAGATCACCTCGTCCGCCGGCGGCCTGGAGTTCGTCACCAACGACTTCCGGGTCACCCACGACTGAGCCGCCCTCGCCCGACCGACACCGCCGGCCGGACCACCGCCCCGGGGAACCCCCGGGGCGGTGGCCCGCTTTCGTGGGTCAGCGGGGCGTCGGCGCCGGGCCCGTGCTGCCGCGCACGGTGAGGGTTGGCGGCAGCAGCTCGATCCGCGGCGGCACCGCGGCCTGGTCCCGGCCGGCCCCCGCGTCGGCCCTGGCCATCACCAGCTCGACGGCGAGCCGGCCCATCTCCTGGGCCGGTATCGCCACCGAGGTCAGCGGCACCGAGGTGCCGGCCGCCACCTGCTCGGGGCAGACGGCCATCACCGAGACGTCCTCCGGCACCGCCCGCCCCTGCTGCCGCAGCAGGCTGAGCAGCGGCTCGATCGCCGCCTCGTTCTGCACCACGATGCCGGTGGTGCCGGGCCGCTCGTCGAAGATCCGGGCGAGCGTGCCGGCGACCGACTCGTAGGAGCCGTCGCACGGCCGGTGCAGCACCCGGGTGCCCAGCTCCTCGGCGCGCTCCCGCACCCCGCGCACCGTCCGCTCGGCGAAGCCGGTGCGCCGCTCGTAGACCGCGGCGGCCTCGCCCACCACGGCGATCTCCCGGTGGCCCAGCTCGGCCAGGTGGTCGACGCAGCGCCGGCCGGTGGCGGCGAAGTCCAGGTCGACGCAGGTCAGTCCGGTGGTGTCGGAGGGCAGTCCGATCAGCACGGCCGGCCGGGGGGTGACCCGGACCAGCGGCAGCCGCTGGTCCTCCAGCTCGACGTCCATCAGGATCATCGCGTCGGCCAACCCGCTGCCCACCACCCGTCGGGCCGCCTCCGGGCCCTCCTGGCCGGTCAGCAGCAGCACGTCGTGCGCGTGCTCGCGCGCGGTGGTGGCCACCGCGATGGCGATCTCCATCATGACCGGCAGGTACATGTCAGTCCGAAGGGGCATCATCAGCGCGATGATGTTGGACTTGCTGCTGGCCAGGGCCCTGGCCCCGGCGTTCGGGTGGTACCCCAACTCCCTGATGCTGCGCTCCACCCGCTCCCGGGTGGGGGTGGAGATGGTCCGTTTGCCGCTGAGGACGTAGCTCACCGTGCTGGCGGAGACGCCGGCG
This sequence comes from Streptomyces chisholmiae, assembly GCF_031845445.1. Lineage (NCBI taxonomy): Bacteria > Bacillati > Actinomycetota > Actinomycetes > Kitasatosporales > Streptomycetaceae > Streptomyces > Streptomyces chisholmiae. The sequence continues at coordinate 33,732 of NZ_JAVREO010000016.1, read as the reverse complement.
TGCCGGGCGACCTCGGCGAGGGTGACCATAAACTCTCCCGTTCTCTCCCGGTGCACCGTGGGGGGCGGCGGACCGAAGGCGCCGGAGGTCTCCGGGAAGCGTCTCCTGTGAAGCGCTTCGACGGGCGACCCGGCAGCTCGCCGCACGTGGTGCCGTTGACCTTAGACCGGCCACGGTGGGGTGTCCAGAGATCTGTTGAAGCGCTTCAACTCCCGGTACACACACCCGGAAAACCCCGGGGAAGGGGTGCGATCCCCCGCGTAACGGGTACATAGCCACCGGTAGTCGGTGTCGGCCCGCGGCCGGCCGGGCGCCCCGTTCGGGGCCCGGGGGTCTCTCCCTCGGATCGTCGCGAGCCCGCGAGGACCCGAGAGAGAGGCCCCAGTCCCACCCACGTTCCACCACGACGGTGAGGTGACCGAGCGATGACCAGTGAAGAGGAGGCCCGGAGAGTCGCCGAGGCGGCCCGCGCCGGCGGCCGGACCCGCCCCGGCTTCGCCCGGGAGCTGTTCCTCGGCCGGCTCCGGCTCGACCTGCTCCAGCCCGGCCCCGAGCCGACCGTGGGCGCCAGGGCCGAGGGCGAGCGCTTCCTCGCCCGGCTCACCGAGTTCGTCACCACCCGGCTCGACCCGGCCGCCATCGAACGGGCGGCCAGGGTCCCCGACGAGGTGGTCAACGAGCTGCGCGCGTTGGGCGCCTTCGGCATGCGGATCGCCCCCGAGTACGGCGGCCTCGGCCTCGACCACGTCACCTACGGGCGGGCCCTCGCCCTGCTCGGCACCGCCAGCCCCGCCCTCGGCGCGCTGCTCTCCGCGCACCAGTCCATCGGCGTTCCCCAGCCGCTGGCCCTCTTCGGCACCGAGGAGCAGCGCCGCGCCTACCTGCCGCGCTGCGCCGCCGGCGCCGTCTCCGCCTTCCTGCTGACCGAGCCCGACGTCGGCTCCGACCCCGCCCGGCTCGGCGCCACCGCCACCCCCGACGGCGACGACTACCTGCTGGACGGCACCAAGCTGTGGACCACCAACGGCCCGATCGCCGAACTCCTGGTGGTCCTCGCCCGGGTGCCGGAGACGCCGGGCCACGTCGGCGGCATCACCGCCTTCGTGGTCGAGGCCGACGCGCCGGGCGTCACCGTCGAGGCCCGCAACACCTTCATGGGCCTGCGCGGCATCGAGAACGGCGTCACCCGGCTGCACCGGGTGCGGGTCCCCGCCGGCCAGCGGATCGGCGAGGAGGGCGCCGGCCTGCGGATCGCCCTGAGCACCCTCGACACCGGCCGGCTGGCACTGCCCGCGATGTGCGTCGGCGCCTGCCGGTGGAGCCTGCGGATCGCCCGCGAGTGGTCGGCGGAACGCGTCCAGTGGGGCCGCCCGATCGGCCAGCACGAGGCCGTCGCCGGCAAGCTCGCCTTCGTCGCCGCCACCACCTTCGCGCTGGAGGCCGTGGTCGAGCTGGCCGGCGAGCTGGCCGACGAGGCGCGCACCGACATCCGCGTCGAGGCCGCCCTCGCCAAGCTCTTCGGCAGCGAGATGACCTGGCGGATCGTCGACGACCTGGTCCAGATCCGCGGCGGCCGCGGCTTCGAGACCGCGGACTCGCTCACCGCCCGCGGCGAACGCGGCGTCCCCGTCGAGCAACTGCTCAGGGACACCAGGATCAACCGGATCTTCGAGGGCTCCAGCGAGATCATGCGGCTGCTGATCGCCCGCGAGGCGGTCGACGCCCACCTCAGGGTCGCCGGCGACCTGGTCGCCCCCGAGGCCAACCACAACCGCAAGCGCCGGGCCGCCGTCGCGGCCGGCGGCTTCTATGTCCGCTGGCTCCCGACCCTGGCCACCGGACGCGGACAACTCCCGCTCTCCTACGGCGACTTCCGTATCTCCGGCCACCCCGACCTCTCGCTCCACCTGCGCTACGTCGAGCGCACCGCGCGCCGGCTGGCCCGGTCCGTCTTCTACGGGATGACCCGCTGGCAGGGCCGCCTCCAGCAGCGGCAGGGCTTCCTCGGCCGGGTGGTGGACATCGGCGCCGAGCTGTTCGCCAGCACCGCCGCCTGCGTGCACGCCGAGCGGCTCCGCGCCCGCGGCGAGAGCGGCCTGGAGGCCTACCAGCTCGCTGACGCCTTCTGCCGCCAGGCGCACCAGCGGATCGAGGAGCTGTTCCCGCGGCTGTGGCACAACACCGACGGCGTGGACGGCCGGCTCGCCACCGCCGTGCTGGAGGGCCGGCACACCTGGCTGGAAGCCGGCGTCGAGGACCACTCCGCCCCCGGTCCCTGGGTCGCCGAGACCGGCCAGGGCCCGTCCCCGCACCCCAACCTGCACCGCCCCGTCCCGCGGGCCTGAGCGGCCCACCCGCGCGTCAACTGTTCCCACCGCCCCGGCGCGGGACGGCGCGCCGGCCCGGGGACAATGGGCAGATGACCGAGAGCCCCGTCTGTCTCGCCGACCCGCATCTCAGGTACCCGGCCCAGCCACCGCCCGAGGGGCCACGCGAGGTGGTGATCCTCGGCTCCACCGGTTCCATCGGCACCCAGGCCATCGACGTGGTGCTGCGCAACCCGGACCGCTTCCGGGTCACCGGGCTGTCCGCCGGCGGCGACCGCCTGGAGCTCCTCGCCGGCCAGGCGCACCGGCTGCGGGTGGGCACGGTCGCCGTGGCCAGGCCGGAGCTGGCCGACGCCCTCCGCCAGGCGCTGCGCGCCCAGTACGGCGTCGGCGTCCCGCTGCCCGAGGTGCTCGCCGGCCCGGACGCCGCCGCCGAGCTGGCCTCCCGCCCCTGCCACACCGTGCTCAACGGCATCACCGGCTCCATCGGGCTGGCCCCCACCCTGGCCGCGCTCGCCGCCGGCCACCTGCTGGCGCTGGCCAACAAGGAGTCGTTGATCGTCGGCGGCCCGCTGGTCACCGAGCTGGCCAAGCCCGGTCAGATCATCCCCGTGGACTCCGAGCACTCGGCCCTCTTCCAGGCGCTGCTCGGCGGCACCCGGGCCGAGGTGCGGCGGCTGGTGGTCACCGCCAGCGGCGGCCCGTTCCGCGGTCGCAGCCGCGCCGAGCTGGCCCAGGTCACCCCCGAGGACGCGCTGGCCCACCCCACCTGGCAGATGGGCCCGGTGATCACCGTCAACTCCGCGACCCTGGTCAACAAGGGCCTTGAGGTGATCGAGGCACACCTCCTCTACGGCATCCCGTTCGACCGGATCGACGTCGTCGTCCACCCCCAGTCCTATGTTCACTCGATGGTGGAGTTCGTGGACGGCTCCACGCTGGCCCAGGTCAGCCCGCCGGACATGCGGATGCCGATCGCGCTCGGTCTCGGCTGGCCGGACCGGGTGCCCGAGGCCGCCCCCGGCTGCGACTGGAGCACGGCGCACCGCTGGGAGTTCCTCCCCCTGGACACCGATGCCTTCCCCTCGGTGCCGCTGGCCCGCCGGGTCGGTAGCCTCGGGGGTACCGCACCCGCGGTGTTCAACGCGGCCAACGAGGAGTGCGTGGACGCCTTCCTCGCCGGCCGGCTGCCGTTCACCGGCATCGTGGACACCGTGGCGCGGGTGGTGGACGAGCAGGGCGGTGACGGTTCGGGAACCTCACTGACCCTCTCGGACGTCCTCGAAGCGGAGCGCGCGGCGCGGCGGCGCGCCCGCGAGCTGGTCGGGAGCCACCCCGGCGGCAGCACGACGGAGGCACGGCGGTGAACGACGCGGTGCCGGCCAGCTGGCCGGAGCCCGCGGGCCGCCCGCGGCCGTGGCGATCGGCGACCCAGGAGATGACGGTATGACGGCTCTGATGTTCCTCATCGGCATACTCCTGTTCGTCTTCGGACTGCTCTTCTCCATCGCCTGGCACGAGTTGGGACACTTCTCGACCGCCAAGCTGTTCGGCGTCCGGGTGCCGCAGTTCATGGTCGGCTTCGGGCCGACGATCTTCTCCCGGCGCCGCGGCGAGACCGAGTACGGCGTCAAGGCGGTGCCGCTGGGCGGCTACATCCGGATGATCGGCATGTTCCCGCCCGGCGAGGACGGCGCCATCAGGAAGCGCTCCACCTCCCCGTTCCGCGGCATGATCGAGGACGCCAGGGCGGCCGCCTTCGAGGAGCTCCAGCCCGGCGACGAGAAGCGCCTCTTCTACACCCGCAAGCCCTGGCAGCGGGTCATCGTGATGTTCGCCGGCCCGGCGATGAACCTCATCCTCGCCGTGGTGATCTTCCTCGGCGTGCTGATGGGCTTCGGCATCAGCACCCAGACCACGACGGTGGCCAGCGTCTCCGAGTGCGTGATCGCCCAGAGCGAGGAGCCCAGGGACTGCCGCGCCGGCGACACCCCGGCCCCGGCCGCCGAGGCCGGCCTGCGCAACGGCGACCAGATCGTCGCCTTCAACGGCGAGCCGGTCGACGAGTGGGGCCCGCTCCAGCAGAGCATCAGGGACACCGTCGGCCCGGCCACCATCACCGTGGAGCGCGACGGCGAGCGGCTGGACCTGCACGCCAACCTCATCGAGAACCAGGTCGGCAAGACCGACGGCGCCGGCGGCCTGGTCGAGGGCGAGTTCATCACCGCCGGGTTCCTCGGCTTCTCCCCGGCCAGCGGCATCGTCCGACAGGACTTCCCGCAGGCCGTGGACCGCATGGGCGACATCATGAGCACCGGCGTCGACGCCATGGTCGCCCTGCCGTCCAAGATCCCCAACCTCTGGCACGCGATCACCGGCAAGGAGGAGCGCGACCAGGAGGGCCCGATGGGCGTGGTCGGCGCCGCCCGGGTCGGCGGCGAGATCTTCACCCTGGAGATTCCGGCCAGTCAGCAGGTGGCCACGGCGCTCTTCCTGGTGGCCGGGTTCAACCTCTCGCTCTTCCTGTTCAACATGCTGCCGCTGCTCCCGCTGGACGGCGGCCACATCGCCGGCGCGCTCTGGGAGTCGCTGCGCAGGCACACCGCCCGGCTCACCCGCCGACCCGATCCCGGGCCGTTCGACGTCGCCAAACTCATGCCGTTGGCGTATGTGGTGGCGGGGGTGTTCATCTGCTTCACCCTGCTGGTGCTGGCGGCCGATATCGTCAGCCCCGTCCGGCTGGCCGGGTGAGGTGCCGTAGGCTCTGAAGCCGGAGCCCGCCCAAGTTCGGGACCATGATCCGCACCGTGGGGTTGCACGCATCCATGACAGCCATCTCGCTGGGAATTCCGTCCGTACCGACCAGGCTCGCCGAGCGCCGAGCCAGCCGGCAGATACACGTCGGCTCCGTGCCGGTGGGGGGTGACGCCCCGGTCTCGGTGCAGTCGATGACCACCACCAGGACCTCGGACATCGGCGCGACCCTGCAACAGATCGCCGAGCTGACCGCGTCCGGCTGCCAGATCGTCCGGGTGGCCTGCCCCACCCAGGACGACGCGGACGCGCTGGCCACCATCGCGCGCAAGTCGCAGATCCCGGTGATCGCGGACATCCACTTCCAACCGAAGTACGTGTTCGCCGCGATCGACGCCGGCTGCGCCGCGGTCCGGGTCAACCCGGGCAACATCAAGCAGTTCGACGACAAGGTGCGTGAGATCGCCAAGGCCGCCGGCGAGGCCGGCACGCCGATCCGGATCGGCGTGAACGCCGGCTCGCTGGACAAGCGACTGCTGGCCAAGTACGGCAAGGCGACCCCCGAGGCGCTGGTGGAGTCCGCGCTGTGGGAGTGCTCGCTCTTCGAGGAGCACGGCTTCCGGGACATCAAGATCTCGGTCAAGCACAACGACCCGGTGGTCATGGTCAACGCCTACCGCCAGCTGGCCGCCCAGTGTGACTACCCGCTGCACCTCGGCGTCACCGAGGCCGGCCCGGCCTTCCAGGGCACCATCAAGTCGGCGGTCGCCTTCGGCGCGCTGCTCAGCGAGGGCATCGGCGACACCATCCGGGTCTCGCTCTCCGCGCCGCCGGTCGAGGAGGTCAAGGTCGGCTGCCAGATCCTGGAGTCCCTCAACCTCCGCCAGCGCGGCCTGGAGATCGTCTCCTGCCCGTCCTGCGGCCGGGCCCAGGTGGACGTCTACAAGCTGGCCGAGGAGGTCACCGCGGGCCTGACCGGCATGGAGGTGCCGCTCCGGGTCGCCGTGATGGGCTGCGTCGTCAACGGCCCGGGGGAGGCCCGCGAGGCCGACCTCGGGGTCGCCTCCGGCAACGGCAAGGGCCAGATCTTCGTCAAGGGCGAGGTCATCAAGACCGTCCCGGAGTCGAAGATCGTCGAGACCCTGATCGAGGAGGCGATGAAGATCGCCGAGCAGATGGAGCGCGACGGCGTCGCCTCGGGCGAGCCCCAGGTGGCCGTCAGCTGAGCCGGATCCGCCGCCGGGCACCCCTGGGTGCCCGGCTGGCGACCGGGGTACAGTGCGGGCACCATCGTCACCGCGACCGCGAGGCGTCCCCGTGTTGACCACCCCTTCCGTCCGCCTCCTCGGCCCCGCCGAGCTGGGCCAGGCGCTGGCCGTGCTCAACGAGGACCCGGTGGCCAACGCCTTCGTCACCGCCCGGGTCCTCGACTCCCGCCTCGAACCGCCCTACCTGGGCGGCGAGATGTGGGGCCACTACCGGGACAGCCGGCTGGCCGCGCTCTGCTACGCGGGCGCCAACCTGGTGCCCATCCAGGCCGACGACGAGGCCGTCACCGCCTTCGCCGCCCGCGCCCGCGGTCAGGGCCGGCGCTGCTCGTCCATCGTCGGCCCGGTCGCCCCGACCGCCCGGCTGTGGAGCCTGCTGGAGCCGCACTGGGGCCCGGCCAGGGAACTGCGCCGCCGCCAGCCCCTGCTGGTGGTCGACACCCCGCCGGCCGACATCACCCCCGACCCCCTGGTGCGCCGGATGCGCCGCGACGAGATGGAGCTGGTGTTGCCCGCCGCGGTCGACATGTTCACCGAGGAGGTCGGCATCTCCCCGCTGGACGCCGACGACGGCGGGCTGACCTACCAGGCCCGGGTCGCCGAGATCGTCGGGGCCGGCCGCTGCTTCGCCCGGGTGGAGGACGGCCGGGTGGTCTTCAAGGCGGAGATCGGCGCCGTCACCCCCCAGACCTGCCAGCTCCAGGGCGTCTGGACGGCCCCCGACCGGCGGGGCGAGGGCCTCGCCACCCGGGGCCTGGCCACCGTGCTGCGGCACGCCATCGGCGAGACCGCCCCCCTGGTCAGCCTCTACGCCAACGACTTCAACACCCCGGCGCTCGCCGTCTACCGGCGGCTCGGCTTCACCGAGAGCGGCGCCCTGATGAGCGTCCTCTTCTGATTCCGACGCCCGGCCCCGCCCGCCCCGCCGCGGCGCCGCCCCGAGCCGTCCGACCCCGGTGCCCGGGCGCGACGTCGCCGGCGCGGCGCGTTAGCCTCCGGGCATGACCCCTTCTCCCGGTGAGGCCGGCACGGAGACCCAGGACGTGCACGTCGGCCCCCTCGACCTCGCCGCGCGCGTGGACGAGGCGCTGGCCGTCCAGACCGAGGCGTTCGGACTCAGCCCGGAGGAGGTGAACGTCCGCCGCCACATCGTGCTGCGCCATCTGGCCACCCCGGGCGCCCGCGCCCTGGGCGCCACCCTCCCCGCCACCGGCGAGCTGGTCGGCTTCGTCTACGGCCAGCCCAACGACCGCGGCCAGTGGTGGTCGTCCGTGGTGGAGCCCTACCTCCGCCGCACCGGCAACGAGTCCTGGCTGGACGGCTCCTTCACCATCACCGAGCTGCACGTGCTCCCCGCCCACCAGCACCGGGGCATAGGCAGGCGGCTGATCACCACCATCACCGACCAGGTCAGCGAGCCCCGCTCGATCCTGTCGGCCATCGACACCGACTCCCCGGCCCGCGCCCTCTACCACCAGCTCGGCTACCAGGACCTGGCCCGCCGGGTGGTCTTCCCCGCCGCGCCCCGCCCCTACGCCGTGATGGGCGCCCCCCTGCCGCTGCTGCGGCCCTGAGCCGGCGCTACATCCAGCTGGCGAACTCCAACAACGCCTCGCCGTCCGCCCGGCGCCCCACCGCCAGCTGCCGCACCCCCGAGGCCACCCCCCGGTAGAGCGCCCAGCCACGCAGCCGCTCCGGGTCGGCCTCCACCGTCCCGGCCAGCCGGGTCACCCGGCGCCTGGCGATGGCCGGCGCCCCCGGCGAGGCCATCAGGTCGTGCAGCCGGTCCCGCACCAGCCGGGCCAGGTCGAACGCCCGCTCCCCGACCACCGGTTCGGGGCCCACCGCCAGCCAGGGCGCCCGCTCGGCGTCCGCGGCCAGCACCGCGCCCTGCCGGAAGTCCCCGTGCAGCAGCACCTCCTCGGGCGGCGCGGCCAGCAACTCGGCCCGCACCTCCAGCGCCCGCGCCACCAGCGGCCCCGCCTCGCCGTCCGCCGTCGCCCGCAGCGCGCCGAGACCGGCGGCCGTCCGCTCGGCCACCGAGGGGAACGGGTGCCCCGCCCCCGGCGCCACCCACAGCCGGCGCAGCGTGGAGAGCGCCTCCAGGGTCGCCTTGGCGTCCGGCAGCGAGCGCAGCGAGGTCTCCCCGTGCAGCCGCTCCAGCAACAGCGCGCCCTCCTCAGGCGCCGCGTCCAGCACCCGCACCGCGCCCAGCCCGTCCCAGCGCCGCAGCGCCGCCAACTCCAGGGCCGCCGGCTCCGGTTCGCCGGGCGCGAGCAGCTTCAACGTGGCGCGCTCGCCGTCCGCCCGCCGCACCAGCAGCGCCACGCTGGCCCGCCCGCCCGGCTCGACCAGCCGCTCCAGCGTCAGCCCGAACCGCGCCAGCAGCCGCTCCGCCCGCGCCGGCAGCTCGGCCAGCCACCCGGCGGCGGTCGCCGGCTGCGCCTCGACCAGCCGCCGCGGCGGCACCAGACCTCGTGCCGACTCCATCAGCTCAGTCATCCCCCTCGCTCTCCTCGCCGTACTCGGCCAGCCCCGGGAACGGCTCCACCCGGCCCGACCAGCGGGCCGCGCGCACCGTCGCGTCCCGCAGCGCCCTGGCCGCCTCGGCCCGCGCGTTCCCCTCGGCGGCCAGCACCAGATCCGCGTAGGCCCCGGCCAGCCGGCTCTCCAGCTCGGCCGCCAGCCGCACCGCGCCGGCCTGGTCGACCACCTCGAAGGGCAGCGCGTACCCGGCGGCCGAGGCGACCGGGCTGGCCCCCAGCTCCCGCACCGCCACCTGGAGCGTGTCCCGGTGCCCGCGGTGCGCGTCGTACGCCTCCCGGGCCCAGGCGCCCCGCTCCTCGTCGGCCAGCAGGGCGCCGACCAGGCCGTAGCCGTAGACCGCCGCGTGCTCGGCGGCCAGCGCCGCCTGCGTCGCGTCCAGCGCCGGCGCCGTCTCCCGCCGCCTCATGCCCGCACCTCCGCCAGCAGCTGCGCCTGCGCCGCCCCGGCCGCCGCCAACGAGGCCAGCAGCCGGGCCAGTTCGGGTGGCGAGTCGGCCAGCGCCGCCAGCCGGCGGTCGGCCGTCCGCCGCTCCGCCTCGACCAGCGCGCCCACCGCGTCCGCCGGCTCGGCCGGCACCTCGGGCACCCGCCCGGCGGGCGCGCTCGACGCGTCGTCGCCGAGCGCCCGCAGGTGCGCCGCCACGGTCTCCCGGAACGGCGTCAGCGCCTCGCCCAGCGCGGGGTGCGCCGCCTCGGTCGCCTCGTACCTGGCCAGCAGCGCGGCGCTGTCCCTGGCGGTGCGCCGCCGCAACCCCTGCACACTCACCGCGGAGACCCCGCGCGAACCGGCCCGGACGCCGGCCTCGGCCGAGCAGCCGGCCAACAGCGCGACCAGCGGGGCCGCGACACCGGCGGACAGGAGCGAACGTCTGGGCAGGCCGATGGGCATGGTTCCCCGCAGTTTCCGTGTCGGAGCGCTTTGTTGGGGCGGCCGGCGCTCCCGGTGCGAGCCGGGAAGATCACCGCCCCGTGAGCGTACCCGGGCGCGCCCGCCGAGCCGGTGCCACCCCGCCTCCCGGCGCGCCAGCCCGCAGGCCAGGGCGGTCGGCGAAGCACGCGGCAGACGATAGGCTGGCGTCACGAGACAGCAACCTAGCGCCGTTTCGACAACAGCAGACGCGGCCGAGGAGTCACCCGGATGAGCACCCAGATCGACAGGCTGCGGGAGTTGGTCCAGCCGCTGGCCACCCAGCACGAGATGGATCTTGAGGAAGTGAAGATCACCACGGCTGGCCGGCGCCGGGTCCTCCAGGTCGTGGTGGACACGGACGAGGGCGTGGGCCTGGACGCGTGCGCGGAGCTGAGCCGGGAGATCTCGGAGGCGCTGGACGGCACCGAGATCATGGGCGCCCCCGCCTACGTCCTCGAGGTCACCTCCCCGGGCGCCGAGCGCCCGCTGACCGAGCCGCGGCACTTCCGCCGCTCCGTCGGCCGGCTGTTGTGGCTGCGCCCGCACCAGGGCGCCGACCTCGTCGCGCGGCTGACCGCGGTCGACGAGGACGGCGTGGACGTCGAGGTGCCGGGCGAGAAGGGCCGCAAGGCCACCGCCCGCCGGTTCGCCTTCACCGACATCGCGAAGGCGCGGGTCGAGTTGGAGTTCAACCGCAGGGCCGAGCGGCAGCCGTCCGGCGACGAGAGCCTGAAGGAGGCGTAGGCCGTGGACATCGACATGAGTGCCCTGCGAGGGCTGGTCCGAGAGAAGGAGATCTCCCTCGACCTGCTGGTCGAGGCGATCGAGTCGGCGCTGCTGATCGCCTACCACCGCACCGAGGGCTCCCGCCGCTCGGCCCGGGTCGTGCTGGACCGCAAGACCGGCCATGTGACGGTCTGGGCCAAGGAGGACCCGGAGGACCTGACGGACGCCGAGGAGGGCGCCGAGCCCAGGGAGTTCGACGACACCCCCCAGGGCTTCGGCCGGATCGCCGCCACCACGGCCAAGCAGGTCATCCTGCAGCGGCTGCGGGACGCCGAGGAGGACGTCACCTTCGGCGAGTACGCCGGCCGCGAGGGCGACGTGGTCGCCGGCGTGGTGCAGCAGGGCCGGGACCCGAAGAGCGTGCTGGTGGACATCGGCCGGCTGGAGGCCATCCTGCCGCCGCAGGAGCAGGTGCCGGGGGAGGACTACAGCCACGGCGCGCGGTTGCGCTGCTATGTGGTGCGGGTCGTCAAGGGGGCTCGCGGGCCCTCCGTCACGCTCTCCAGGACCCACCCCAACCTGGTCCGCAAGCTCTTCGAGCTGGAGGTCCCGGAGATCGCCGACGGCTCGGTCGAGATCTCGGCCATCGCCCGGGAGGCCGGCCACCGCACCAAGATCGCGGTCCGCTCGACGCGGTCCGGGCTGAACGCCAAGGGCGCCTGCATCGGCCCGATGGGCGGCCGGGTGCGGGCCGTGATGGCCGAGCTGCACGGCGAGAAGATCGACATCGTGGACTGGTCGGACGACCCGGCCCAGCTGGTCGCCAACGCGCTCTCCCCGGCCCGGGTCAACAAGGTCGAGGTGGTGGACGAGCTGGCCAGGTCGGCCCGGGTCACGGTGCCCGACTACCAGCTCTCCCTGGCCATCGGCAAGGAAGGGCAGAACGCCCGGCTCGCCGCGCGGCTGACCGGGTGGCGGATCGACATCCGCCCGGACACCCAGCCGGGGGAGTAGCCCGGCCGGTGGGTCGGGAGACGGCCGCGGGCCGGCCGCCGGGAAGAACGGGCGGCCCCGCGGCGTTGCGGAGAGCGAGGCGCCCGGCCCGTTCGTTGGGCCGGTGCGAGGGGAGGTAGAATCGGCAGTGTCTGGCCGGAGCCATGCACGAGCCTGCCCTGAGCGCACCTGTATCGGGTGCCGGCAGCGTTCCGCCCGGGACGGGCTGTTGCGTGTGGTGGTGATCGGGGGTCGCTGTGTCCCTGATCTTCGCGGTACGCTGCCCGGTCGGGGTGCGTACCTGCACCCCACGCCGACCTGTCTTGAGCAAGCGGTTCGTCGCCGGGCGTTCCCCCGGGCCTTTCGGGCCCAGGTGACGCCCGATGCCGACGGACTGCGCGTGGCGCTCGACCAGGCGGCACCGTAAGAAGCGTCGTGCGGATGGTCCGCACGGTAGGTACCTCGCGAGTTGGAAGTAGGTCGAGATTGCGATGAGCACTCGATGAGTACGCGATGAGTACGCCCGTGAAGTAGCGAAGGTCCGGCGGACGACCGACCCCCGGACCGTATAAGGAGCGAAGTGGCTAAGGTCCGGGTATACGAGCTCGCCAAGGAGCTTGGAGTTGAGAGCAAGGTCGTCATGGCCAAACTCCAGGAGCTGGGTGAGTTCGTCCGTTCGGCGTCCTCGACGATCGAGGCGCCGGTTGTACGCAAACTGACTGACGCGTTGAGTGCGGGCGGCGGCCGCAAGTCCGCCAAGCCGGGCGCCCCGCGCCCCGGGGGCCCCGCCCCCAAGCCGGGCGCGCCGCGACCGGGTGGCGCGGCCCCGAAGCCGGGCGCGCCCCGGCCCGCGGGTTCCGCCCCGAAGCCGGGCGGCCCCCGCCCCGGCCCCAAGCCGGGTCCGGCCGCGCCGGCCCCGCAGGCGCCGCCCCCGGCGCCCGCCGCGCCGGCCGCCCCGAGCGCGCCGGCCACCCCCGAGTTCACCGCCCCGCAGGGCGAGGCGTCGCGGCCCGCGCCGCGCCCCGCCCAGCAGGGCCCCAAGCCGGGCGTGCGCCCGGCGCCCAAGCCGAGCACCCAGCAGAAGCCCGGTGGCGGCAAGCCGGGTGGCGGCGGTGCCAAGCCGGGCGGTCGCCCCGCCGGCCCCCGGCCGGGCAACAACCCCTTCTCCACCGGTGGTTCCACCGGTATGGCGCGCCCGCAGCAGGCGCCGCGTCCCGGGCCGCGCCCGGGCCCGGCGCAGGGCCCAGGGCCGCGTCCCGGCGGCGGCCAGGCCCAGGGCGGGCCGCGCCCGCAGGCTCCTGGTGGCGGTCGCGCCACGCCGGGCAACATGCCTCGGCCGCAGGGCCCGGGCCCGCGTCCCGGCCCCGGCGGTAACCGCCCCAACCCGGGCATGATGCCGCAGCGGCCCTCGGCCGGCGGGCGTCCCGGCGGCCCGGGCGGCCCCGGCGGTCGTCCCGGTGGCGGCGGTGGCCGTCCCGGCGGCGGTGGCTTCGCCGGCCGTCCCGGTGGCGGCGGCGGTCGTCCCGGCGGTGGCGGTGGCTTCGGTGGTGGCGGCGGCGGTGGCCGTCCCGGCACCGGGACCCGTCCCGGCGGTGGCGGCGGCGGCTTCGCCGGCCGTCCGGGTGGCGGCTTCGGCGGCCGTCCCGGCGGCCCCGGTGGCCGCGGTGGCACGCAGGGCGCCTTCGGTCGCCCCGGCGGCCCGGCCCGGCGTGGCCGCAAGTCGAAGCGGCAGCGGCGCCAGGAGTACGAGGCCATGCAGGCCCCGTCGATCGGTGGCGTGATGCTGCCGCGCGGCAAGGGCGAGGCGATCCGCCTCTCCCGTGGCGCCTCGCTGACGGACTTCGCCGAGAAGATCAACGCCAACCCGGCCTCCCTGGTCCAGGTGCTGTTCAACCTGGGCGAGATGGTCACGGCGACGCAGTCGGTCTCCGACGCGACCCTCCAGCTGCTGGGCGACGAGATGAACTACACGGTTCAGATCGTCAGCCCGGAGGAGGAGGACCGCGAGCTGCTGGAGTCCTTCGACATCGAGTTCGGCGAGGACGAGGGCGGCGACGAGGCGCTCGTCTCCCGGCCTCCGGTGGTCACCGTCATGGGCCACGTCGACCACGGTAAGACCCGCCTGCTGGACGCGATCCGCAAGACCAACGTCATCGAGGGCGAGGCCGGCGGCATCACCCAGCACATCGGTGCCTACCAGGTCTCGACCGAGGTCAACGGCGACGACCGGCGGATCACCTTCATCGACACCCCGGGTCACGAGGCGTTCACCGCCATGCGGGCCCGCGGTGCCAAGTCCACCGACATCGCCATCCTCGTGGTGGCGGCCAACGACGGCGTGATGCCGCAGACGGTCGAGGCGCTCAACCACGCCAAGGCCGCGGACGTGCCGATCGTGGTCGCGGTCAACAAGATCGACGTCGAGGGCGCCGACCCGGCGAAGGTGCGCGGCCAGCTGACCGAGTTCGGTCTGGTGGCCGAGGAGTACGGCGGCGACACGATGTTCGTCGACATCTCCGCCAAGCAGGGCACCAACATCGAGGGCCTGCTCGAAGCGGTGATCCTCACCGCCGACGCCACCCTCGACCTGCGGGCCAACCCCCGCCAGGCCGCCCAGGGCATCGCGATCGAGGCGCACCTCGACCGGGGCCGGGGCGCCGTGGCCACCGTCCTGGTGCAGCGCGGCACGCTGCGGGTCGGCGACACCATGGTCGCCGGCGACGCGCACGGCCGCGTCCGGGCGATGCTCGACGACGCCGGGCGGAACGTCCAGGAGGCCGGTCCGGCGACGCCGGTGCTGGTCCAGGGTCTGACCAACGTGCCGGGCGCCGGGGACAACTTCCTGGTGGTCGGCGAGGACCGGACCGCGCGGCAGATCGCCGAGAAGCGGGCCGCCAGGGAGCGGAACGCGGCGTTCGCCAAGCGCACCCGCCGGGTCTCCCTGGAGGACCTGGACAAGGTGCTGGCGGCCGGCGAGGTCCAGCAGCTCAACCTCATCATCAAGGGCGACGCGTCCGGTTCGGTCGAGGCCCTGGAGGCCTCGCTGCTCCAGCTCGACGTCGGCGAGGGGGTCGACCTGCGGGTGCTACACCGGGGCGTCGGCGCGGTCACCGAGACCGACATCGACCTGGCGGCCGGTTCGGACGCGATCGTCATCGGCTTCAACGTCCGCGCCGAGGGGCGGGCCACCCAGGCCGCCGAGCGCGAGGGCGTGGACGTCCGGTACTACTCGGTCATCTACCAGGCGATCGAGGAGATCGAGGCGGCCCTGAAGGGTCTCCTCAAGCCGGAGTACGAGGAGGTGGAGCTCGGCACCGCCGAGATCCGCGAGGTCTTCCGCTCCTCCAAGCTGGGCAACATCGCGGGTGTCCTCATCCGCTCCGGCGAGGTGCGGCGGAACACCAAGGCCCGCCTGGTGCGCGACGGCAAGGTCATCGCGGAGAACCTCACCATCGAGGGCCTGCGCCGCTTCAAGGACGACGTGACCGAGATCAGGGAAGGCTTCGAGGGCGGTATCAACCTCGGGAACTTCAACGACATCAAGATCGACGACGTCATCGCCACCTACGAGATGCGCGAGAAGCCGCGCGCCTGACCGCTGGGGCCGGGACGACTCGACGGGCGTTTATCGCGTCGAGCCGTCCCGGCCCTGCCCGTTACGATCTTCGGCATGTATACCGGGACACTGTCCTTTGACCTGTTGCTGGGCGACGTCCATTCGCTCAAGCAGAAACGTGCCGTGATACGGCCGATCCTGGCCGAGTTGCACAAGAGATTCCGGGTGAGCGTCGCCGAGGTCGGCGACCAGGACCTGCATCGCCGGGCGACTCTCGGGCTGGCCGCGGTCTCCGGCGACGCCGGACACCTGGCCGGCCTGCTGGACGAGTGCGAGCGGCTGGTGGCCGCCCGCCCCGAGGTGGACCTGCTGTCGGTACGGCGGCGCTACCACGGTGAGGACGACGAGTAGCGGCCGGGTTGGCCGCCGCTTGACAGTGAAGAAAGAGCGAGGAGAAGGACCGTGGCGGACAAGGCACGGGCGAAGCGACTGGCCGACCTCATCCGGGAGGTGGTGGCCGAGAAGCTGCACCGGGACATCAAGGACCCGCGCCTCGGCACCCGGGTCACCATCACGGACACCCGGGTCACCGGGGACCTGCGGGAGGCGACCGTCTTCTACACGGTCTACGGCGACGACGCCGACCGGGAGGAGGTGGCGGCCGGGCTGCGCAGCGCCAAGGGCATCCTGCGGTCCGCCGTGGGCGCAGCCGCCGGGGTGAAGCACACCCCCAGCCTCACCTTCGTCCCCGACGCGCTCCCGGAGACCGCGCGCAACCTCGACAGCCTCTTCGACCAGACCCGGGAGCGCGACGAGCGGCTCCGCCAGGAGTCGGCCGGCGCCAGCTACGCGGCCGGCGCCGACCCCTACCGGGAGCCCAACCGGGACGAGGCCGAGAGCGAGGACGAGGACGAGGCGCCCGACGGGCCGCCGGCCGCGCAGGACCGCCGCGCGGACGAGGACTGACCGAGCCGATGAGCCGTCGCAGGACGACGGGGGGTCCGGACGGGCTGGTCGTGGTCGACAAGCCCGCCGGACACACCTCACACGACGTGGTCGCCGTGGTGCGCGGCATCGCCCGCACCCGCCGGGTGGGGCACGCCGGCACGCTGGACCCGATGGCCACCGGCGTGCTGCTGCTCGGCCTCGGCCGGGCCACCCGGCTGCTGGGCCACCTGGCGCTCACCGACAAGGAGTACCAGGCCACCATCAGGCTGGGGCAGAACACCGTCACCGACGACGCCGAGGGGGAGCTGACCGAGGCGCCCGGCGCCGCCGGGCTCGCCGCGGACGCGATCGAGGCCGAGGTCGCCCGGCTGACCGGCGCGGTGCTCCAGGTGCCGTCCAAGGTCAGCGCGATCAAGGTCGACGGCAAGCGCTCCTACCAGCGGATGCGGGACGGCGAGGAGGTCGTCCTGCCGCCCCGGCCGGTCACCGTGCACGCCTTCGAGGTGGGGGAGCCGCGCGAGTTGACCCTGCCCGACGGGACCCGGGTCACCGACCTGTCGGCCCGGGTGGTCTGCTCGTCCGGTACCTACGTCCGGGCGCTCGCCCGGGATCTGGGCGCCGCGCTGGGCGTCGGCGGCCACCTGACCGCGCTGCGCCGCACCCGGGTCGGCCCGCACGAGGTGTCGGCCGCCCGCACCCTGGACCAACTCCGCGCCGAGCTGGCGCCGTTGTCCCTGGCGGACGCGGCCGCCGCGACGTTCCCCCGCTGGGACGTGGACAGCCGGCAGGCCACCCTGCTCGGCAACGGGGCGCGGATCGAGACCCCGGAGCTGCCGGCCGGGCCGGTCGCGGTCTTCGACCCGGACCAGCGGCTGATCGCCCTGGTGGAGGCCGCCGGCGAGCGCAGCAGGAGCCTGGCCGTCTTCGTCTGAGCCGGTCCGCCGCCGGCCGGCCCCCGCCGCCGCCCGGCTGAGGTGAGGCGGACGTCCCCCGTAAGAGTGGCGCCGGGTACCTTGGACCGGCAGGACACCCCTGATGCGGCGAGGAGCGAGAACGGTGCAGCGCTGGCGTGACATGGCGGACGTCCCCGGGGACTGGGGGCGCAGCGTCGTCACCATCGGTTCCTACGATGGTGTGCACCGGGGACACCAGCTGATCATCGGGCAGGCGGTCGCGGCCGCCCGGGAGTTGGGGCTCCCCACCGTGGTGGTCACCTTCGATCCGCACCCCAAGGAGGTCACCCGCCCGGGCTCGCACCCGCCGCTCCTCGCGCCGCACCACCGGCGGGCCGAGCTGATGGCCGAGCTGGGCGTGGACGCGCTGCTGGTGCTGCCGTTCACCAAGGAGTTCTCCCGGCTGTCGCCCGCCGAGTTCGTGGTGAAGGTGCTGGTGGAGCGGCTGCGCGCGGCGCTGGTCGTGGAGGGCCCGAACTTCCGCTTCGGGCACCGGGCCGCCGGCACCGTGGCCACGCTGGCCGAGCTGGGCGAGACCTACGACTTCGGGGTGCGGGTGGTCGACCTGATCGCCAGCGGCGCGGCGGGCGGCGGCGAGCCGTTCTCCTCCTCGCTGGCCAGGCGGCTGATCCAGGAGGGCGACGTGACCGGCGCCGCCGAGGTGCTCGGCCGCCCGCACCGGGTGGAGGGCACCGTGGTGCACGGCGCCCGGCGCGGCCGTGACCTGGGCATCCCCACCGCCAACCTGGACCTGGTGCCGCACTCGGCGGTGCCGGCCGACGGTGTCTACGCCGGCTGGCTGCTGGCCGCCGGCGAGCGGCTGCCGGCGGCGGTCTCGGTCGGCACCAACCCGCACTTCAACGGCACCGCGCGGACCGTGGAGGCGTACGCCCTGGACCGCACCGACCTGGACCTCTACGGGGACTGGGTGGCCGTGGAGTTCGGCGCCTTCGTGCGCGGCCAGGAGTCCTTCGACTCCCTCCAGGGCTTCCTGGACCAGATCCACCTCGACATCGAGCGGGTGCGGGAGCTGACCCGCGAGGGCTGAGCCGGCCGGCCCGGCCCCCGCGGGGCGGGCCTCAGGCCGGCGGCGGCTGCGGCGGCCGCCAGGCGCCGGGCTGCTGGGGCGCCCCCGGGTAGCCCCCGGGGCCACCCGGCTGCGGCGGCGGCGGTTGCTGCTGTTGTTGCTGTTGCGGGGGCGGCGGCTGGTGCGGGAAGCCGTAGCCGGGCTGCGGCGCCTGCTGCTGGGGGTAGCCGTAGCCGGGCTGCGCGGCCTGCTGCTGCGGGTAGCCGTACCCCGGCGGCTGCTGGTGCTGGCCCGGCAGCGGCGGCGCCACCTGCGGCGGCATCCCGCCGTCCGGCGTCCACAGCCCCTGCTCCTGCTGCATCCGGGCGAAGTCCTCGGCGATCAGCGCGGCCAGGTCGAAGTAGGCCTGCCGGGTCTTGGGCCGCATCAGGTCCAGATCCAGCTCGGCGCCGGCGGCCAGGTGCTCGTCGAAGGGGGCGACCACGACGCCGCGGCAGCGGGTCTGGAAGTGCGCCACGATGTCCTCGACTTTGACCATCCGGCCGGTCTCCCGGACCCCGGAGATCACCGTGATGCTGCGCCGCACCAGGTCCCCGTAGCCGTGCGCGGCCAGCCAGTCCAGCGTGGTGCTGGCGCTGCTGGCTCCGTCGACCGAGGGCGTGGAGACGATGATCAGCTGGTGCGCCAGGTCGAGCACCCCGCGCATCGCGCTGTAGAGCAGGCCGGTGCCCGAGTCGGTGAGGATCACCGGGTACTGCTGCCCGAGCACGTCGATGACCCGGCGGTAGTCCTCGTCGTTGAAGGTCGTGGAGACCGCCGGATCCACGTCGTTGGCGAGGATCTCGAGACCGGAGGGCGCCTGCGAGGTGAACCGGCGGATGTCCATGTAGTTGTTGAGGTGCGGGATGGCGCCCACGAGGTCCCGGATGGTCGCGCCGGTCTCGCGCCGCACCCGCCGGCCCAGGGTGCCGGCGTCCGGGTTGGCGTCGATGGCGATGACCTTGTCCTGCCGCTCGCTGGCCAGGGTCGCGCCGAGCGCCGTCGTCGTCGTGGTCTTGCCGACGCCGCCCTTGAGGCTGATCACCGCGATGCGGTAGCAGGAGAGCACCGGCGTGCGGATGATCTGCAGCTTGCGCAGCCGCTCCGCCTCGGCGGCCTTGCCCCCCAGCCGGAACCGCGATCCCGGGCGGCTCGCCGGCTGCGAACGCTGCTTGTTGGCACGCTTGTTCTGGATCAGCCGCTCGGAGGACAGCTCGACGGACGCCGTGTACCCGAGCGCGCCGGGCTGCACCTGGTTCGGGTAGGGCGGCTCGCCGCCGGGGCCGGCGTAGGGCTGACCCACCGGGGCGCCCTGCGCCCCGAACGGGCCGGGCTGCCCGGGCTGACCCGGCTGGCCGGGGAACTGCCCCGGGAACTGGCCCGGCTGCGCCTGCTGATCCGGCGGCCCTGGCTGGCCCGGCCCACCAGGCTGGCCCGGGAACGGGCTGGCGGGCTGCGCCTCCGGCGCCGGCGCCTGCTGGCCCTGGCCGAGCGCGAACTGGGCCGGGTAGGCCCGCTGCTGCTCGGCGCCCTGGCCCTGGGGCAGCGCGGGCTGACCCGGCTGGCCGGCCGGCTGTCCGGGCGTCCCGGCCTGCGGCAGCGCCGGCGGGCCCGGCTGCCCGGTCGGGCCGGGGAAGCCGAGCTGCGGCGCGACCCCGGGCGACGGCTGGTGGGGCGCCGCCGGGTGCGGCGGCTGGCCGGCGCCGGCCGCGGGCGGCGGCGCGCCCCACGGCGTGGGGCCGGGGGCCGGCGGACCGGGCGCGGCCGGCCCCTCCTCGGCCTGCGGGGTCTGCGGGGTCTGGGCGGCCGGCCCGGGTGGCGCGCCCCAGGGGCCGGGCGGGGCCGGCTGGTTGGCCACCGGCGGGGCGCCCCAGGGCGCCGGCGGGCCGGCTGGCGGCGCCTCCGGCTCGGGCTCCTTCTCCGGCGCGGCGCCGGCCTGGGTCAGCGCCGGCCAGCTGCCGACCGCCGTCGGCGGCTGCGCGACCAGGCCGCCCGACGTGGGGTCGGGCGGAGTGGGCCAGGCATCGGCCGGGCTGGGTGGCGGGGCGGCGGGACCACCCCGCCGCTCAGCGGCGGGCTTCGGCGGCGCGCCCCACGGGGCTGCGTCGGGGGAGGGGCCGGGCCGACCGGTGAACGGGTCGGGCCGCTCGTCCGCGTCGGCCGGCTTCGGCGGTGGCACCGGCAGGCCCTGGGGCGGCGAGCTGGGGCCAGGGTCCTCGGGCGACTTCCCGGCGTTCAACGGGGGCTCCTCCGGAGGCTTGGTGAATTCCACCTCGATCTCAGGTGGCTCGGACACTCCACCGGCGGCCCCGGCCGGCCCGCCGCCGCCCGCCACGGGCGGTGGCGGGGGCGGCGAGCTGGGCGTCGGCGGCTTGAGCTGGAAGTCCGGCGGCAGCGGCGGCAGTCCGCCGGGCAGTCCGCCGGCCGGCGGACCGGCCGGCCGTGGCGCGGTCGCGGCCGGCGGCTCGGGCAGCGGCGGCGGGGTGATGCCGGCCGGTGCGGGCGGCGGTGTCGTCTCGGGGGGCGGGCTGGCGGGGGTGGGCCCGGGAGGCGGTGCGGCACCCTCGGCGGGGGTCGGGGTCGGCGCCTGGTCACCCAGCGCCTTGCGGATGGCGGCGGCCGAGATCTGCATGGTGGCACCGCTCACCAGCTCACCCGCACTGGAGTCCACGGCGTCCTCGTCGTCCTCCGCCGCTGACTCCCGGGCCAGCGGCGCGTCGGACACAGCGCCCGAACCGCCCGAACCGGCTGGCCCGGAGGGGCCGGGAGCACCAGCCGAACCGGGGGAACCGGCGCGGCCGGCCGTGGGGTCGGGGAACGGAGGCGCGGGGCGCGGCGTCGGCGGCGGGCCGGGGAAGGCGGGCGCGGCCGGCGCGGGCGGCTCGCTCGAAGCGGCGTCGCCGCCGTCCGCGGTGCCCCGCTCCCGGTCGCCCGGCTGGGCGGCCCCGCCGCCCGCGTACCAGGCAGGCGGGGTGTAGTCGATGGTGAACTGCCCGGTGTGCTCGGACTCCTCCTCAAGGAGTTCGTCATCGGGCTGTTCGGCACCGGAGGTTGACCCCCCGGTGGTGCGAACCTGGTCCCGATCGCTGTTCACGACGCCTCCCGCTGCTGGTCTTGCTGCTCTGCTCCGCTCCGCACGGGGCCGCTGTGCGCAAGGACGGGCCGGGTATCCCAAGCGGTTCCGCCGGGCACCGGTGCGGGGCGATGTCTACGCGTCTCCTGCCGCGTCCACCCTCACCCTAATCGCCCCGATCCAACTCCCCTAGTCCTCCCCTGATCCCCGTGGCCCACGGGGTGGGAGCCGGCGCCCCGCCGCCGGAAACCCCGCGCGCCACAGCCGTCCGCCCTGGCACAGTCGGGGGCATGTCGACCCCATGGATGATCGATGAACTGGCCCACGCCGGGCCGGAGCACCTCGACGCGGAGTTCGTCGCCAACTTCGACCGGAAGCAGGGCTTCCCCGACCCGGCCGACGACCTCGCCGCGCTGCGGGCCCAGGGCGTGCCGGAGACGGGGACCGTGCTCGACCTGGGCGCCGGCACCGGCCGCTTCGCCCTCGCCGCCGCCGGGGTCTTCGCCCGGGTGATCGCCGTCGACGTCTCGCCGGCCATGGTGGCGGTGGTCGAGCGGCGGATCGCCGAGCGCGGCCTGACCAACCTCGACTGTGTGCGCGGCGGCTTCCTCAGCTACCAGCACCGGGGCGGGCCGGTGGACGCCGTGCACACCCGGCACGCGCTGCACCAACTGCCGGACTTCTGGAAGGCCGTCGCGCTGGAGCGCGCCGCCGCCCTGCTGCGCCCCGGCGGCGTGCTGCGGCTGCGGGACCTCGTCTACGACTTCGTCCCGGGCGAGGCGGCGGAGGTCTTCGCCGGCTGGCTGGCCGGCGCCGGCCGGGACCCGGCGGTCGGCTACACCGCCGAGGACTACGCCGAGCACATCCGCACCGAACACAGCACCTACCGCTGGCTGTTGGAACCGATGCTGGAGGCCGCCGGCTTCGAGATCGTGGACGCCCACTACGCGGGGCGGCTCTTCGGTACCTACACCTGTCGGCGCCGCTGACCGGCCCCGGGCGTCAGTCGATGTCGAACTCGCCGTCCCTGGCGCCCAGGACGAACGCCTCCCACTCGGCGGCGGTGAAGCGGAGCACCGTCTCCGGCTCCTTGGAGTTGCGCATCCCGACCCCACCGCCCGGGAGGTAGGCGATCTCCACCCGCTCGTCCTCCGGGCCGCCCGGCGCGCTGAGCCACTCCACCCCGGAGATGTCCAACGCGTACAGCTCGTTCTTCTCGCGCTCCTTGCGGGCGGCGATCTCTTCCGGTGTTTCGGTCGTGGCCATAGCCCAGCTCCCCACTGATCAGGCGTCCCGACGAGAGACAGACGGCCGGCCGGACACCAACCGCTAGGTGATCGTAACGCGGCGCACTGTCACCGCACCCGGCCGTCGACCGCCGTCGCCCGGGCTACACGCCCGGCAGGTACCAGTCGGCCCCCAGCACCAGCACGAAGCCGGCCAGCAGCACCGCCATGCCCAGCCTGGTCCGTCCCCGGCGACTCATCTCGATCACGGCACCGGACAGGACGAAGGCCGCGCCGTAGAGTCCGACGGACTGGAGCGAGGAACCGTCGCCGAGCCGCACGACCAGCACCACGGCCATCGCGGCCATCGCGGCCGCCGCGATCCCCATGCGCAACCGGCGGGCCTGTCTGGGCGTGAGCCCCTGCCGCGTGCCCTGCTGTGTCGAAGTCACCCCAGCAGCATAAGCCGTCGCCCTGCGCCGTCGAATGGCCGCAGGGGGCCGGTGTGGAGCCACAACGGGGCTCGGACGGGCGGCAGTTGCCGGCCGCCGCGGGGGCACGTCGGGGCGCTCGCCGGCCGCCCCATCGAGCCGCCCCGGCGGGCGCCGCGTGCCCGCCCCGCGCACCCCGCGCGTCCACGCCGGCGCCCGCGCGCGGTTCGCGCCCGCGCCCGCGCGTAGGTATGATCATCTTGCTCCGGACTGCCCGATGTGCTGATGCGGGTCGACCTGAGGTAGCCTGCGTAACGGCCGTTTGCGTACGCGCCCCCGGAGATCTCTGGAGGAAGCGCTCAGCGGACCCCGCCTCCCGAGTTCCGGAAGCTCCCCTGTGGTTCAGACCAGGGGCACTCGGTGGCTGACGATCTACCACCCCAAGGAGTACGTGTGTCGTCTCTCGACGCCGCCACGAAGCAGAAGATCATCGCCGAGTTCGCCACCAAGGAAGGCGACACCGGCTCCCCCGAGGTCCAGGTCGCGCTGCTCTCGCGGCGCATCTCCGACCTCACCGAGCACCTGAAGAAGCACAAGCACGACCACCACTCGCGCCGTGGTCTGCTGCTGCTCGTCGGCCAGCGCCGTCGCCTCCTCCAGTACCTGGCTGGCAAGGACATCCAGCGCTTCCGGGCCCTGGTGGAGCGGCTCGGCATCCGCCGTGGCGCGGCGGGCGCGCGGTAAGACGCCCCCGAGGGAGCGGTCACCCATGTGGGGCCGCTCCCTTCGCCGTATCCGGGGATCGCCCCCGGGGCGGCGGAGAACAGGCTGGGACACCGACCACTTTGTAGGCTGGTGCCCAGCGGACATCACCCCATACGGACCATAAGGACCAGGCGGAGCGCCTTCACCACCGTCGCCGGTCCTCGGTAGTGGCCCCCGGGCGGCGTCCCGGGAGCTTCGATCGATGGCCGGCCCGTCGGGAGGTGCTCCACCCCACCCGCGTCCGCCTACGGCGGCGGACGCGAAGAAGAGGAGAAACAGCAAGGTGGAGAACGAGACACACTACGCCGAAGCCGTGATCGACAACGGCTCCTTCGGCACCCGCACCATCCGCTTCGAGACCGGCCGGCTCGCCCGGCAGGCCGCCGGCTCGGCCGTCGCCTACCTGGACGACGACACCATGGTCCTCTCCGCGACCACGGCCTCGAAGCACCCGAAGGACCAGCTGGACTTCTTCCCGCTGACCGTGGACGTCGAGGAGCGGATGTACGCGGCCGGGAAGATCCCCGGTTCCTTCTTCCGGCGGGAGGGCCGCCCCTCCGAGGACGCCATCCTCACCTGCCGGCTGATCGACCGCCCGCTGCGCCCCTCCTTCCGGAAGGGCCTGCGGAACGAGATCCAGATCGTCGAGACGATCATGGCGCTCAACCCGGACCACCTGTACGACGTGGTGGCCATCAACGCCGCCTCCTGCTCGACCCAGCTGGCCGGGCTGCCCTTCTCCGGCCCGATCGGCGGCACCCGGGTCGCGCTGATCCGCGGCCAGTGGGTGGCCTTCCCCACCCACACCGAGCTGGAGGAGGCCGTCTTCGACATGGTCGTCGCCGGCCGGGTGCTGGCGGACGGTGACGTGGCCATCATGATGGTCGAGGCCGAGGCCACCGAGAAGACCATCGAGCTGGTCAAGGGCGGCGCCCAGGCGCCGACCGAGGAGGTCGTCGCGGCCGGCCTGGAGGCGGCCAAGCCGTTCATCAAGGTGCTCTGCCGCGCCCAGTCGGACCTCGCCGCCAAGGCCGCCAAGCCCACCGGCGAGTTCCCGATCTTCCTGGACTACCAGGACGACGTCTTCGAGGCGCTCAGCGGCGCGGTCCGCGCCGAGCTGGCCCAGGCGCTCACCATCGCCGGCAAGCAGGAGCGCGAGGCCGAGCTGGACCGCCTCAAGGCGGTCGCCGCGGAGAAGCTGCTGTCGCAGTTCGAGGGCCGCGAGAAGGAGATCTCCGCCGCCTACCGCTCGCTGACCAAGCAGGTGGTCCGGGAGCGCGTGATCCGCGACAAGGTCCGCATCGACGGCCGTGGCGTCACCGACATCCGCACCCTGGCGGCCGAGGTCGAGGCCATCCCGCGGGTGCACGGCTCGGCCCTCTTCGAGCGCGGCGAGACGCAGATCCTCGGCGTCACCACGCTCAACATGCTGCGCATGGAGCAGCAGCTGGACACCCTCTCCCCGGTGACCCGCAAGCGCTACATGCACAACTACAACTTCCCGCCCTACTCCACCGGTGAGACCGGCCGGGTCGGTTCGCCCAAGCGCCGCGAGATCGGTCACGGCGCGCTGGCCGAGCGGGCGCTGGTGCCGGTGCTGCCCACCCGCGAGGAGTTCCCCTACGCCATCCGGCAGGTCTCCGAGGCGCTGGGCTCCAACGGCTCCACCTCGATGGGCTCCGTCTGCGCCTCCACCATGTCCCTGCTGAACGCCGGTGTGCCGCTGAAGGCGCCGGTGGCCGGCATCGCCATGGGCCTGATCTCGCAGGAGATCGAGGGCGAGACGCACTACGTGACGCTGACCGACATCCTGGGCGCCGAGGACGCGTTCGGCGACATGGACTTCAAGGTCGCCGGCACCAAGCAGTTCGTGACCGCCCTCCAGCTGGACACCAAGCTGGACGGCATCCCGGCCTCCGTGCTGGCCGCCGCGCTCAAGCAGGCCAGGGACGCCAGGCTGCACATCCTGGACGTGATGAGCGAGGCCATCGACGTTCCGGACGAGATGTCCCCGAACGCCCCCCGGATCATCACGGTGAAGATCCCGGTGGACAAGATCGGTGAGGTCATCGGCCCCAAGGGCAAGATGATCAACCAGATCCAGGAGGACACCGGCGCCGACATCACCATCGAGGACGACGGCACCATCTACATCGGCGCCGCCGACGGCCCGGCCGCCGAGGCCGCCCGCACCACGATCAACGGCATCGCCAACCCGACGATGCCCGAGGTCGGCGAGCGGTACCTGGGCACCGTGGTGAAGACGACCACCTTCGGCGCCTTCGTCTCCCTGCTGCCCGGCAAGGACGGCCTGCTGCACATCTCGCAGATCCGCAAGCTGGCCGGCGGCAAGCGCGTGGAGAACGTCGACGACGTGCTCGGCGTGGGCCAGAAGGTCCAGGTCGAGATCGCCGAGATCGACCAGCGCGGCAAGCTGTCGCTGATCCCCGTCCTCGACGAGGCCGAGGAAGCGGCGGACGGCGAAGCGAAGAACGAGAAGGACGCAGCCGAGAAGTGACCCGTGCACCTCGTGATGTGACGGCCCGCCCCACCACCTCGGTGGGGCGGGCCGTGCCCCGTCCGCGTGGCTCCGGGACGGGTCTGCCCCAGGCGTCCGCGGGCGCCGGCACGGTCCGCAAGACGGTGCTGCCCGGCGGGCTGCGGGTGGTCACCGAGTCGGTGCCCACCGTCCGGTCCGTCTCCTTCGGGATCTGGGCCCGGGTCGGCTCCCGGGACGAGACCCCGGAGCTGAACGGCGTCACCCACTACCTGGAGCACCTGCTCTTCAAGGGCACCGAGCGCCGCGACGCGCTGGAGATCTCCTCCGTGGTCGAGGCGGTCGGCGGCGAGATGAACGCCTTCACCACCAAGGAGTTCACCTGCTACTACGCCCGGGTGCTGGACACCGACCTGCCGCTGGCCATCGACGTGGTCTGCGACATGCTCACCGGTTCCCTGATCGCGCCCGAGGAGGTGGAGGCGGAGCGCGGGGTCATCCTGGAGGAGATCGCGATGACCGACGACGACCCCGGGGACGGGGTGCACGACCTCTTCGCCCAGACACTCTGGGGGGACAGCCCGCTGGGCCGCCCGGTGCTGGGCACCGAGGAGACGGTCAACGGCCTGGACCGGGACCGGATCGCCGACTTCTACCGCGGCCACTACGACCCGACCCGCCTGGTGGTCACCGCCGCCGGCCGGGTGGACCACGACGCGGTGGTCCGCCAGGTCAGGGAGGCATTCGAGCGGGGCGGCGCGCTCGGCGGCGACGCCGCGGCCGAGCCGGCCCCGCACCGCGGCGGCCGGCTCGCCGTCACCTCGGCCGGCCGGGTGGACCTGCTGGACCGCGCCACCGAACAGGCGCACCTGGTGCTCGGCATGCCCGGGGTCTCCCGGCACGACGAGCGCCGCTGGGCGCTCTCGGTGCTCTCCACGGCGCTGGGCGGCGGCATGAGTTCCCGGCTCTTCCAGGAGATCAGGGAGAAGCGCGGGCTGGCCTACAGCGTCTACAGCCACACCTCCGGCTACGCGGACTGCGGCCTCTTCGGCATCTACGCCGGCTGCCGCCCCGCGCAGGTGGACGAGGTGCTGAAGATCTGCCGGGCGCAGCTGGCCGAGGTCGCCGCGCACGGCATCGACGAGGACGAGACCCGCCGGGCGATCGGCCAGCTGGCCGGGTCCACGGTGCTCGGCCTGGAGGACACCGGTTCGCTGATGCACCGGCTCGGCAAGAGCGAGATCTGCTGGGGGCAGCAGCTCTCGGTGGACGAGCTGCTGGAACGGATCACCCGGGTCACCGTGGACGAGGTCAGGGCGGTGGCCGCCGAGCTGCTCGGGCAGCAGCCCTCGCTCGCCGTCATCGGCCGGCTGACCGAGCGGCAGGCCGGCCGGCTCGCCGCGGCGGTCGCCGCCTGACCGGCGGCGTCGCTTCCGTTGGATTCCTGACCGCATCTGATCGACAGACGAGAGGCAGACGATGGGCAAGCTGCGGGTGGCCGTGATCGGCGCCCAGGGACGGATGGGCACCGAGGCCGTGCGGGCGGTGACGGCCGCCGAGGACCTGGAGCTGGTCGCGGCCCTGGGCCGGGGCGACCGACTGGACGCACTGGTCGAGGCCGGCGCCCAGGTGGCCGTCGAGCTGACCCATCCGGACGCCGTCCTGGAGAACCTCGAGTTCTGCGTCCGGCGCGGCATCCACGGGGTGGTGGGCACCACCGGGTGGACCGAGGAGCGGCTGGCCAGCCTCCGCGGCTGGCTGGCCGACTCGCCGGCGACGGGGGTGCTGATCGCGCCGAACTTCGGCATCGGCGCGGTGCTCACCATGCGCTTCGCCCAGCAGGCCGCGCGGTTCTTCGAGTCCGTCGAGATCATCGAGTCCCACCACCCGGGGAAGGCGGACGCGCCCAGCGGCACCGCCGTGCGCACCGCCCAGCTGGTCGGTGCGGCCCGCCGCGCGGCCGACCGCGGGGAGCAGCCGGACGCCACCATGACCGCGCTGGACGGCGCGCGCGGGGCGCTGGTCGACGGGGTGCCGGTGCACTCGGTGCGGCTGCGCGGCCTGGTCGCGCACCAGGAGGTGCGGTTCGGCGACGAGGGCGAGGTGCTGACCATCAGCCACGACTCGATGAACCGGTCCTCGTTCATGCCCGGCGTGCTGCTGGGCGTGCGCCGGGTGGTCGAGACGCCAGGGCTAACCTTCGGCCTGGAGCACTTCCTGGACCTGGACGACTAGCCGTGGTGGCGAAGGTCGGCTACTTCGTGGTGAGCGCCCTGCTGGTCGGCTATCTGGCCCTGGCCGGGCACCGGGCGGTCCTGCTGATCCGCGAGGGGACCTGGGTGACGCTGACCCTCGGGGTGGCCGTGCTGGCCCTCCCGCTGATCGGCGGCTGGTTCCTGTGGCGCAGCTTCCGGTTCGTGCTGCACGCCAACCGGCTGGGCCGGGAGTTGGACGCGGCGGGCGGCCTGCCGGTGGACGACCTGCCGCGCACGCCCAGCGGGCGGATCGACCAGGCGGCGGCGGACGCGGCGTTCGCGGAGCGCCGTGCCGAGGTGGAGGCCCGACCGGAGGACTGGCGCTGCTGGTTCCGGCTGGCCATCGCCTACCACGACGCCCGGGACACCCCTCGGGCTCGCCGCGCGATGGAGCACGCGATCGCGCTGCACGCCGGCCGCACGCCGCGCGCGCCGCGTCGGCGGGGGCGCGCGGAGCCGGAAAGCGCCTGAGCCGCGCCGGGGGCACGCCCCCGGCGCGACGCGCGGGAACGTTTCAGCGCCGTCGGCCGCCCTCGACCTGGTGCTCGGCGGCCCAGGCCTCCAGCACGTCGGCGGCCTGCTCGAAGGCGTCCGACCTGCGCAGGAAGTCGGCGCTGTGGTCGGTCACCAGGGCCCGCCAGGGCTCACCCTTGCGCGGGTGGACCTCAAGGGCCTGGCCCTGCACGCTCCTGGGCAGCCCCAGCCAGCGCACCGGCTGCTGCACCGTGCGCACCGAGGCGACCTCGCGCCAGCGCAGCGTCTGGGTGCGCAGCAGGCCGACCCGGCGCAGCCCGCGCGGGCTGACCCAGATCCCGACCCGCAGCATGCGCAGGGCCAGGGCGATGGCGACGGCGGCGCAGACCGCGGTGGCCGAGGCGCCCGTGGGCGGGCCGGCCGCCGCGATGATCACCGCGGAGATCAACAGGTAGGCGGCCAGCAGCAGGACGATCGCCGCCCCACCCACCCGCCACGGGCCCGGTCGGTACGGACGACGCCAATGGTCCTGCTGCCCGTGCGGCAGGGGCGCCTCGGTGGGGCTGACGTGCGCGTCGTGCTCAGCCGAGAGAAAAGTCAGGGGCACAGCTGGTCCTCGTTCGTATCACAAGCGCATCACATGGGGGATGAGGTCCTGCGAACGGTGAGGCTACCGTGCTCAGCGGTTCTCGGCCGCCTCCGGCACCTCGGGAACGGCCGGGTCCGACGGCTCCATCGCCGGCATGGCCAGCAGCAACGCCCCGATCAGGCTGGATATGACCACCAGGGCGACCAGCGCGCTGCCCAGCAGCCGCACTCCGGAGGGGCGCCGCCTGGGCGGGGTCACCGCGATCCCGGGGTCGTCCAGCCACGGATACCCCGTGAAGTCCGACTCTGCCATCTGATCGCTCCTTCCCCTGATTGGCCTAGATACAAAAATATCAGGGGAAGAGTCCGACTCCAGGCGAGCAGTCCGATTTGCCCCCCGAGGTCGGGGGACTGTCAGTGGTCCCCCTTAGGGTGGGTGCCGCTCCGATCGCACCACCCGGAAGGACGCCGATGAGCGAGACCCCCGAGACCGTGACGCCCCGTTTCCGTAGCGACATGACCGTCGAGCTGGTCAAGCACACCGCCTCGGACACGGACGTGCTCTTCGCCGCTCGCGTGTCCACGGCGGGGGAGCGGTCGCTGGAGGAGCTGGGCAAGGACCCGGAGCGCTCCCGGGGGCTGATCAACTACCTCCTGCGGGACCGGCACGGCAGCCCCTTCGAGCACAACTCGATGACCTTCCTGATCAGCGCGCCGATCTTCGTCTTCCGCGAGTTCCACCGGCACCGGGTCGGCTGGTCCTACAACGAGGAGTCCGGCCGCTACCGCGAGCTGGCCCCGGTCTTCTACGTCCCGGACGCGGAGCGTCCGCTGGTCCAGCGCGGTCGTCCGGGGAAGTACGAGTTCGTCGCCGGCTCGGTCGAGCAGCAGGTCCTGGTCGGCAAGGTCCTGGAGGACTCCTACCGCCAGTCCTACGCGGCCTACCAGGAGCTGCTGGCCGCCGGGGTGGCCCGTGAGGTCGCCAGGGCCGCGCTGCCGGTCGGGCTCTACTCCACGATGTACGCCACCTGCAACGCCCGCTCGCTGATGCACTTCCTGGGGCTGCGCACCAAGGACGAGCGGGCCAGGGTGCCGTCCTTCCCGCAGCGCGAGATCGAGCTGGTGGCCCAGGCCATGGAGGCCGAGTGGGCCAGGCTGATGCCGGTCACCCACGCGGCCTTCAACGACAACGGCCGGGTCGCGCCCTGAGCCCGGGGGCGGCTCCCGGCCGGGGGGAGGTGTCCGTATTGCGACATTTCGCGAAGTTCATCTAGGGTGATTGAACGGACCCGGCGCTGTTTGAACCCCCGAGCAGACAGTGCCGGGTTCCACACCTTGCCAGCCCCGATGGGCCACGGCACGCTGAGCTACGAGTAGCGTGGAACCTATGGCTCCGACCTCCACACCTCACGTCCCCTTCGGGCGGATCCTGACCGCCATGGTCACGCCCTTCACGGGGGACGGATCGCTCGACCTCGACGGCGCCCAGCGCCTGGCCAGCCACCTCGTGGACGCCGGCAACGACGGTCTGATCGTCAACGGCACCACCGGTGAGTCCCCCACCACCACCGACGAGGAGAAATCCGCCCTGGTGCGCGCCGTGGTCGAGGCGGTCGGCGACCGCGCCCATGTGGTCGCCGGGGTCGGCACCAACGACACCAGGCACAGCGTCGAGCTGGCGCGGGCGGCGGCCGACGCCGGCGCGCACGGCCTGCTCACGGTGACCCCGTACTACAACAAGCCCCCGCAGGAGGGCCTGTACCAGCACTTCACCACGGTGGCCGACGCCACCGAGCTGCCGGTGATGCTCTACGACATCCCGGGCCGCAGCGGGGTCCCGATCAACACCGAGACCATGGTCCGGCTCGCCGAGCACCCCAGGATCGTGGCCAACAAGGACGCCAAGGGCGACCTCGGCCGCGCCAGCTGGGCCATCGCGACCACCGGCCTCGCCTGGTACTCGGGCGACGACATGCTGAACCTCCCGCTGCTGTCCGTGGGCGCGGTCGGGTTCGTCTCCGTCGTCGGCCACCTGGTCACGCCGGAGCTGCGGGCCCTGGTGGAGGCGCACACCGGCGGGGACGTCGCCAAGGCCACCGAGATCCACCAGCGGCTGCTGCCCGTCTTCACCGGGATGTTCCGCACCCAGGGCGTGATCACCTCGAAGGCCGCCCTGGACGCCCAGGGCCTGCCGGGCGGTCCGCTGCGGCTGCCCCTGGTGGGCCTGGCCGCGGCGGAGTTCGAGCAGCTGCGCAAGGATCTCGCCGCCGGTGGGGTACAGATCTAGACCACGGACACGACAGACGTCGCGCATCGCCGCACACATTGGTGATAACTGAATACCGATCCATGCACACAGTCACGCGCGTCGGGACGCCCCGTCACCGGGCGGCGGCGCGCGTGGTCAGGAGAGTCTCTTGAGTCATCCCCATCCAGAACTCGGCCTGCCGCCGAAGCTTCCTGAGGGTGGCCTCCGCGTTACCCCGCTCGGCGGCCTGGGCGAGATCGGCCGCAACATGACCGTCCTCGAACACGGCGGACGGCTACTCATCATCGACTGCGGAGTCCTCTTCCCCGAAGAGGAACAGCCCGGAATCGATCTGATCCTGCCCGATTTCAGCTCCATCCGGAACCGGTTGGACGATATCGAAGGCATCGTCCTCACCCACGGGCACGAGGACCACATCGGCGGTGTGCCCTACCTGCTCCGCGAGAAGCCGGACATCCCGCTCATCGGCTCGAAGCTCACCCTCGCGCTCCTTGAGGCCAAGCTCCAGGAGCACCGCATCCGCCCCTACACCCTCCAGGTGCGCGAGGGGCAGCGGGAGCGCGTCGGCCCGTTCGAGTGCGAGTTCATCTCGGTCAACCACTCGATCCCCGACGCCCTGGCCGTCGCCGTCCGCACCTCGGCCGGCATGGTGGTGCACACCGGCGACTTCAAGATGGACCAACTGCCGCTGGACGGGCGCCTGACCGACCTGCGGGCCTTCGCTCGGCTGGGCGAGGAGGGCATCGACCTGCTGCTCTCCGACTCCACCAACGCGGAGGTCCCTGGCTTCGTCGCCCCGGAGCGTGAGATCTCCGGCGTGCTGCGCCAGGTCTTCGCCCGTGCCGACAAGCGCATCATCGTGGCCAGCTTCGCCAGCCACGTGCACCGCATCCAGCAGATCGTGGACGCCGCGCACGAGCACGGCCGCCGCATCGCGTTCGTGGGCCGCTCCATGGTCAGGAACATGGGCATCGCCCGGGACCTGGGCTACCTCAGGGTGCCGCCGGGGCTGGTCGTCGACGTGAAGACGCTGGACGATCTCCCGGACCGCGAGGTGGTGTTGGTCTGCACCGGGTCGCAGGGCGAGCCGATGGCCGCGCTGTCCCGGATGGCCAACCGGGACCACCAGATCAGGATCGTGGAGGGGGACACCGTGATCCTGGCGTCCTCCCTGATCCCCGGCAACGAGAACGCGGTCTACCGCGTGATCAACGGCCTGACCCGGTGGGGCGCCAACGTGGTGCACAAGGGCAACGCCAAGGTCCACGTCTCCGGACACGCCTCAGCCGGCGAGCTGCTGTACTTCTACAACATCTGCCAGCCCAGGAACCTGATGCCGGTGCACGGCGAGTGGCGACACCTGCGCGCCAACGCGGAGTTGGGCGCCATGACCGGCGTCCCGGCGGAGCGGATCGTGATCGCCGAGGACGGCGTCGCGGTCGACCTGATCGCCGGCAAGGCCAAGATCGTCGGCAAGGTCCAGGCCGGCTACGTCTACGTCGACGGACTCTCCGTCGGCGGGGTCACCGAGGCCAGCCTGAAGGACCGTCGGATCCTCGGAGACGAGGGCTTCATCTCGGTGTTGCTCGTGGTGGACAGCAGCACCGGCAAGATCGTCAGTGGGCCCAGCATCCACTCGCGGGGCTCCGGCATCGAGGACTCCGCCTTCGCCGCGGTGATCCCCAAGATCGACGAGGTCCTGGCCCGCTCGGCCCAGGACGGCGTGGTCGAGGCGCACCAACTCCAGCAGCTGGTACGGCGAACCGTGGGCAAGTGGGTCTCCGACACCTACCGTCGCAGGCCGATGATCATGCCTGTGGTCATGGAGGTCTGACGCCTCATCGGCCCGTGGAGCGCCCGGATTTGCATCTGGGCGCTCCACTCCAGTACGTTTACGTCATCGCCGCAAGGGGAACCCGGGTAGCTCGCTACCAGGGCCTCACCGCGAGGCGGTACGAAGGGAAGCCCGGAGGGCCTCGAAAGAGGTTCGAAGGAAGCGTCCGTTCCTTGAGAACTCAACAGCGTGCCAAAAGTCAATGCCAGATTTTTGAGTTATTTGCGAGGATGTTCGAGCATCTTTGTGGGTGGCTTTCTTTTGAAGCATTCA
>NZ_JAVREO010000015.1:0-206574 GCF_031845445.1 Streptomyces chisholmiae | reverse complement strand
GCGACGGACCATTCGGCGCCGTCAAACCATTCGACGCACCATCCTGATTCACCGCCGACCCCGCCACCACACCCAACACCCGACGCCCACCAGCCCGCGCCGAAGACAACCGCTCCAACACCAACACCCCCACACCCTCGGCGAAGCTGGTGCCGTCCGCGTCGTCGGAGAACGCCTTGCAGCGGCCGTCGTGGGCGAGGCCGCTCTGCCGGCTGAAGGCCGTGATGGTGCCGGGGCCGCCCATGACCGCGACGCCGCCGGCGAGGGCCAGCGCGCACTCGCCGTTGCGCAGCGCCTGGGCCGCGACGTGCAGCGCGACCAGTGAGGACGAGCAGGCGGTGTCGATGGTCAGCGCGGGGCCTTCGAGGCCGAGGGTGTAGGCGACCCGGCCGGAGAGCACGCTGGGCGCGGTGCCGGTGAGCAGGTGGCCGTCGAGGCCGTCGGTCGCCTCGTAGAGCTTGGGGCCGTACTCCTGTGGTTCGGCGCCGAAGTAGACGCCGGTGGCGCTGCCGCGCAGCGACAGCGGGTCGATGCCGGCGTGTTCGAACGCCTCCCAGGAGGTCTCCAGCAGCAGCCGCTGCTGCGGGTCCATGGCGGCGGCCTCGCGGGGCGAGATGCCGAAGAACGCGGCGTCGAAGGCGCCGGCGTCGTCGAGGAAGGCGGCGGAGCGGACGTAGGTGGAGCCGCCTCGGCTGGTGTCGTCGCTGAAGAGCTGGGCGAGGTCCCAGCCCCGGTCGGTGGGGAGGGGGGAGCTGATGTGCCGGTCGGCGGCGACGAGTTCCCACAGTTGGTCGGCGGAGTCGACGCCGCCGGGGAAGTGGCAGCCGATGCCGACGATGGCGATCGGGTCCTCGGCGGCGGAGGCGGCGCCCGGCGCGGCAGGGCCGGGGGCGTCGTCGGGGGTGGTGCCGAGCAGCAGGTGGCGGAGGTGTTCGGCGAGTTCGGCCGGGCTGGGGTGGTCGAAGGGGGCGGTGACGGGCAGCTCGTGGCCGGTGTGTTCGACCAGGCGGCGGTGGAGTTCGACGGTGCCGAGGGAGTCCAGGCCGTGGTCCCGGAAGGGGGTGTCGGGGTCCAGGGTGTCGGGGGCGTCCGGCAGGAAGCTGGCCAGCACGTCGAGGGTTTCGGTGCAGACGAGGTCCCGCAGTCGGGCCCGCTGTTCCTCGGTCGGCAGGTCGGCGAACCGCTCGTCGGGGTTCTCGGACCGCTCGTTCCAGCCCATGGCCGCTCTCACTCCCTGTTTCCCGGGTTGGTCACCGCGTGCTCCCGGCCCGGGGGTTCGGGGTCGAGGGGCTCGGTGTCGAACTTCCACTGCATGTAGGACAGCGCGCTGAGGAACTCGGTGGAACCGACCGTGCGCGCCGGGCCGGTGGCGGCGCTGGCCGGCAGCGGCAGGGCGCCGGTGTCGGCCCAGCGCAGGCGGCCGGCGTCGTCGATGAAGCTGCTGGTCTGCCCCCGGTTGTCGGGGTGGAGGCAGTAGGGGATGTCGAGGACGCCCCGCTTGAAGGCGCGGAGCAGGGCGTCGGCCATCCGGGGTGCGAGGTCGCGCACGGCGTCGATGATGGCCCTGGCCTCGGTGTAGGTCTCGGAGTCGCCGTGGTCGGCTGGTTGGCGCGGGGTGTCGGCGGCGATGGTGGCGGCGGTTTCGAGGGCGGCCACGTTCTCCTCGACGGTGGGGATGCGGCGGGCCTCGGCGGTGGTCTTGACGATGAGGCGTTCGGCGCCGGTGGCGGCGGCCAGCGCGGCGGCCTGGGCCAGCAGGCGGCGGGCGCCGCCGGGGGTGCGGGGGAAGAGGCCCATGTAGGCGTAGATCACCACGTGCCAGTCGATGTCGCCGAGGAGTTCGGCGCACAGCCGGCGGAGCGCGGCGACGGACTCGCGGTCCTGTTCGGGGCTGGTCTGCTGGGCGTAGCTGAGGGAGACGCTGGTGATGCCGTGCTCGCGGAAGAACAGGGCTTCCAGGACGCTGATGGCGATGAGGTGGCTGGGTGGGCAGAGCTGCCCCATCATGCAGCCGCCGAAGGTCTCCAGGTGCGGCCGCAGCCCGGTGTCGGCGAGGGTGGCGAACAGTTCGCAGCACGCGCTCCAGTTGCGGATGGAGTCGGCGAGCGGGGTGCGGCCGTAGGGCAGGCAGTAGGAGACGGGGCCGCCCTCGGTGGCGTCGATGCCGTTGCGGGCCAGCGCGCGGAAGATGTCGAGCGGCACGGCCGAGCCGTGCCGCACCTGGACGGGGAACGTGTGGTCACGCACCCCGGCCAGCAGCCAGCGGGTCACCTCGGGGCCGTAGTTGACGATGGGGTAGCCGTTGAGGCCCAGTCCGGCGGCGAGCGCGCGCTCCACGCTGGCCAGGTCGCCGACCCGGGTGTAGCTGTCCAGGGTGAGGGTGCCGACGGTGGTGGCGTCGGCACGCTTGGTGGCGAGCAGTCCGGTGCGCATGGCGCGGGGTGAGGAGAAGCCCATGCGTGGCTGGACGACCAGCCGGCCCTGGCGCGCGGCGGTGTTGACGGTTTCGGCGAACCCGGCGGTGCCGTCGGTCATCCCGCCCACGAGACGACCCGCCCGGCGTCCGCTGGGGTGCCGGCGGTGGCGGGGGTGGCGTGCGGGGTGGGGAGGGTTTCGAGGTAGCGGCGGAAGGCGTCGATGTCGCCGGTGCCCTCCTCGAAGACCTCGTCGAAGCCGGCGGCGCGCAGCTCGTCGAGGCGGGCCTGGGACTCGCCGCCGGAGATGCCGAGCTTGCCGCCGATGACGACGGGGGTGGTGGCCAGCCGGGGGTCGCGGCGCAGGCTGGTGATGAGGCGGCGGCCGTCCTGGTAGCCGTTGCCGTTGACGCTGCTGATCACGACGAGCGACGGGCGGAGCTCGGCGCACTCGCCGATGAGGAGTTCGTCGGGCACGCAGGGGCCGAGGTTGACCACGGGGTGGCCGAGTTCCTGGACGACCAGCTGGAGGTAGACGAGGTTCCAGGTGTGGCTGTCCGAGGAGACGCTGCTGACGACGACGGGCCGGGGTCGCGCCGTGCCGTGCGGGCCAACGGACGGGAGGTCGTACCCGTTCATGCCGGGGCTCCTTGCGAGCTGGTGTGTGGGTCGGTCACCGGCGTGTGTTCACGGCGGTGGGTGATGCGGGAGACGGAGACGATGCGCTCGCCGCGGACGGCGACCTCGGTGGGGGCCGGCCGGCCGAGGAACATCAGCAGGCTGGCGCTGACGCCGTAGGCGCCGACGTTGCCGAGCACCACCCGGTCGTCGGCGGCCAGCGGGGGGACGGCGATGTCCCGGCCGAGCAGGTCGCCCGGGGTGCAGAGCGGGCCGACGAGGCTGGCCACCTCGGTGGCGGGCGTGTCGCCCTGCGGCGCGACGGCGACGGGCAGCAGCCGGCCGAGGCCGGAGAGGCCGCCGAAGGCGTTGATGCCGGCGTCGACGATGACGAAGTTCCGGCCGCGGCTGGTCTTGGTGTTGACGACGCCGAGGACCAGGGTGCCGCTGTCGCCGACGAGGTGCCGGCCGGACTCGCAGGCGACCTTGATGTCGCCGCGCCAGGTGGGGAGTTCGGTGTCGAGGGTGGTCTCGAGGGCGGCCCGCAGCCGGGGGTAGCGGGGGCGTTCGCCGGCGACGGCGTAGGGCGCGGCGAACCCGCCGCCGATGTCGAGGTACTCCAGCTCCACACCGGTCTCCTTGGCCAGTTGGGCCGCGGTGCGGATGGTGTGCTGGAACTCGCCGATCAGGGCGTCCTCGTCCTGCGCGTTGCTGAGCGGGAAGAAGTGGAAGCCGACGACCCGGGCGCCGGGGACGGCGCGCAGCTCGTCGGCGAGGTCGCCGAGGGTCTCGGCGTCGAAGCCGAACTGGCTGGGGGCGCCGGTCATCCGGATGCTGGTGGCGGCGGAGGCGCTGGCGCTGTTGACGCGCAGCAGGCAGCGGGCCTCGACGCCCAGCCGGCGGGCCGCGTCGCCGACGTGCCGCAGGTCGGTGAGGGACTCGGTGGAGAACAGGCGCACGCCGAGGCGGAGCGCCTCGTCGAGTTCGGCGTGGGTCTTGCCGGGGCCGGTGTAGAGGCAGTCGGCGCCGTCGAAGCCGGCCTCCAGGGCGGCGGCCAGCTCGCCGGTCGAGCTGATCTCGGCGCGGCAGCGGGGGCCGTCGCCGTCCCGGGTGGCGCGGACCACGTCGGGGTGGGGGTTGGCCTTGAGCGCGTAGTAGAGGTCGAACTCGGCGGGCAGCGACTGGAAGAGGTCCCGGCGGGCCGCGGCGACGCGGTCCAGGTCGTAGATGTAGAGCGGAGTGCCGAAGCGGTCCGCGAGTTGCTGAACCTGACTCACCTGACATGCACCTTTCGGCGATTGTTCGGCTTCGAAGGTAGGGAAGCCGGCTGGGTGACACACCCCTAACCGACCCCTAGCTCTGGCGCGGGGTGCGGCTGGGGGCCCGGTCGGGCTGGCGGCGCGGCCGGCGGGGGCTGCGGGGCGCTCGGGGCGACCAGTTCGGCGGCCCGGCGGCGGAGTTGGCCGCGGTCGATCTTGCGGTTGCTGTTGAGCGGGAGTTCGGTGACGGGCTGGAGGAAGCGGGGCACCAGGCCGGGGGGCAGCGCCCGGCGGGCGTGCGCCAGGAGCGCGGGACGGCTGGCGGTGCCGGCGTAGAAGACCATCAGCTCGGTGCCGCGTTCGGTGCCGACATCGACCGCCGCCACCTCGGTGACCTGGTCGGCGGCGTTCAACGCGTGCTCCACCTCGGCGAGTTCGACGCGCTGGCCGTGGATCTGCACCTGGGAGTCGGCCCGGCCGAGGTAGGCGAGCTGGCCGCCGCCCAGCTCCCGGACCCGGTCGCCGGTGCGGTACCAGCGGTGGCCGGCGTGGTCGAGGAAGCGGCCGGCGTTCTGCGCCGGGTCGAGGTAGCCGGGGCTGACCTGCGGGCCGCTGACGCACAGCTCGCCCTCGCGGGGCGTGTCGGCGGGCGGCACGGGCCGGCCCGCCTCGTCGAGGAGCAGCGTGCGGTGGCCCGGGTGGACGGGGCCGATGGGGACGACGCCGTGCACGGCGTGCGCCTCGGTGTCCCGGCCGGCCCACCGGTAGGCCGCGATGGTGACGGTGAGTTCGGTCGGCCCGTAGAGGTTCTCGACGGCGGAGTGCGGGGCGGCGGCCTGCCAGTCGGCGGTGTCGGCGCAGCGCAGCGCCTCGCCGGCGAACAGGCTCAGCCGCAGCCCGGGCAGCGCGCCGGGGGTGAGGCCGCCCATCCGGCGGACCAGGGTGATGCTGCTGGGGGTGGCGAACCAGACGGTGATGCCGTGCTCGCGGAGAAACGCCGGCAGGTCGACGTAGGCGCGGGGGGTGACGGCGACCAGGCGGGCGCCGGCGCCCCAGGCGGTGAAGACGTCGAAGACGCCGCAGTCGAAGTTGAGGTCGAAGGTCTGCGACAGGGCGTCGTCCGGGCCGAGTTGGTACCGCTGGTCGACGAGGTCGAAGTAGTGCCGGAAGTTGGCGTGGCTGACGGTGACGCCCTTGGGGGTGCCGGTGGAGCCCGAGGTGAACAGGACG
The DNA here is from genome assembly GCF_031845445.1 of Streptomyces chisholmiae. Taxonomy (NCBI): domain Bacteria; kingdom Bacillati; phylum Actinomycetota; class Actinomycetes; order Kitasatosporales; family Streptomycetaceae; genus Streptomyces; species Streptomyces chisholmiae. The sequence goes on along the minus strand of NZ_JAVREO010000015.1, from coordinate 201,053 downwards.
TACGCCACCGCGTCGGGCGCCACCTCGGCCGGCCGCGCCAGCGGGGTGGCGGCGGCCGGGTCGATCGGGCGGGCGCCGGCGGCGGGCGGCCCGGTGGGGTCGAGGACCGGGAGGCCGGCCGGGGCGCCGTCGAGGAGCGCGGGCAGCGCGGCGTGGCCGGCCTCGTCGACGACCAGCGAGGTCACGCCGGCGGCGGCGATCATGCCGCGCAGCCGGGCCGGCGGGAAGTCCGGGTCGAGCGGCACCACGGTCGCGCCGGCGTAGAGCGCGGCGAGCGTGCCGGCGTAGGCGGCCTGGCCCTTCTTGGCGAGCACGCCGACCGCGCGGTCGGGGCCGGGGGTGGCCGCGGTGAGGGCGCCGGCCCAGCGCAGCGCGGTGGCGTGCAGCTCCCGATAGCTGATGGTGGTGTCGGTGGTCCGCACGGCGATTCCGTCCGGGGCGCGGTCCAGCCCGCGGAGAAATCGACCGTGTAGCGCGTGCTCTGTGAATCCGGCCATGGGTGCCTTCTCGATATATTCTTTCAATTTTCCCTGTGGTACGGTCACTTCGTTTTTCTCGACCTAGGGGAGTCACCGTGTGGGATGAAAAGTTCGAGGCGGCGCTCAGGCCGCACCTGCCCTTCCTCAGCCCCGAAGAGAAGCTTGAGAGCGACGCACCGTTGCGCGATCTCGGTCTTGACTCGCTGGCCACCGTGGAGTTGTTGGCCACGTTGGAGAGCACCTATTCCGTGCGGTTCCGAGACGAGGCGTTGAACATGAGCACGTTCGACACGGCCGGCACGCTCTGGAAGACGCTCGGCGAGATGCGCTGAGCGTGGACCGCCTGGCCGCCTGTATTCCACGGGCGGCCAGGTTCTCCTTTCCTTCGCGGGATTTCCCGGTCGCGGTTTTCGGTGCGGACTGCGCTGGCTGCTTTCCCCCGGGGATGCCCGGCCGGTCGGTTCTCTAGGTCGGGGCGGTGGCCTTCTTCACGAGTCGGGCGTTGACCGGGGTCACGGTGAAGTTCCGCAGGGTCGCCGGGACGCGCCCGAAGAGGCTGTCCTGGCCGGCCACCCAGAGCCGCCGCACCTCGGCGGCGCGCAGCGCCGACACCACCGTCGGCCAGTGCAGCCGCCGCACGAAGCCGTCCAGCAGCAGGGTGCGCACCCCATCCGCCGTGTCCACCAGGCCGCCGTCGTGGTCGGAGACCAGCGGCAGCCGGGGCGGGTGGAACGTCAGGCCGTCGACCACCTCGGCGGCGGCCCGCGCGCGCAGCGGCGCGAACACCTCGGAGTGCATCGGCGGCCGCATGGTGTACAGCGGCATGGCGCCCAGCGACCGCAGCCGGGTGGACAGCCACTCGACCCGCCGCTCGGCGACGGTCAGCATGAAGAAGTCCTCGTCCAGCGTGCAGGCCAGGTCGTGCCACTCGCCCAACGCGTCGATCTCGCCCTGGAGTTCGGCCAGCCGCTCGGCGGGCAGCCGGACGAAGGAGAGGGTCACCAGGTCCTGGTGCGCGGTGCGGAAGTAGTCCTCCATCAGCAGCGCCAGCCGCTCGGTCAGCCGGACCGCGTCGGCGAGGTCCAGCGCCCCCGAGTAGGCGGCGGCGGCCTTGGCGCCGAAGCTGGGGCCGACACACAACGCCGGCCTGGCGTCCATCCGCTCCTCGGCCCACTCGGCGAACGCCACGCAGTTGACCATGAACGCGACCTGCGCCACCGGCGAGTAGTCGCCCTCGGTCTCCTGGTAGCGCTCCCGCAGCGAGTAGCCGAGCGCCTCGTCGGCGACCGCCACCAGCCGGCGCGCCACCGGGTCGTGCGCCATGAACTCGGCCACGTCCTGGTAGCGGGTCGGGCCCATGCCGGGGAACACCACCGCGGCCAGCGGGTCCTCGCCGTTATCCGTCATCCGTCGCATCCCCTCAGGAGTCGCCCAGTGTGGTGAGGTAGTCGATCAGGGTGGACCGCAGCAGTTCGGGCTCCTCGAACTGGGGCACGTGGCTGGAGTTCTCGAAGATCTCCCAGCGGGCGTCCGGGATCAGCTCCTGGAAGGGCCGCACCGAGTCCGGGGTGCACTCGTCGTGCCGCCCGGAGACGACCAGGGTGGGCACCGCGATCCGGGGCAGCAGCTCGGCCACCGACCAGTCCTTGAGGGTGCCGGTCACATGGAACTCGCTGGGCCCGTTCATGGTGTAGTACACCGTCGGGTTGTTCTGGATCTCCAGGAACGTGGCGGTGAACTCCGGCGGCCAGTCCACCCGGCAGACGAAGTGGTCGTAGAAGACCTTCATCGCCTGGAAGTACTCCGTGGTGTCCGTGGTCCCGGCGGCCTCGTGACAGGCCAGCGCCTCCTGCGTCGCCGGGTCCAGCTCCTTGCGGAGCCGGGCCAGCTCGACCAGCCAGTCCGGCATGGAGACCGGCGAGTTGGCGATCACCAGCCCCTTCAGGCCGGCGGGCCGGCGGGCCGCGTGCACGGCGCCCAGCATGCCGCCCCAGGACTGCCCGAACAGCACGTAGTCGTCCGCGATGCCCAACCGCTCCACCAGGTTGGTCAGTTCCCGCTCGAACAGCTCGACGGTCCAGAAGTCCGCGCCCTGGTCCGGGAGATGCGTGGAGCCGCCGTTGCCGAGCTGGTCGTAGTGGACGACCGGCCAGCCGTCCTCGGCGAGCGCGGCCAGCGGCAGCATGCAGTCGTGGGTGGCGCCCGGGCCGCCGTGCATCACCACCAGCGTCGGCCGTCGCCACGCCAGGTCGCCGGTCACGCGGTACCAGGTGCGGTACGCGCCGAACTGCACGGTGCCCTTGGAACTGGCGGCCGGTGTCATCGGCATCCCTTGCCTCGCTGGTGTGGGTCCCGGGCCCGCCACCCGGGCGGCGGTCCGCGCCGGCACGGGCCGACCCGGGGGAGACCCGCGAGCCGGGTCCCCGGACCTGGCACAGTGCCAGCCGCGCGGCGGCCCGGAACACCCCTAAGCACCCCTATTCGGCGGCTCCTGGAAGCGGCTGACGGGAATGCGACCGCTATTTCCCGAGATTCCGTTGCCCGGCCAACTCCGGGCTCCTTACGATGCCGACCACCAGCCAGTAAGGAGCCCTTCGTGGCTGATATTTCCTCGGCGCCCGGGACCCCCCGGGCCGACGCGCCGGCACTGCGCCTGGCCCGCTCGGCGACGTACCAGGACGGCGTCGTCATGTCGACCGACCGCTTTCACTCCTGGTATCGCGAACGGCAGCGCGACGACCACACCACGGTCCGCCAGATCGCGCTGGACGACCTGGTCAAGTGGTACACCGATCCGGAGACCGGGAACCTCCGCCACGAGAGTTCGTCCTTTTTCACCGTGGAGGGACTCTCGGTCGGCATTGCCGGACACCCGGTCCCCGAGTGGACGCAACCCATCATCGTGCAACCCGAGATCGGAATTCTCGGAATCCTGGTCAAGGAGTTCGACGGGGTACTGCACTGCCTGATACAGGCGAAGAACGAGCCGGGGAACCACAACGGCATGCAGCTGTCGCCGACCGTGCAGGCGACGAAGAGCAATTACACCCGGGTGCACCAGGGAAACGCGGTGCCCTATCTGGAGTACTTCCTGGACGTCGACCGGCACCGGGTGCTGGCCGACTCGCTCCAGTCGGAGCAGGGCACCTGGTTCTACCAGAAGCGCAACCGCAACCTGGTCGTCGAGACCACCGACGACGTCGAACTCCGCGACGGCTTCTGCTGGTTGACCCTGGGTCAGGTGCACCGGCTGCTGGCCGTCCCGGACCTGGTCAACATGGACACCCGCACCGTGCTCGGCTGCCTGCCGTTCGCCGGAGAGGGGCTCGCCGAGGCGCTGCCGGCCACCGACGACCCGTTCCGGGCGGCGCTGATCGCCTCCGCCACCCCGTCCGCCGGCGCGCGCACCCCGACCGCCGAGGTGCTCAGCCGGCTCACCGCGCGGCGGGCGCTGCTGGAGACCCGCATCGAGCGGGTGCCGCTGCGCGAGGTGCGCGACTGGCACCGGTCGAAGGCGGCGATCAGCCACGACCGGGGCGCCTTCTTCGAGGTCATCGGCGTGGACATCCGCACCGAGCACCGCGAGGTGCGCGGCTGGACGCAGCCCATCCTGCGGCCGGCCGGGCAGGGCGTCAGCGCCTTCCTCACCCACCGGTTCGACGGCGTGCTGCACGTGCTGGCCCGGGCCCGGGTGGAGCCCGGCTACCGGGAGCTGATCGAGCTGGGCCCCACCGTCCAGTACACGCCGGACAACTACGCGGCGCTGCCGCCGGCCGCCCGGCCGGCGTTCGCCGACGTGGTGCGGTCGGCGCCGCCGGAGCGGATCAGGTACGACACCGTGCTCTCCGAGGAGGGCGGCCGCTTCCACCACGCCCGCAACCGCTACCTGGTCGTCGAGGCCGAGGCCCACGAGGTGGCCGAAGTTCCGGACGACTACCAGTGGTTGACCCTCCATCAGGTAGCGGACCTGCTGCGGCACAGCCACTATCTGAACGTCGAGGCGCGGACCCTGACGGCCGCCCTCCACAGCCTCATCGGCGATGACCAGCCCGTTCACCGCACCTCCTAGGGATGTAGCCACTCATGCAGTACGCGAATCTGGGACGCACCGCGCTCCGCGTCAGCCGGCTCTGCCTCGGCACGCTCAACCTCGGGGTCCGCACCACCAAACCCGAGGCGTTCGAGCTGCTGGACACCGCGCTTGAGGTGGGCGTCAACTTCGTCGACACCGCCAACCACTACGGCTGGCAGCAGTACAACGGGTTCACCGAGGACGTGCTCGGTGAGTGGTTCGCCCAGGGCGGCGGCCGCCGGGAGAAGGTGGTGCTCGGCACCAAGGTGTTCAACCCGATGAGCGAGGACCCCAACGACCGGGGCCTGTCGGCGCGGCACATCATCGCCTCCTGCGACGCCTCCCTGCGGCGGATGCGGACCGACTGGATCGACCTCTACCAGATGCACCACGTGGACCGCTCGGCCAGCTGGGAGGAGGTCTGGCAGGCCATGGACGTGCTCACCCAGCAGGGCAAGATCCGCTATGTCGGCTCCTCCAACTTCGCCGGCTGGCACCTGGCCGCCGCCCAGGAGGCCGCCAACCGGCGGCACTCCCTGGGCGTGGTCTCCGAGCAGTGCCTGTACAACCTGCTGACCCGGCACGTGGAGATGGAGCTGATCCCGGCCGCCCGGGAGTACGGCATCGGCGTGCTGGCCTGGTCCCCGCTGCACGGCGGGCTGCTCAGCGGGGCGCTGCGGAAGCTGGCCGACGGCACCGCGGTCAAGACCGGGCAGGGCCGGGCCATGGTGGCGCTTGAGGAGCACCGGGAGACCGTCGCCGGCTACGAGAAGCTGTGCGCCGAGGTCGGCATCGAGCCGGCGGAGATGGCGCTGAGCTGGCTGCTCAGCCGGGAGGGCCTGACCGCGGCGGTGATCGGGCCGCGCACCGTCGAGCACCTGCGGGGCGCGCTGGGCACCCTGGACCACACGCTGGACGAGTCGACGCTGGCCGAGCTGGACCGGCTGTTCCCGCCGATCGGCAACGGCGGCCCGGGGCCGGAGGCCTGGGCCTGGTAACGCACACCGACGGGCGGTCCCGGGGCGGCGGAAAGCGGCCCGGGGGCCGCCCTTCGTCGTGCCGTGGCGCCGGCGGCTGACCGGCAGGGAACGGCGCCGCGCGCCCTCGGCGCCGACCGCCGTATCCCAACCGCCGTATCCCTCCACCGCCGTTTCCCGAACACCGCTTCCCGGCCGCCGTTTCCCGAACGCCGTTTCTCGACCGCCGCTCCCCGACCGCCGGGTGGAACGGGAATGCGGCCGGCGGCGGGCGGCGTTCCGGGTATTCCACCGGGGCATTGTCGCCCGGCCTCGCGCGGGCCGGGAAGTGCCTGCCGAACCTGGTGGTGCGACCACCAGCCAACGGGCGACCGGCGCCCGGATCGCCCCGGTATGCCGGGCGATTTCGCGGGCTCGAAGCGGCGCAGGGTGGTGCTGGCAACACCCCTAGAATTCCGCCCCGGTTGATCCGCGCCCGGTCTAGTAGCTTTCACTGCGTCCGGCGCTTTCCCCCGGGTGGGGCCCGCCTTTGGAAGTGGCCGGAGCAGGAACGCACTCGGTGACGAACCTCGGTAGAGACATTCGGTAACGCATTCGGTGACGCGGGTGGGCGTGTTCGACGAGGAATGCGCGGAACGCCCCCGGAATCCGCCGCCCCGCGGCCGCTCGTCGGTACAACCGCGCGGCGGCGGCGGAAGTTCCCGGCGCCGGCCGGCCGGCGCCGACGGCGCGACCCCGGAGCGTCCGACCCGAAGCGTTCGCCGCCATCCCGGCTCGCAGATCCCCCTCACTCCCCAAGGAGCAGAACGTGTCGACGGACAGAGTGCCCGTGCCCGGGCAGGAATCGGCCGACCGCGTGCCACCGCCCGCCGACGCGGCGGCACCGGGGCGTGCGCGGTCCAACCGCCTCAACACGCTCACCGGGCTGCGGTTCCCCGCGGCGTTCGTGGTCTTCATCTACCACGCGTCGCTCCTGGGCTACCTGGGCGTCCCCTGGCTGACCAGTGAGTCGGCCGTGACCACCTACAACAACGCGGTCAGCCACGCCGGCGCGCTCGGCGTCACCTTCTTCTTCGTGCTCAGCGGCTTCGTCCTGACCTGGTCGGCGCGGGACAGCGACACCGCGCCGCGGTTCTGGCGGCGTCGGCTGGTCAAGATCGTGCCCAACTACGTGCTGGTGTGGGGCCTGGCCATGCTGGTGTTCGCGGCGCCGTTCACCGACCTGGAGATCGGGCTGCTCAACCTGTTCATGATCCAGGTCTGGTACCCGGACTTCGCCGTCAACTTCGGGGTGAACCCCGCGGGTTGGTCGCTCGCCGTGGAGCTGGTCTTCTACCTGTCCTTCCCGGTGCTGCTGCACTGGGTGAAGAAGATCCCGGTCCAGCGGCTCAACCTGTGGATCCTCGGCGTCATCGTCGGCATCTTCGCCACCCCGTTCCTCTCCGTGCTGCTGGTCCCCGAGGGCACCCTCTTCATGGACATGGAGCCGGAGACCTCGGTCAACCAGTACTTCTTCGCCTACATCCTGCCGATCCCGCGCATCCTGGACTTCGCGCTGGGCATCCTGGTGGCCCGCGCGGTGATGGCCGGCACCTGGCGGGACATCGGCATGATCTGGTCCGGCGCGCTGCTGGTGGCCAGCTACGTGGTCGGCTACTACACGCCGTACATCTACTCGTCGAAGGCCATCTGCATCGTGCCGGCCGCCATGCTGATCGCCGCCGGCGCGATCGCCGACAGCGAGGGCCGGTTCACCCTCTTCCGCAACAAGGTGATGGTCTGGCTCGGCGACATCTCCTTCGCCTTCTACCTGGTGCACTACACGGTGATGGTCGGCGTCTGGAAGCTGCTGGGCAGCAACTCGTACTCGATCCCCGGCGCGGTCGGCCTGATGGTGCTCTTCCTCGGCGCCTCGATCCTGGCCTCCTGGGCGCTGTACGCGCTGATCGAGCGCCCGTTGACGCAGCGCTTCTCGAACCCGAGGAAGAAGCTGGTGGCCACCGCCCCCGTGGTGGCCGAGAGCCGGCCGCTGGCCAGCCAGCGGGCCGGTGGCGAGTGACCCGTCATCGCGGCGGGGTGAGCTGAACTCCCCGTAGGCTGGCCGGTGTTGACCGGTCGACGAGGCCCGGCCCCCGGAGTCGGCGTGACCCGTTCCCCCCGTCGCGGGCGCGACGCGGGGGAGCCGGACCGCCGGCGCCGGGGGCCGCCCTGGCCTGCCCGGACGTCACCCGGTGTGGGGCCGGCGGCCACGCCGGGTTGACATGGAGCGCACTCCAGCTCCTAGCGTCTGTCCCTGAGAACTCCCGAGCCCAGGAGGCTTTTCCACATGACCCCCGTCCCCACCCGGCATCTCGGCAAACTGGCGGTCTCCGCGCAGGGGCTCGGGTGCATGGGCATGAGCCATGCCTACGGCGCCACGGACGACGCCCAGTCGGTCGCCACCCTGCACCGGGCCCTCGACCTCGGGGTGACCTTCCTGGACACCTCCGACTACTACGGCTCGGGACACAACGAGGAGCTGGTCGGCCGGGCCATCGCCGACCGGCGCGACGAGGTGGTGCTCGCCACCAAGTTCGGCTTCGCCAACCGCCTCGGCGAGCCCATCCAGGTGCGCGGCGACGCCGCCTACGTGCGGCAGGCCTGCGACGCCTCGCTGCGCCGGCTCGGCGTGGACCACATCGACCTGTACTACCAGCACCGGGTCGACCGGGAGGTGCCGATCGAGGAGACCGTCGGCGCCATGGCCGAGCTGGTCCAGGCCGGCAAGGTCCGCCACCTCGGGCTCTCCGAGGCCGGCCCGGAGACCATCAGGCGGGCGCACGCGGTGCACCCGATCGCCGCGCTGCAGAGCGAGTGGTCGCTGTGGAGCCGGGACCTGGAGCGGGAGATCGTGCCGGTCTGCCGCGAGCTGGGCGTCGGCGTGGTCCCGTACGCGCCGCTGGGGCGCGGCTTCCTCACCGGCCAGTACCGCTCGCTGGGCGAGCTGGCCGACAACGACGTGCGGCGCTACCAGCCGCGCTTCACCGACGGCAACCTGGAGAAGAACCTGGCGATCGTCGCCCGGCTCGACGAGCTGGCCGCGGCCCGCGGCGTGACCGCCGGGCAGCTGGCGCTGGCCTGGCTCCAGCGGCGCGGCGAGGACGTGGTGCCGATCCCGGGCACCCGCCGCCAGCGGTACCTGGAGGAGAACCTCGCGGCCGCCACCTTGGAGCTGTCCGACGAGGAGCTGGCCGCGATCGAGGCCGCCGCACCGGCCGCGGCGGTCGCCGGCGAGCGCTACGACCCGGTCGGCACCACCTTCCTCAACGGCTGACCCGCCGGTCGGCCCATCCGGGCTGACCCACCGCCCGGCCCGCCCCGACAGCCCCGCCCCCACCGTGCCGCACACCCTCGTTCCCCGGCGAGGGCCGAAAGGCCGGGGGCGGGGCACTCCCACGTTCCGGTCGCACCTGGCTCTAGCGCGACCCGAGCCCTGGTCCAGCGGCCCGCGCCATGGTCAGAAGCCCTGAACCAGTGGTGTTCGCAAGGAGGCGGGTATGGACCGAAACGCTCTGCGGGAGACCGGACTTGTGGCTCGGTCGGCCGAGCTGGCCGAACTGGCGCACAGCCGCGCCCAGGCGGCGGAGGAGCAGCGCCGGCTGACCCCCGACGTGGTCGAGCTGATGCTGGAGACCGGCTTCGCGCGCCACTTCGTACCGGCGGCGCAGGGCGGCGTGGCGGGCACCTTCGAGGAGTTCAACGAGGCCGTGGCCGTCGTCGCCGAGGGCTGTCCGGCCACCGCGTGGTGCGCCTCCGTCGCCTCCAGCCTGGCCCGGATGGCCGCGTTCCTGCCCAACGAGGGGCGCGAGGAGGTGTGGGCGAAGGGCGGCGACACCTTCGTCGTCGGCTCGCTCTCCCCGGTCGGCAAGGCCACGCCGGCACCCGGCGGTTGGCGGGTCAACGGCTCCTGGGCCTACATCAGCGGTGTCGACCACTGCGACTGGGCGGTGGTCTGCGCCGTGCTGCCCGGCGACGACGCGGAGCGCCAGGGACCGCCGCCGGCCCGGCTGTTCGCCCTGCCGCGCGCCGACTTCACCGTCCAGGACACCTGGCACGGCTCCGGCATGCGGGCCACCGGCAGCAACACCCTGGTGGTCGCCGACCAGTTCGTGCCCGAGGCGCGCAGCGTGGACCGGCTGCGGCTGTTCGAGGGCCGGCCGCTGGACTCGACCGCCGACTGCCACACGGTGCCGATCCAGGCGGTCAACGGGCTGTCCTGCGCGCCCGCCGCGCTGGGTGCCGGCCGGGCGGCGCTGCGGCTGTGGACCGAGTCCACCGCGCAGCGGCTGGCCAGGGGCGGCGGCCGGCCCGGCGTGCCGGGTCCGGCACGCGGCACCTACGACGCGGTGCTGACCCGCGCCGCCGGCGAACTCGACGCGGCCGCCCTGCTGTTGGAGCGCGCGGCCCGGCTGGCCGACGGCGGCTCCCGGGTCACCGAGCGGGACGTCGCGCGGAACATGCGGGACTACGCGCTGGCGACCGAGCTGGTGACCGCGGCCGTCAACCGGATGTTCGCCACCGCCGGCACCTCGGGCCACACCACGGGCAACCCGCTGCAACGGCTGTGGTCCGACGTGAACTCCATCGCCACCCACATCGCGCTCGCCTTCGACCCGGCGGCGACGCTCTTCGCCTCCCAGCGGTTCGACCGCTGACATTCCCCGCCCCCGGCGCCCGGGCCGGCCGCGGACGGCCCGGGCCGCACGCTCCGTCCGGGCCCGGGGCGCGTTCGAGTCGCTCTCCACGCGCCTTCGAGCCGGTGCCCCGAAACTGCGGGGTAGGCAGCGGGAGAGGCCCGTGACTGAACTACGGAGTGGACGTCATGCTCGACGCGGATACCTTCCGGAAGCTCTTCGGCACGTTGCCCACGCCCGTCGCGATCGTCACCGCGCTCGGCGAGGACGGCGGCCCGCGCGGCTTCACCTGCAACGCCTTCTCGGCGGTCTCCGCCGAGCCGCCGCAGCTGCTGGTGTGCGTGGGCAAGGGGTCGCGGACGCTGCCCGGGCTGCTCGCCTCGGGTGTCTTCGCGCTGAACTTCGTGGCCCACGAGGGGCAGGAGGCGGCCCGGCTCTTCGCCGGCAAGGCGGCGCACAAGTTCGACCAGGTGGTCTGGCGCGGCGGTCTGGACGGCGTGCCGGTGCTGCCGGAGGCGGCCGTGGCCTACGCCGGCTGCCGGCTGGTGCGGTCCGTGGACATGGGTGACCACCTGCTGGTGATCGGGCGGGTGGAGGAGAGCGAACTCTTCCCGCGCACCGCGGTCCTGTACCAGCAGGGTCGGTTCGGGGTGTGGGAGCCGGGCTCCCGGCTGGCGGCCCAGCCGCGCTGACCGGCCCGGGCGCGGCGCGCCCGGTGGCGGGCCGCGCCGCCCGGCGGGGCGGCGACGGTGGCGCCCCGGGGGTCGGCGGATGGCACGGCGGCCGGCGGTCGGGCGGGCGCCCGTCAGGCCGACAGCGAGTGGGGGAAGTGGCGCAGCGGGCCGGACGGCAGGGTGGGGGAGGTGCGCGGCCGGGCCTCAAGCTCGGTGTCGTTGGCCAGGATGGCCTGGTGCAGCCGTTGCAGCCGGGGGGCCGGCTCGACGCCCAACTCCTCGATGAGGGACTGCCGGAGGGACTGGAAGACGCCGAGCGCCCGCCAGGTGTGGCCGGCCCGGTAGAGCGCGGTCATCAGCAGGGCGGCGAGGGTCTCGTTGAGCGGCTCGCGGTTCACCAGCATCCGGAGTTCACCGATGATCTCCGCGTGCCGGCCGAGCCGCAGGTCGGCCTCGAACCGCAGCTCCTGCGCCAGCGAGCGGGCCTCCTGCATCCCGATGACCTCGGTGCCGAGCACCTCGCCCACCGGCACGTCGGCCAGCGCCGGACCGCGCCACAGGGCCAGCGCCCGCCGCAGGTGGGTGGCCGCGGAGCCGGCGTCGTTCCCGGTCAGTGCCGCGCCACCGAGCCGCACCAGGCGTTGGAACTCCAGCAGGTCCAGCGAGAACTCGTCCGGGGCGAGCCGGTAGCCGCCGTAACTGGTCGACAGCACCTCCTTGGCGCTGCGGCCCGTCTGTTCGACTCCCGCCTCGGTGAGCTTTCTCCTTAGTTGAAGGATGTACGTCTGTAGGGTGGTGCTGGCGCTCCTCGGAATAGCGTCGCCCCACACCTCGGCCATCAACGTTTCGACGTGGACGACGCCGCCTGCCCGGACAGCAAGAAGTGACAGGATTTGTCGGGGTTTTCCGGCGGTGGGGGCGATGGATATGGCGTTCATGTGAGCTTTGAGTGGTCCGAGAACTCCAAATTCCATGGAGTCGAGCATCTCAGTTCGCCGGCACGGGCAACCAGTGACGCCTGCACGAACGGATGTGAAGATCTCATAGGTGCCGGGCCGCCACCGGTCGGCGCGTTCCCGCTCACCGGGGCCCTGGGCGGGTCCGTCGGGGGCGCCGGAAGGCGGCCACAAGTGGCCGCCTCGGCTTCATCTTTGTGTCGGTCCAGCCTGGTAACGTGACAACCGGAAAAGTGCCCGCGCAATGGGGCTCGGGACACGACGGTGCGCGGGATCACGATACTGACCGGTAGCCCGTGGGTGGGGGCCCGGGGCGCGATCCGCTTACTCGACCCGTAAACGCGTTCTGTCGCTCGCTGTTCGACTGAATTCCGGTACGAGCGCTCGGGGGAATGTGATGGCGTTTTCTGGTTTGGGCGGTCCGTTAACAGGCGAAGAAGATCTCGTTAAAGCCCATGTGCAGGCGCTGCCGCCGCCGTCCCACGGGCGGCCCGCCGCCCCGCCGGCGCTCGCCCCGGCCGCCGGCGCTCGCCGTCCTGGCCCCACCCCGGCCGCGTCCGAACCGCCGGGCGACGTCTCGGCCCTGGACAGCCCGCTGGTCCGCCTGCTCCAGGAACGCCCCCTGCTGACCCGGGTGTTGGTCGCCACCGTGCCGGGCGCCCTGTGCGCGCTGGCCGCCCTCCTCTTCCTGGCCGACAGCGCGGGCTGGCCCCGGGCGCTGCTGATCGCGCTGCTCGACTGGCTGGGCTGCGTCCCGGTGGTGGCGGTGCGGCAGAACCGCTGGCGCCTCGCCTGCGCGCTGCTGCTGCTCGCGGCGTCCGTGCCGTTCCTGAACCTCGGCGAACTCGCCTACGTCGGCGTCCCGTTGACCGTCGCCGCCATCCTCGGGCACGCTGTGCACCGGTACCGTGCGGCGCTGACCGCCGCCCGCGCGCTGGCCGGCGAGGAGCGGCGCCGGGCCGCCAGGGAGCGACAGCGGCTCCAGCGGGACCTGCACGACCTGATCGGCTACAGCCTCTCCGCGATCGTGGTGCAGGCCGAGCTGATCGACCGCCGACTGGCCGAACAGCGCGCCCCCAGCCGCGGCGACGTCGCCGAGCTGATCTCGCTCTCCCGCCGCGCCCTGGCCGAGGTGCGCTCCCTCTCCACGGTGCCGCCGCACCTCTCGCTGCCGGTCGAACTCGCTTCCGTGCGACGCGTGTTGCGGACCGCCGGGGTGGAGACCGACGTGGTCGACGACCTGCCGGCGCTGGGTGACGGGCGGGTGGAGGCCGCGATGGCCGCGGTGCTGCGGGAGGGCACCACCAACATCCTCCGGCACAGCCAGGCCAGGGCCTGCCGGATCACGGTGGGGCAGGTGAACCGCAGCACGGTGCTGCTGCTGTCCAACGACGGCTACGAGCCGCCGCGGGGCGAGGAGACCGGCAGTGGTCTGGAAGGGCTGGCCGTGCGGGTCGCCGCGGTCGGCGGGCAGTTGACCTGGTCGCACCGCAAGGGCTGGTTCCGGCTGCGGGCCGCGTTCCCGGCGGTGCTGACGGACCCGGCCGACGGCTCGGCTACAGCCAGCCGGCGCGCTCGGCGATCCGGATGGCGTCCAGCCGGTTCCTGGCGTGCAGCTTGGCGACCGCGGCGGTGAGGTAGTTGCGCACGGTGCCGACGGAGAGGTTCATCCGGTGGGCGATCTCGGCCGGTTCGGCGCCGCTGGCGGTCTGCCGCAGCACGTCGGTCTCGCGCACGGTCAGCGGGCTGACGTCGCTCTCCCAGGACGCCAGCGCCAGTTCCGGCGCGATCACCCGACCCCCCTGGGCGACCTTCCGGATGGCCTCGGCCAGTTCGTGGGGCGGGGCGTCCTTGAGTAAGAACCCGCTGACCCGCGCGGCCAACGCGCGTTGCAGGGTGCCCGGCCGGCCCAGCGCGGTCAGCACCAGGGTCCGGCACTCGGGCAGCCGCTGGTGCAGCGCGGCGGCCGCCGAGATCCCGTCGATGCCCGGCAGGTCGATGTCGATGACCGCGACGTCCGGCCGGCTCTCCAACGCGGTGGACACGATCGCGTCCCCCCGGTCGACCTCGGCCACCACCGACAGTCCCGGCTCCCCCTCCAACAGGGCGACCAGTGCCCCCCGAACCATGTGCATGTCCTCGGCCAACATGACTCGTATCACTGAGTCGTTCCCCCACTCCCCGAGATGCGGTCGAAACCCCTGGGATACCGTCAACCCCGAGTTTCAGCCGACCCCCGAGATTCGGTCAACAATGACACGATGATCGTACATGGTTGCTCAGAGTTTGATCGAGATCTAGGTTAATAGTCGAGCAAGTATGTGAATATCGGTTGCCTTTCGCATTTTTCTGTGGGAATGCGGATAGCCGGCGCTCCCGGCGCACCGGCGAGCCGGTGCGTGGGCGGCGCGGTCCGGCGCCGCGGCGATGTCCGCCCCGGTCAGGGCCGGGGTCCGGCGCCCGGATTCGTCGCGGGCCCGTCGCCCGCGGTACTCCGACGACGGAGAACAGGAAACGGGCTTTGCGTGAAAGGTCGGGGAAGGCGTCCGGGAACAGTTCCCGGGCAGCCGGATCGGGCCGTGGTTCGCTGATGGCGGAAAGGCGACGGTCGGCGGTGCCGAACGCGTCGGTCATCGCGCGCAATGGCCGGCACCGGCACCCCGGCCGACGGCCCCGGCCGGTCAGGTGGGGGCGGGCGTCGGGTGCCAGGTGAGCGGGAGGTGACGGGGGCCGCGGATCAGCAGGCCCTGGCGCCACGGGAGTCGGGCCGGATCGGCGGCCAACGCGAGGTGCGGGCAGCGGGTCAGCAGGGCGGTGAGCGCGGTGCGGGCCTGGCGGCGGGCCAGCGGCGCGCCGAGGCAGTAGTGGATGCCGTGCCCGAAGGCGAGGTGGCCGCCCGCCGGGCGGCGGATGTCGAACCGCTGCGGCGCGGGGAACCGGGCCGGGTCCCGGTCCGCGTCGGCCAGCGCGACCAGCACCAGCTCGCCCCCGCCCGGGACGGTCACCCCGCCGATCTCCACCGGGGCGGTGGTGAAGCGGTAGGTGGTGGTCTCCACCGGGCCCTCGTAACGGAGCACCTCCTCCACGGCGTTGTCCACCAGCCCGGGGTCGAAGCGCAGCGCCGCCAACTGCTCCGGGTGGCGCAGCAGGGTCAGCACCGCCGAGGCGATCAGGTTCACCGTGGTCTCGAAGCCGGTGACGAGCAACAGCCACGCCATGCCGATGAGTTCGTCGGGGGAGAGCCGGTCGCCCGCCTCGTCGGTGGTGCGGATGAGGGCGCTCATCAGGTCCTCGCCCGGCAGGCCACGCTTCTCCGCCACCATGGCGACCAGGTAGCGGGTCATCGACGCGGTGGCCGCCGCCCTGGTCTCCTGGTCCGGGCTGCTCAGCGCGTCCTCGGCCCACTCCCGGAAGGCGGCCCGGTCCAGCGACGGCACGCCGAGCAGTTCGCAGATGACGCCCATGGCCAGCGGGAACGCCAGCGCGTCCACCAGGTCGGCCCGGCCGTCGGCGCCGGCCAGCATGGCGTCGAGCAGCGCGTCGGTGAGCGCGGCCACCCGGGGCGCCAGCTCCTCGATCCGGCGGGTGGTGAACTCCCGGGCCACCAGCCGGCGCAGCCGGGTGTGGTCGGGCGGGTTCGAACTCAGCAGGTTCTCGCCCGCCGACAGCCGGGTCAGCGGCAGGTCGGGGGAGGCGTCCCGCCACGACTTGGAGAGCGCCGGATGGGTCAGCGCGGTCCGGCACGCCTCGTAGCCGACCACCAGCCAGCCCACCGCGCCCTCCGGCACCCGCACCCGGTGCACCGGGCCCCGGGCGCGCAGTCCGGCGTACACCGGGTACGGGTCGCGGGTGAACTCCTCGCCGAGCGCGCCGAAGTCCGCCGCGATGTCGGTCGTCCGCACTGAAGTCCCCTTCGTCGAGCGATGGTTGAGCCGGAGAGTGCCGGCGGCGCCGGACGGCGCCGCCGGTGGCGGCCGTCACCGCGCCGAGGTGCCGCGCTCCTCGAACACGTCCCGGGCCACCCGGATCGCGTTGAGCACCCGGGGGAACCCGACGTAGGGCACCACCTGGATGAGGATCTCGACGACCTGCGCCGGGCTCAGCCCGACGTTCAGCGCGGCGCCGATGTGCACCCGCTGCTGCGGCGCGGTGTCACCGAGCGCGGTGAGCGCCGCGACGGTGACCAGCTGGCGCTGCCGGGGGGTGAGCGAGGCGCGCTGGTAGACGTCGCCGAAGGTGAACTCGACGATGTAGCGGCCGAGGTCGGGGGCGAGGTCGCCGAGGGACTCCACCACGTCCAGGCCGTGCTGGCCGTCGATCTCCACCAGCTTCTCGGCGCCCCGCTGGTAGCGGTCCCGGTCTTCGGCGTGCACCTCGGGCTCGGCGGTCAGACCGCGTTCGGCGAGCACCTCGCGGACCACGCGGATCGCGTTCAGCGCCCGGGGGAAGCCGGCGAACGGCACGAGTTGGATCAGCGTCTCGACCAACTCCTCGGGGCTGAGACCGAGGTTGACCGCCGCGTTGAGGTGGACGGTCAGCTGGCCCGCGGTGTCGCCCTGCGCGCTCAGCGCCGCGACGGTCGCCAACTCGCGCTGGGCGAGGGTGAGTCCGGGCCTGGCGTAGACGTCGCCGAAGGCGAACTCGATGACGTACCTGGCCAGGTCGGGCGCGACCTCGGCCAGCCCCGCCATCGCGGCGGCGCCGCGTTCGCCCGACACCTCAAGCAGCTTCGCCCGGCCCTGTCGGTAGCGCTCGCTCTCCGCCGCGGTGGCGGGGTCGGCGACGTTCTCTGGGTGGCTCATGATCTCCGTTGCTCCTACTGGTCGTTCGGGTGTGGTGCGGGGACGGCGGCGGGCACGGTGCCGACGGCCACGACGTTGCCCTCCCTGATGTAGCCGTCCGGGGAGCGCAGCGGGTTGGCCGGCGCGTCCGGGTCGAGGAAGGGCGTCCAGTCGCCGGGCAGGCCGGCGCGCCCGGCCTGCTCCGCGAAGCGGGCGCAGGCGTGCGCGTAGAACCGTAGCTCGGCCGGCGACAGCGGTGCGTGATACTCCATCAGGTGGGTGTGCTGCCGCACCTCGGTCAGCCCGGCGGCGCGCAGCCACCGGTACAGGTCGCCGCCGCGCAGCAGCTGCCGGGCGTAGCCGGGGGCGGTGGCGCAGGCGCGGAAGAAGTCGGTGATCAGGAACGGGTCGGCCGGGCGGACCAGGCTGAGCGTGCCGTCCACGTCCTTGACGGCGACCAGCCCGCCGGGGCGGGTGACCCGGCGCAGCTCGGCCAGCGCCAGGGCCAGCTCCGCGTCGTCCAGGTACTGCGTCGCGTTGGCGCACCAGACCGCGTCGAACGCGTTGTCCGGGTAGGGGAGTTCGAGCAGGCTGCCGGGCCGTACCGAGATCCGGGCCCGGGCCGGGTGGGCCCGCGCCCGGTCGGCGGCCAGCCGCACGTTCTCGGCCGCCAGGTCGACGGCGGCGACCCGGCCGGCGGGGCCGACCAGCTCGGCCAGCCAGGGCAGGAACGCGCCGCCGCCGCAGCCGGCGTCCAGCACCCGCCAGCCGGGCCGGATGCCGACGCTGTCCAGCGCCGCGCGGTAGTGCGGGGCGCAGGCGGCGAAGTGCGGGTCGACGATCTCCTCGTGGGTGAAGGCGAGGCCGGTCGAGGTGGCGTAGCCCCAGCCCGCCTGGTGGGTCGTGGTCACGGGGTGGCCTCCGCGTGGGCCTGCCGGGTGAGCAGGTGGCCGAGGGTGTCCACGACCGCCTCGGGCGCTTCGAGCGGCGCGAGGTGGCCGACGCCGGGCAGGATCACCAGCCGTCCCCGGGGCAGGGCGGCGACCGCCTGGCCGGCCTCGTCGAGGGTGACCAGCTCGTCCTCGTCGCCGACCAGCACCACCGCCGGCACGTCGGTGGCGCGCAGGGTGTCCAGGGCGTCGGCCCGATCGGCGATGGCACGTTGCGCCCAGGCGACCGAGGCCGGCCGGGCCGCCAGCGCCAACTCGGTGACCCGCTCCACCAGTTCGGGTCTCCGGACGCGGGTGGTCGCGCCGAGCAGGGCCGGCGTGGTCTCGGCGACCAGCAGGTCCCTGGCCCGGTCGTCGAGGACCAGCTCGGCGAACCGACGCCGGCGGGCGGCGGCCGCCGGATCGTCGGCGGTGGCCCGCGCCGCCAGCAGCGCGAGGGCCGCGACCCGGCCGGGGTGCCGGCGCAGGAACGCCATCGCCAGGTAGCCGCCCATCGAGCAGCCGGCCAGCACCACGCTGCGCAGGCCGCGTCGGTCCAGCTCGGCGGCCAGCTCGTCGGCGGCCGTGTCGAGCGAGGGCGGCAGCCCGTCGGTGGGCGGCGCGGACCCGAACCCGAGCTGGTCGTGGGCGAGGACGGGGTGGCCCTGGGCGCGCAGGGCCCGGGCCACCTGGTCCCAGGACGAGGCGTCGAGCGGCAGCGCGTGCAGCAGCACCAGGGTGGGCCGGTCGGCGGGCCCGGCGGCGCTCACCGCTGCCACGCCCGTTCCGCCTCGGTCACCAACCACCGCACGTGCGGCGGCGGTTGTGTGGTGCGCAGCCAGGCCAGGGCGACCGGCGCCGGCGGCAGGTCGGTCACCGGCACCGCCCGCACGCCGGGCGGCAGGACGCTGGCCAGCGAGCGGAACGAGACGTGCACGGCGTGCGTGGTGCGCAGCAGGGCGGTCAGCGCGGGAAAGGTGGTCATCCGGTGCACCCGGCGGACGGTGCGGCCGGCGGGCGTCCGGGGCGGGGTCACCAGGTCCCAGACGTGCGGCGGGAAGTCGCCCGGGCAGGCGAAGGCGTCGAACGCGGCCAGTTCCTCGATCGACACGGCGTCCCGGTCGGCCAGCGGGTGGTGCGTGCCGACCAGCACGGCCCGCCCGTCCCGCTGGACCGGGGCGCTGACCGCCAGGTCCGGCTCGGCCCCGGGGTGGGTGACCAGCGTCCGCGGGTACTTGACCAGGACCAGGTCGGCGCGGCCGGCGCGCAGCGCGGCGAACGGCTCGCCGACCTCGTAGGGGACCAGCCGCACGGCCTCGCGTGGGTGGCCGGCGGCGGCGACGATCCGCCAGGCCTGGTCGCTGGGGCCGTGCACGCCGAGCCGGACCGGGCCGGCGGGCGCCTCCTCAGGTGCCTGGGCGGGGGTCGCCCGGGTGGCTGTGGCGGTGGCTGTGGACGTGGCTGTGGCTGGGGATGTGGACAACTCTCAGACCTCCTCGGTCAGTCCGGCGTACGCCTGGAGCCGGTCGGGTCGGTGCACGTCGGTGTCGACGCGCAACGCCAGGAACCGGTCGCCGGTCAGCCGCGGCACGAACCGCAGCGCCAGCCGGTCGCCCGGGCCGACCAGTCCGTCCAGGACCGCCTCGGTCAGCAGGTGGTTGACGTGCACCAGCGCCTCGGCGACGGGCACCCGGGCGGTCGCGACCCGCACCACCCGGCGGGCCGGGCGGCCGGGTGGCCGGCCGGGCACCGTCACCGTGACGGCCGGCCCGGCGGGCAGCTCGTGTGGCGCCTCGAAGCTCTTCAACAGCCGCCGCAGGGTGGCCGTCGCCGCGCGGGGCGCGGGACCGGCCCAGGCGACCGTGGCGTCCTCGGCGACCCGGTCGAAGGCGAACCGCTCACGCAGGTTCGGCGGACTACCGGCGAGGAACACGGTGCGGGTGAACGAACGCCGCCAGGCGGCGCCCGCCGCCGCGTCGAGGGCGAGCGCGAGGCCGCAGGTGTCGCGCACCCAGGCGGCCAGGTCGAGCCGGCCGATGACGACCACCGCCAGCACCTCGGCCGGGTCGGCGTCGGCGGTGGCGGCCAGCCCGGCGCGCACCGCGTGCAGGGCGCGCGCGTCCGCCGGATCGAGCCGCGCCGCCAGGTCGGGCCGGGCGGCGCGCACCCGGGCCACCGCCGCGTCGAGCAGCGCGTCCTGGGACAGCGACGGGCGGCCGGCGGGGCGCGCCACCGGGTTGACGAGGCTGGTCACAGGTACACCGCCGCGAGCAGCCCGGGGTCCGGGGCCGGCCGCCGGCTGCCCAGCAGCGAGCAGGTCAGCCGGTAGGGGTCCACATAGGTGTGGTCCCGCCGGTGCCGGCCGAGCGCGCCGCGTAACTCCTCGTCGCCGCCGGCCACCGCGTCCCTGGCCCGGTTCAGCAGCCGGCTCGCGGTGGTCAGGCACTGGCGCAGCAGGTCGTGCCGGAACGACTGCCGCTGGCCGGGGCCGAGGGTGGCGATGAAGTAGAGCCGCATGCCGAGCCGGAGCGCGGCCGTCCCGTCGTCCGGGCCGCCGGGCGCCGGTACCGGGCCGGCCATCGCCTCGCCGGCCGCGCGCAGCAGCGCGCCCGCCGTGTGGCCGCGCCAACCGCCGTGCCGGGCCGAGGTGATCTTGCCGTCGATCGGCACCCGGCCGAGCGACACCCGCCGCACGGTCGGCCCCAGGGTGGCCAGCACCCGGGCCAACAGCTGGTAGTCCGCGTCGAGTTCGCGGTCGTGGAGCAGCACCACCTCGTCGTGGTCGGGCACGATGGGCAGTAGCTCACGCAGCGCGCAGGCCAGGTAGTTGGGGCGGCCGTCCACCGAGACGATCCGGCGCAGCGGCATCCCGTACCGGGTGAGGTCCAGGTAGACCGGGCCGCCGCCGGGCCGCTGGTCGAGGACGAGGCCGACGGCGGCCAGCCGGTCGATCATCTCGGCCAGGCCGAGGCCCGGCGGCTGGTGCGCGACCAGGCCGGGGTCGTGCATGCCGAGCCGCGCGTAGTGCCCGGCCCACAGCCGCAGCATCCGTTCGCTGGCCGGGTGCACCCAGCCGTCGTGCTCCACGGCGTCCCGGTAGGGCCGCAGCGCCCCGGCGCTCTGCGGCCGGTCCGCGGCCCGGTAGGTGACGTAGAGGTCGCCGATGTCCTCCTCGGCGAGGGTGGCGTAGTCCAACTCGCCGTGCGCGCGGTCGAGGTACTCCCAGAAGCCGACCGTCTGCTCGGTGACGTGGTAGGTGGTGTGGCTGTAGCGGTAGGACACCTCGGCGAGCGGCGCGGTGGCCCGGTACATCACGTCGGTCCACAGCAGGCCCTTGAGGTGGCTGGGGGTCAGCGGCTTGGTGGGGGTGACGGTGACCGGGGCCAGCAGGACGTTGGTGCGAGGCGGCATCCTCAGCCTTCTTCCCTAGCGGCGATGGCGGCGCGGAGTTCGTCGTGCGTCGGCGGGCGGGGCCCGGGCGGCCGGGCCGCGGCGCCGACCGGGGCGGGCGGCAGCCGGGCCAGGAACCCCGGGGCGCCGTAGACCTCGGCCGGGGTGGCCAGGGTGTGCTGCAGCCGGCTGACACCCCGCCACGCCACCGGGTCGGTGGCCGCCGCGGCCGCCGCGGCGGCCACCCACTCGGCCGGCACCGGCGGCCGGGGCCGGTCCGCCGTGGGCGGCGGCAGCCCGCAGGCGGCCCGCCAGCGGGCGGTCCGCGCCCACGAGTCGTGCGCGCCCAGCTCGTACCAGGGGCGCAGCAGGCCGTCCGCCAACGCGGCGGCGGCGGCCGGCGATGGCCGGCCGTCCGCCCACAACTCGGCCAGCCGGAAGGCGTGTTCCAGCGAGGTGGACAGGCCGCGCCCGAACATCGGGTCGGTGACGCAGGCCGCGTCGCCGACCTGGAGCAGCCCGGCGACCCGGGGCCGGCCGTCCAGCGCGGTGCCCCGCAGCAGGTTCGGCGGCATCCCGATCACCCGCACCGGGCCGAGCGGTCGGGCGGCCTCGGCGGTCACCCACGCGCCGAGCCAGGGCGACAGCCGGCAGGCCGCGGCGAACCCGCCGGCGGCGCGCAGCCCGTCCGCCGCCCGGTCCTCCGGCAGCGCCCCGAAGGTGAGGGCGAAGACGTCGTTGTCCGCCGGGTGTAGCACCGCCGAGTAGTGGTCCCAGATGCCGCCGGCCGCGTTGCCCCGGTTCAACGGCCCGGGCGGCCGCCCGTCCGGGTCGCGCAGCCGGTAGAAGCGGCCGAAGGCACGCAGCCGGCTCGGCGACGACCGGTCCGGCGGCACCGCGACGCCGGCTGCGGCCAGCCAGCCGCGGGACCGGGACGCCCGCCCCGTGGCGTCCACCACCACCTCGGCCGGCACCGTCCGGCCGTCGTCGGTGACCACGCCGGCGACCCGCTGGCCCGACCGGCCGGCCGGGGCCAGCGACAGGCCGCGCACCGCCGACCCGTGATGGAGCGTCACCGCCGGCAGTGCCGCGGCCGCCCGGTGCAGCAGCACGTCCAGGACGGCCCGCCGGACGAGCAGCGTGGCCAGCTCGTCGTCCCGGTCCGCCGGCCCGCCGCACGGGCCGGGCGGCGCCAGGGCGTTGAGGTCGAGCAGCCGGGCGCCCTCGGCCAGCGCCGCGTCCAGCACGGCCGGCGCGTGCCGGCGGAGCGCGCGCACGCCGAGCCCGTTCAGGACGTGGTCGTGGGCGGCCTGCGGCACCAGCGGGCGGTGCCACAGCTCCGCGCTCTTGACGACCGGCCCGTCCGGCGGCGGGTCGCCCCGCTCCAGCACCCGCACCCGGTGGCCGCGCCCGCCGAGCGCCAGCGCGAGGGCCAGGCCGGCGACCCCGCCGCCGGCTATCACGGTGGTCGCCATGGTCAGCGGCGCCGGCCGTCGACGAAGAACACCCGCCGCACGTTCCGTTCGGCGCGCGGCGGCACCGGGTCCGGCCAGCGGCCGAAGTCGGCGCCCGGCTCGCCGGGTTGGACGGCCCGCACGTCGAAGCCGTAGCCGTCGAACAGCGCCTCCGGCTCGTCGGTGCCGAACACCCAGGGGCAGCCCCAGCCGGCGAACACGTCGAGCAGGCCCCGCATGTGCGGGAGCGTCAGGGCGGCGCCGTTGACGATGTCGGCGGCGATCCGGCTGCCGGGCGCGGTGATGCCGGCGACCCGCTCCAGCATGTGCCGCCCGTCGGCCTCCGGGATGTAGTAGAGCAGCCCCTCCAGCAGCCAGGTCGACGGCACGGTCGGGTCGTAGCCGGCGGCGACCAGCCGGTCCTCCCAGCCGGGGTCGGTCAGGTCGACGGCCACCGTGCGGTGGTCCACCAGTGGCCTGACCCCGCGCATCCGGTCGGCCTTGAAGTCGAGCACCGCCGGCCGGTCCACCTCGAAGTAGCGGATGTGCCCGGGCCACGGCAGCCGGTAGGCGCGGGAGTCCATGCCGGCCGGGGCCAGCACGATCTGGCTGACGCCCGGCTCGTGCGCCGCGGCCTGGAGCAGGTCGTCGAAGAAGCGGGTGCGGATCGCGTTGTAGTCCGGGGTGCTGGGCAGGGTGCGGGGCCGGTCGGGCGGGAAGGTGGCGGCGCGGATCTCGGCCAGCAGCTCGGGCCCGACCTCCCCGACCAGCCCGGCGGCGTAGGGGTCGGCGTACAGCCGGTCGTCGCGGCGGGTCTCGGCGGCCCGCAGGGCGGCGGTGAGCAGGGCGGTTCGTTCGACGGGTTCGAGCGCGGGCATGGGGCTCCTCGTCGGTCGGGGGCGTGCCGGGGTGCGCCGGTGGCCGCGGCCGGTCCGGCGCGCCGGGTCGTCGGTGGGTCGTCGGTGGGCGCGGGAGGCGACGGGGGACGGGCGGGCGACAGGGGGCGCCGGCCGGCCGGTGAGGTGGCCGGCCGGGGGCGAACGTACGGGCCCGGCGGGCCGGTTCAGGCTCCGGTCAGGCGTGCCCACAGCGCGTCGTCCGGCCGGAACAGCCGGTCCTTGACCTGGGTCGGGCGGATGCCGGCGCCGACCGCCGCGTGCCAGTCGCGGAGGAACGCGTCCTCCGGCAGCAGCCGGGCGGTCGGCGCGCCCAGCCGGCGGTCCGCCCGGGCCGTGGCGTACCCGGCCGACTCGGCGGCCAGGCCCCGGTCCAGCGCGGCGGCGAACCGGGTCGTCTCGTCCGTTCCCCAACCGCCGTGCGGGGCCAGCGCGAAGACGTAGGCCGGCACGCCGTCCCGGCCCGGCTCGACCCGGCAGGCCACGTTGCGCAGGCCGAGACCGCCGGCGTCGAGCGCGGCCCGCAGCGCGCGGACCACCTGCGCGTCGCGCAGCCGCTCGCCGGCCGCGTCGGAGCGTACGCCGCGCCCCGCGTACGCCAGCCGCGGCACCCCGCCGACCCGGTCCACCACCCGCACCACGTCCCCGACGGGGTACCGGTAGAGCCCGCCGACGTGGCTGAAGAGCACGTGGTACTCCCGGCCGGCCTCGATCTCGTGCGGCAGCAGGGTCGCCGCGTCGGGCGCCAGGTCGTCATCGGCCGGTACGAACTCGTGGACGGCGGCGGAGGCGACCAGGCTGCCCGCCGAGGCGTGCCGGTCCAGCGCCACCCCGACCGGCCCCTCGGAGGCGGCCACCGGCGCCGGCAGCAGCGCCACCTCGGGGCCGAACTCCGCGCGCAGCGCCGGCAGGTACAGCGACGCCAGGCCCGTCGTCCAGCAGAACAGCGCGCGCACCCGCGGCCACACGTGCGCCGGCCGGACCGTGCCGAAGTAGGCCGCCAGCCGCTCCAGTTCGGCGGCCCGGTCCGGGTCGGGGGCGCGGTGCGGCAGGCCGCCGAGGGTGCCGTCGCGCACCTCCTTGACGATCCGGTCCCACCAGAGGTTCAGCTGGTAGGGGACGGCGGCGATCATCGCCGGGTTGATGCCGACCAGCGCCCGCACGTCGCTCTGCACCGCCAACCGCAGCCGCAGGTAGGCCCGTTCCAGGTGGTCGCCGGGCTCGGTCGGCACCGGCAGCGACGCCCAGGGCGCGCCGGTGCCCGGCTCGGCGGACAGCGGCTCGCCGAACAGCGCGCCGAAGTCCACCTGGCTGGCGCCCACATGGGGCCGGCCGTCGCCGACCGTCGGTGGTGCGGTCAGCGGGTCGTGCTTGAGGTTGAGCACGGCGTCCGGCCGGGCCAGCACGTCGGGGAAGTGCTCGGCGAGCGGCGCCCAGGCCGCCAGGTAGAACGGCATGAACGTGGTGGCCACGAACCGCGGGGTGACCGGTACCTTCTTGTGCGCCCCGGTGCTGCCGCTGCTGGTGAAGTAGAGGGCCGGGGCGTCGGCGGTCAGCAGGTTCCGCTCGCCGGCCGCGGTCCGTTCGATCCACGGGGCGTGCCCGGCGTAGTCCCGGATCGGGACGGCCGACCGGAACGCGTCGAGGGTGCGGATCCGCCCGAAGCCGTGCCGCCGGCCGAACTCGGTGTCCGCGTTGAACGCCAACAGGTCGGCCAGCGCGCGCTGTTGCGCGCCGCGCGGGTCGGCGTGCTCGGCGCGCAGCCGGTCCCGGGCGGCGAACACCCGGGCCCGGTAGCGGTCGAGGTGGCCCGGGGTGAGCCAGCCGGAACGGACGGTACCGGGGGCGGGCGGCGGGGGACCCGGCGGGGCGGGCGCGGCGGAGTCGTTCACTTAGTTCAGTTCCTCCAGGACGGCCGCGGTGGCCCGGTCGATGTCCGGCCGCTCCCGCAGCAGCGTCACCGGCACCTCCCGCACCTCCTCCAGCAGCATCTTGCGCAGGTTCTTCTGGTACCGCTCGAAGCTGGCCCAGTCGCCCGGCACCCCGTCGTGCTCCAGGTCGTTGAGCAGCGTCCCGTCGCCCCGGCGGCGCCAGGCGGTCTCCGGCGAGACGTCGAGGAAGAGCACCCGGCGGGGCCGGGGGAACGAACGCCACCAGGAGTACAGGCGCTCGTCCCGGACGCCGGCCAGCCGGCACTTCGCCAGGATCTTGTAGTAGTAGGAGTCCACCAGCACCGGCTGCCGCGGGTCGCCGTCCAGCAGCCGGTCCCTGACGTGCACCACCGCGGTCTGGAGGACGGCGGCCAGCAGGTCGGTCGAGTAGGCGGCGCCGAGCCCGGGCAGCAGGTGCTCGTGCACGTCCCGGCGGAGCCGGGTGATCAGCCCGTGCTCGGGGGCGACGAACGCCCGGTCGGTGGAGACCAGCCGCCAGTCGGGCAGCGCCCCGGCGAGCCGCGCCATCACCGACGACTTGCCCGCCCCGTCGGGCCCGAGCAGCACCCAGAAGGCGGGCCCGGTCACCGGGCGGCCCGGCTCGCGGAGCGCCGCTCCAGCCGCGCCCGCAGCTCGTTGTCGCTCCCGACCACCACCGGGCGGCCCACCAGCTCCAGCATCGGCAGGTCGGAGACGTGGTCCCCGTAGCCCCAGCAGTCCGCCGGGTCGACGTCCGGCCGGGCCGCCAACTCGGCGGCGACGGCGGCCCGTTTGCCCTCGCCGATGACGGGCGTGACCACCTCGCCGGTGTACCGGCCCCGCTCGGTGGTGGGCCGGGTGCACAGCACCGTGTCGGCCGCCACCTCCCGGGCCAGCGGCGCCAGCACCGGTGGGAAGGAGCCGGAGACCAGCACCAGGGTGGCGCCCGCGGCGCGGTGCGCGCGCAGCGCCCGGCGGGTCGGGTCGATCCAGAAGTCCCCTGGGGCGGCGGCGCGTTCGGCGAACCAGTCGGCGGCCAGCCGCTCGATGGTGGACACCGACTCGCCCGCGTACTGCTGGTAGTAGAACCGGTTGATCTCCGCGCGCGGCACCCCGCCGGTGGCCCGGCGGGTGATCTCGGCCATGATCCGGTCGTACTCCCGCTCGCCGGCCGCGCCCTGCCGGCGCACCAGCTGGTAGTGCAGGAAGTCGAACATGCTCTTGACGGTGATCAGCGTCTCGTCGACGTCGCTGAAGACCAGGTAGGGGCGATCCGTATCTGACATCTAGCGCTCCTCGGCACGACAGTGGGCGACCCGCGGGGGCCCGGGCCGCCGTGGTGGGCTCAGCGGTGCGTCACGGTCACGAGGCGCGGACCTCGGGGGGCGCCGGCGCGGCGGCCAGCCGCGCCGCGCTCTCCTGGAGGGAGCGCCGGGCCGCGCGGGTCTCCTTGGTGTGCAGGACCTGGTTGTCGAACGCGGTGAACCGCACGTCCATCCCGGCCGTCTCCGACTCGCCCTGCGTCACGGCCAGTTCGCAGTGGAACATGGTGCGGGTGCGGTGCGGGGAGCGGTGCGCGACGACGTGGCAGCGGACCACCGCTGGCAGCGGGAAGAGGAAGCTGCCGTACCGGGTGGCGAAGGAGTCGATGACGAAGTAGCTCCGGCCGGCCGCCTCGGGCGCCAGGTAGTGCTGCTCGGCCACCGCGATGAACATCTGCCGGCCGGCCTCCATCGCCAGCATGCCCTGGATGTGCTGGCCGGTGAGGTGGTCGGACATCACCTCGTTGCGGGCGTCCACCACCAGGTCGGACTCGAAGAGGTCCTCGCCGACCCGGCGTGGCCGGGAGATCAGCACGTTCTCCTGGCGGTGCTTGTGCGCGATCTCCCGCCCGGCGAGGGCGCGCAGCGCCGTGTCGTCCAGCAGCACCCGGTCGGTGAGGTCGTGCCGGGCCAGGGCGTCCCGGACGTAGTCCACGTCGAACCGGGACACCCCCTGGCCGGGCGTCACCAGGACCGGGCCCGGCCCCTCGGGGAACGCCCCGTCCCTGATCAGGCGGACCAGTTCGGAGACGGTCCGCACGCCGTCGTGGTGGGCGAAGGCGCCGAACACGTCGCCGACCAGGAACAGGGTGTCGCGCCCGGGGTCGGTGGTCTCCGCCGCGGTTTCGTGGGGCATGGCGTTCGGTCTCTCCCGTATCTCCGGTGAATGTGCGGGTCCTTGGTGGATCGACGGGCCGCCGCCCCCCGCCGGCATGGGCGGGCCGGCGGGGGGCGGGGGTCACTCGGACTGGCGGCGGCTGAGCTCGGGGAACTTCGGGTCGCTGCCCAGCGCCCCGCCCTCCGCCCAGCGGTTCCGCGGCACCTCCTGGATGTAGACGGTGATCTTGTCCAGCGGCGCCCCGGTGACCCGCCGGACGGTGCGGGTCAGCTCCTCCAGGAGCTCCTGGCTCTGGGCGTCGTCCTGGCCGTCCCAGGTGGTGACGGAGATGATGGGCATGGAACCTCTCCTGTGCTCGCGCTGTGCGGGTCTCGGTGGGGTGGCGGCGGGGCCGGCCGGGTCAGGCCGGCGGCGCCTGGGTGGTGCGCAGCTCCTGGAAGGCCGGGCCGCGCAGCTTCAGGTGGGCGTGGATGTCGCCGCCGAGCCCGAACTCGCCGATGGCGCCGCCGTAGCTGCGCTGGTAGCTCATCCACAGCACGACCACGTTGATGATCCGGTTGGCGCCCGGCAGCTCCGGGTCGGGGAACGGGTTGGGCATCGT
Source organism: Streptomyces chisholmiae (assembly GCF_031845445.1). Taxonomy (NCBI): domain Bacteria; kingdom Bacillati; phylum Actinomycetota; class Actinomycetes; order Kitasatosporales; family Streptomycetaceae; genus Streptomyces; species Streptomyces chisholmiae. Next base: position 173,101 of record NZ_JAVREO010000015.1, on the reverse strand, counting down.
GGCGTGGTAGCTGCCGGCGCCGGTGGCGTCCGTCACGAACACGTTGGGCACCCCCAACGGGCCCGGCCGGGTCGGCCCCGCCGGGTCCAGGTCGTGCGCGCGCAGCGACATCACGGTGTAGACGCTGTGCGGCACCAGCCGGGAGAAGACGAAGTCGAACGTCCCGGCGTGCCCGTCCGCGGTCACCCCCACGTCCAGGGTGCCGGCGCCGCGCATCCACTGCCCGAACGTCACCGGCTCCACGACCTTGGGGCCGTCCTCCGGGCGCAGGTCAGGGATGGGCACCTCGTGGAAGGCGTGGCTGGGCCGCTTCACCTGGTCCGCGTCCGGGAGTTGCTCCGGCGCGAACACCATCGGGTAGTTGTTGCAGGGCAGCGGCAGCGGCAACGTGTACAGCGGCACGTCCCGGTCCGCCCCCTCGGGGTCGGTGTCCAGCTCGCGCACCACCGTGTACGGGGCGAGACGGCCGAACTCGGGCACCGGGCTGTCCGGGGAGACCACCGCCGCGCCCCACTCCGGCACCGCCCGCCCGTCGGGCGTCGCCCGGGGGATCATGCCGACCACCACGAAGTCGCCGTTGCCGTCCATGACCTCGCTGGGCGGGTAGAGCGGCCCCTGCGTGGTCAGGCTGAGTTCGTGCGTCTCCCGGCGGTTGGGCGTGGCGGGCGCGCCCGGGGCGGTCGCGGTGCCGGACTCAGCCATCGGCCCGCTGGTAGAGGCGGGTGTACAGGCCGCTCTCGCCGCCGACGATGAACCGGTCGCCGGCCTGCTGGACGATCTCCTGGTACCGGGGCGAGGTGAAGACCGCCTGGTACTCCTCGGGCGTGACGTCGAAGCCCGACACGAACATCACGCCCGGCTCGGAGCTGACCAGCGAGTGGTAGGCGAGGAAGGTCGTCACCTCGGCGGCGCCGCGCACCACCTCGAAGATGGTGTTCTCGCGCCACTCGCGGTAGTTGGCGTACTCGCGCGGCTTGACCTCGATGTGCCGCAGCTGGAGGTAGCGGGTGGTGGGCACCGGCTCGGCGGTGTCCTTGGGCGCCTCGACGAAGTCGAGCAGCTGCCGCCGGAAGTCGGTGACCAGGTCGGCGGAGACGCTCTCCCAGAGCTTCTGCCAGCCCTTGTTGAGGGCGGCCAGCTCGGCGGGGTCGCCGACCGGGGTGACCTCCAGCAGGCCGTCGCCCTCGACGCTCCGGAACAGGGCGCGGCCGGCCACCGGCTCCTTCTGGTTCAGCGCGCTCCACTCGGCGAGTACCTGGTCGACCTTGCCGGGGGCCACGGCGACTTCGTTGAGAACGAGCAGGGGGGAAGACACGGGGTTTCCTCTCGCTTGGCACGTGCTTGACGACGCGACCGGCCGCACGCGGGTCGCGCTGGAGGGTGCGGGTTGACCGCGGGTGAGGGTGGTGAGGGCGGTGAGGGTGGTGCGGGGGACCGCGCCGCGGGGGCGCGGGGTGGGAGGGGGCGCGGCGGGTCAGGCGACCGGGACGCCCTTGTCCTCCAGCACGGCCGCCGCCTCGGCGACGGTCTGCTCGGGGACGAGGTCACCGCTCTCGATCGCGATGTCGAACGACTTCTGGAGGCGCAGGGCGAGTTCCTCCAGCAGCAGCGAGTCGATCTCCATGGCCTCGAAAGTGGTCTCCGGCGTGACGTCCGCCGTGGGAACGGCCAGTTCCCCCAGGACCACGATGATGCGACTTTCGATCGAATTACCCATTGCTTCCTCCGCGATTCACTGGGAACGCCGACTGCCGATGAGTTCCGTGGCCCCGAACGGCGCCGTGGCGCCGTCGTGTGGGAAGAACTGCTGCGGGGACGCACCACACTGTGTCAACGGCTGGTTTTCCGGGCCCGGTATTCGCGACAGCCGGAAATCCTCCGCGTCCCACGCGTTCATCCTGGGATATCGGCACAGGCCGAGGAAGTGTCTCCTCATCATGGTGGTGCGAACACCACCCCGCCGGCGCGGTGTGCGGCCGAAGCCCGGCCGGGGACGACCCGGCCGGGCTTCGGCGGCAGGCGCGCGTACGGCTCAGTGGCCCCGCGCGTGCGCGTCGACCAACTCCCGGGCCGGCGCGGCGGATCGCGGGGCGCCCGGCGGGGAGAGGTAGAGGACCATCAGGCACTCCGGCAGCTCCGGCACCCGCATCACCACCCGGTCGAAGACCACCACCCCGGCGTCGGGCAGGGCGATCCGGCGGACGTTCTGACTGGGGTCGTCCACCTCGTGGCAGTCCCACAACTCGGCGAAGCGCGGGCTGCGTTCGCCGAGCCACTCGGCGATCCGGCCGAACTCCGGGTCCTCGGGGAAGCGGGCCGACTGGGCCCGGAACTGGGCGACCAGCCCCCGCCCCACCTGGTCGGTGTCCGGGTACTTCCGCCGGGTCGCCGGGTCGGTGAAGAACTTGACCAGGCAGTTGTGGTCGCGCGGTGTGATGCCGAAGAGGGCGTGCGCGGAGGCGCTGGCCAGCTGGACGCCGCCGTAACGGTCGGTGATGTAGGTGGGGTTGAACGACCAGCCCTCGACCAGCGCGCGCATCCTGGCCTGGTCACCGCCCCGGTCGCGCCGCTCGGGCCGGGGCGCCGGGTTGTGTCCGGTCAGCCGGTAGAAGTAGGCGCGCTCGTGGTCCGGCAGCCGGAGGGCGTTGCTGACGGCGTTCACGATGCCCTCGGAGACGTTGATGTCCCGCCCCTGTTCGAGCCAGGTGTACCAGGACACCCCCACCCCGGCCAGGGCCGCGACCTCCTCGCGCCGCAGGCCCGGCGTCCGGCGCCGCTCGACGTGGACCAGGCCGACCTCCTCGGGGGCTATCTGTGCTCTTCGGGTCCGCAGGAAATGCCGGAGCTTCGCGCGCCGTAGGAGCCCGGACACCGGGGGGGACGAGGTTGCCTGCATGAATCGACCTCTCTCCTTCCACTCGCCACCGGCCACGTGACCGCGCACCGGAAGCGTCAAGCTTTTGCAAAATTCCGCCGGGCTCGACGTCGAACCCTCCGAAGGACCCGAAGAAGTTGTCGCGCGATGATCGAAAACCTCGTCGGTCACGCCATCGGACAGCGATACGAACCCGGAACTCCCTGGAAGAACGGCTGGTGTTCGCGGTTCCGCTCTTCCTGGCCGCCCCGGCTCGCCACCATCAAGCCGATTATCGGTGATTGATTCTGCTGGTGGTGGCACCACCCTGTTCAGGACACACTCCCTCCCGCCCGAATCCGGCCGCAGAATGGCGGACATGGTGCACACGGTGCGGAGCGTCCCGGTGGGGACGGCGACGGGAACGGCGGACGACCTCCGGGCGAGGACCGCCCGACTCCGCCTGTTCTGCTTCCACCACGCGGGCGGCAGCCCCTGGTCGTTCGCCGGTTGGGGCCGACGGCTCGGCCTCGACGTCGAGGTGGTGCCGGTGACCCTGCCGCCCCGCTCGGCCAGCGCGACGCCCGGCGCCGTCAGCACCATGGACGCGCTGGTACGTGAGGTGACACGGCAGCTGACCCCCTCCCTGGCCGAGCCCTACGCGTTCTACGGTCACAGCATGGGGGCGCTCGTCGCGCACGGCGTGGCCCAACGGCAGGTCGCCCAGGGGCGACGCGCGCCCGACCGGCTGGTGGTCGGCGCCCACCGAGCGCCACATCTCCCACCCGCGCTCCACCTCAACGTAGGGCTGTCGGATCGCGCGGTGCTTGAGCTGCTATTGGGTCTGGGTGGAGCCGGCCGGTTACTCAGGGAGAACCCGCGGCGGATGCGGGCCGTCACCAGCCGGCTCCGGGAGGACCTGCGGGTCTCCGCCACCTACCGCCACCCGGCCGGCCACCGCCCGCTGCCCAGCCCGATCCACGTGCTCTTCGGCACCCACGACCCGCTGGTCTCCGCCGAGGACGCCGCCGCCTGGCGGGCGCACACCAGCGCCCGGTTCACCCTGCGCGCGCTGCCCGGCGGACACTTCTTCCAACAGGACGACAAGGAGCTGTTCTTCACCGAGCTGAGCCGCGTGCTCGGCACCGCGGGAACGCCTGATTCGACGTCAGTTCACCTGGACGAAACGGGACTAGAGCCGTTCGCGGGGCTTGGCGATCCAAACCGACAGTGATGTGATCCTCACCGCTGACACCCGGCACCGGCGGTCCTAGATTCGGCTCCATGGACGCCACGCTCTCCAGGACCCACGGCAAACTGAAGCGACGCAGCGAGCTGACGCACTTCCTGCGCACGCGTCGCGCCGGGCTCTCACCCGCCGACGTCGGGCTGGCGACGCGGGGGCAGCGCGCCCGGGTCGGCCTCCGCCGGGAGGAGGTCGCGGTCCTCGCCGGGGTCAGCGCGTCCTGGTACGCCTGGCTGGAACAGGGCCGCCCCATCCGGGTCTCGGACGGGGTGCTGGACGCGGTCAGCCGCGCCCTGCGGCTGACCGAGCTGGAGCGGGTGCACCTCTACCGGCTCGCCGAGGCCAACCCGCCGCTGCCCGCGTCCGGCGCCGAGGCACCGACCGCCGGCGTCTACCAACGCGTCGTCGACGCCCAGCTGTTGGGCCCCTCGTGCGTCATCGACCGGCACTGGGAGGTCCTCGCCGCCAACCAACTCGCCGCCGACGTCCTCGGGTTAACGGGTGGCACCGGCCACAACTTCCTGACCAGCCTGTTCACCGAGGCGCACGGCGAGCGGTACCGGGACCTGCCGCGGGTCGCCCGGCAGATGACGGCCCGCTTCCGGCTCCAGGCCTCCTACGCCGCCGACGACCCGCGCTACGAGCGGATCGCGGACCAACTCGTCCAGCGCGACCAGCGGTTCGCCGCCCTGTGGAACCGGCACGAGGTGGCCGAGTTCGAGCCGACGCCGGTCGAGGTGACCCACCCGGACGGCGATGTCCGGTCCTACGTCCTGTTCACCATGGACCTGGACGAGGCGGCCAGCACCCGGCTGCTGGTCTACCTGCCCCCGCAGGCCGCCCCGTTGGCCGCCTGAGCCCTCCCGGCGCCCGCGGCCTCCGCCGCGCCGCCGGCACGCCCGCACGCCCGCGTCCGCCCGGCGGTCGCGGGCGCCGTCGTGCGCGGGCCGGCTCCCGCCCGCCGCCTGACGCCGTCCCTTCCCCGATGCCGGTGCTCCCGTCCCCGATGCTGGTGGTCCCGCCACCACCGGGGGCGCCCACCGGGTCAGCAACGTCTGGCTGTCGCCCCGTCACCGTCGGATAATCGGTGCACGGCGCGGCGACGGCACGGTCGCCGGCTCCGCGCCGCCGCGAGGGGCCGTGCCCCGGCGCCCGCCGGCCAGGCCCGGCGGCGACCACCCGAACCACGCCCCACCGCCACCCCCCGACGGGGCCGGCCGCGCCACCGTGCCCGGTCGCGGCACCCCCGTACCGGCCACGTACCGGCAGAACGTACCGGCAACCAGGGAGGCTTCCGTTGTCCAAGGTCACCACCCCACCCGCCGCGGCACGGCGGGCCGTCCGATGAGCGGCGCCGCCGTCCTCGCCGGGCTCGGCACCTTCGTCCCGCCCCGCGTCGTGACCAACGACGAGCTGTCGCTGACCCTCGACACCTCGGACGAGTGGATCCGCACCAGGACCGGCATCACCCAACGGCACTGGGCCGACCCCGGGACCGCGACCGGCGACCTCGCCGTCGAGGCGGGCCGGCGCGCCCTGGCGGCCGCCGGCACCGACACCGTGGACCTGGTGGTGCTCGCCACCACCACCCCGGACCACCCCTGCCCGGCCACCGCGCCCGAGGTCGCCGCCCGGCTCGGCCTGCCGCACGTCGCGGCCTTCGACCTGGCCGCCGTGTGCAGTGGCTTCGTCTACGCGCTGGCCACCGCGGCCGGCGCCATCGCCGCCGGCACCGCGACCCGTGTCCTGGTCATCGGCGCGGAGACCTACTCCAGCATCCTCGACCCCGAGGACCGCACCACCTCCGTCATCTTCGGCGACGGCGCCGGCGCCGTGGTGCTGCGCGCCGGAGAACCCGACGAGCCGGGCGCGCTGCTCGCCCACGACCTGGGCAGCGACGGCTCGTTGAAGGACCTCATCATCGTCCCCGGCGGCGGCTCCCGGCAGCCGCCGGCCGGCGCCGAGAAGCCGGGGCCGCGCCCCGCCGACTCCTACTTCCAGATGCAGGGCCGCCCGGTCTTCCGGCACGCCGTCACGCGGATGGCCGCCTCCTCGCAGGCGGTGCTTGACCGCGCCGGCTGGTCGGCGGATTCGGTCGGCCGGTTCGTGGGCCACCAGGCCAACGTCCGCATCCTGCACGCCGTCGCCGACCAGCTCGGCATGGCCAGGGACCGGGTCGTCGTCAACCTCGACCGGGTCGGCAACACCTCGGCCGCCTCCATCCCGTTGGCGCTCGCGCACGCCGTCACCGAGGGCCTGGTCGCCCCGGGCGACCAGGTCCTGCTGAGCGCCTTCGGCGGCGGCGTGACCTGGGGGTCGACGGCGCTGGTCTGGCCCGACGTCCCCGTCCACTGAAGCCGCGCGCCCCGTCCACCACGACGCGTCCCGTCCACCACCACCGCCGCACCGCATCCGAGGAGCCCCAGATGACCGCATCCGTGACCCCCCTGACCGTCGCCGTCCTGGGCGCCGGCAACATCGGCCGGCCGCTCGCCCGGCACTGGCTGGCGGCCGGGCACACGGTGGCCATCGGCTCCCGCACCCCCGGCGAACCGACCGACCTCACCACCCCGGCCGGCGCGCCGGTCACCACCGTCAGCCACGCCGAGGCGGTCGACGCCGGCGACGTCGTGCTGCTGTCCGTCCCGCACCCGGCCCTCGATGTGGTGCTGGACGGGCTGGGCGACCGGCTGGCCGGGAAGACCGTGATCGACGCCACCAGCCCCATCGGCCTGTCCGACGACGGCCACTTCGTCTCCCAGCACGGGCCGGGCGTCACCCAGGGCGGCTGGACCGCCAAGCGGCTGCCGAGCAGCACGGTGACCCGCGCCTTCACCCACTTCCCCGACGAACTGCTGTGGTCCCGCGGCACCCAGCAGCCGCACTTCTGGGGCATGGGCCTGGCCGCCGACGACGCCGACGCCCGCCGGACCACCGAAACCCTGGTCCACGACGCCGGGTTCACCCCCGTCTGGCTCGGCGGCCTCGACGCGTCCGCCGCCCTCGACCCGGGCGGCGCGCTCTTCGGCTACTTCTCCACCGCCGCCGGGCTGCGCACCGCCGCCGGTCTCGACGCCTGAACCCGCCCCCACCCCGGGCCCGCCGCCACCTCGGGCCCGCCGCCTCGCCGCGGCGGGCCAGGGGCGGCCGTCGTCAGGAGAAGTCCAACACCAGCCGGCCCCGCAGCCCGCCGGCCGCCAGCAGCCGGTGCGCCCGGGCCGCTTCCTCGGCCGGCAGCACCTCGGCGACGTGCAGCGACAGGGTGCCGTCCTCGACCGCGCGGGACAGCGCGGTCAGCCGCTCGGTGTCGGTGATGCCGTCCGTCACCATCACCGGGCACACCCGGACGCCCCGCTCGGCCGGCCCCGCCCAGCCGCGCAGCTCGGCCAGCGTGCCGCCGTCGGCGACCGCCGGCACCAGCTCCGCCGTCTGCATCGAGCCGTCCACCAGGCCGACCACCCCGTCCGGCGCCAACGCCCGTATGTGGGTGGCGACTTCGGGGCCCCGTTCGACCACCTGGTCGGCGCCGAACCCGCGCACCCGGTCCACGTCCCCGGGCGCGGCGTCCGCGACGACGGTCAGCCCGTCGGCCTTCGCCAACTCCACCGCGTAGCCGCCGACCGCGCCGGCCGCGCCGGTCACCGCGACCGTCCCACCGGCCGGCACGGCCAGCGCGTCCAGCGCCAGCCGCGCGGTCATGGCGTTCATCAACAACGTGGCCGCGGCCGGGAAGTCCACCCCGGCCGGCGCCGGCACCACCGCCGCGGCCGGCACCACGACCCACTCGGCGTAGGCACCACCGCCGGGGCCGGTGAACAGCACCATGGTGACCACCCGTTGGCCCACGGCCAGCCGCCCGTCGCCCCCGGGCCCGACCTGGTCGATCACCCCGGCGGCGTCCATCCCCGGCACGAACGGCGGCTTTCGGTCCGGCATCCGCACCGCGTGCCCACCGGTCCGCAGCAGCACGTCCGTCGGATTCACCGCCGCCGCGCGCACCCGCACCCGCACTTCCCCTGGCCCCGCCTGCGGCTCGGGCAACTCCAACACCCGCAGCACGTCGGGCCCACCGAACTCGTACAACCCCAGAGCCTTCATACCGCCTGCCAACTCCCCGTACCCGCCCGTCCATTCCCGGGCCGACCGCCTTCGGCAGGCCGTCGGCCGAACCGGGGTCCGTCGCACGGAGCCGAGCCCGGCTATATTCCGTTCCGTGGACAGCGACCAGGGGGAACTCCTCGCGGACCGTTACCAGTTGACCAGTCTGCTCGGCCAGGGCGGGATGGGGGCGGTCTGGCGTGCCTATGACCAGCGGCTGGGGCGGGACGTGGCCGTCAAGGAGCTGCGGCTGCCCGAGCACGTGGCGGCCGAGGAGCGGGCCACCTGGATGGCCAGACTGGATCGGGAGGCGCGGGCGGCCGCGCGGTTGAAGCATCCGGGGATCGTGACGGTCCACGACCGGATCACCGGAGCGGACGGGCGGCCGTGGATCGTCATGGAGCTGGTGGCCGGGGGGTCGCTGGACGACCTGCTGCGGCAGGGGCCGCTGCCCCCGGAGCGCGTCGCCGACCTCGGCCGGCAGGTGGCCGCCGCGCTGGACGCCGCGCACCGGGCCGGGATCACCCACCGGGACATCAAGCCCGCCAACATCCTGCTTGAGGACGGACGGGCCGTGCTGACCGACTTCGGGATCGCGGGCCTGGAGGGCGACGCCGCCCTCACCGCCACCGGCGTGATCATGGGCACGCCCGCCTTCATGGCCCCCGAACAGGTGCGGGGCCTGCCCGCCACCGCCGCTTCCGACCTCTGGTCCCTGGGGGCCACCCTCTACACCGCCGTGGAGGGACACCCGCCGTTCACGGGGGCCACGTCGAGCGCGGTGCTGGTCGCCGTCGCGACGGACCCGCCGACCCCCGTCGTGCGGGCCGGACCCCTCACCCCCGTCCTGGCGGGCCTGCTCCACAAGGAGCCCGACCAGCGCCTGACCATGGAGCGGTTGCGCACCCAGCTCGATCAGGTGCCCGGCACCGCGTCGCCCGGCGCCGAGCCGCCCGCCGACCCCTCCCGTTGGCCCACGGCCCCCGCGCGGCCCCCGGCCACCCCGCCACCGCCGGCGGCGACGCCCGCCCCGGCCCGCCGCCGCATACCCCGCTGGGCCGCGTGGGCCGGCGCGGGGGTGGTGGCCGTCGTGGTGTCCTCGCTCCTGGCGCCCGACTCAGGTGACGCGTCATACCAGGACAACCGCGCGGCAGCCGAAGCCCTGGGCCATCCCCCGGACTTCACCATCGTGTCGAAGGAGCGCGCCGGCGGCGACCAGGCGCGCGTCCGGTACAGCGGCGGCCCCGTCACCGGCGATCCGAGCACCGGGCAGTGGAACAACATGGCCTCCTGGATGGAGGAGCGGCCGGGGGTCGAGAACGCCGCGATCCCCACCGTCAACCCCGACTGCATGACCAACGACGTCGGATGCGTCTGGGGCGTGGAGCGGATCGACGGATACTCCGAACCCACCATCCTCCGCGCCAGAACCTACGCGGAGGACGGCATCCTGCTCCTGGAGATCGAAGTCGGCGCCCGGGACTGAGCGACCCTGACCAGCCGGACTCAAGATGACGGCGCTTCATGGAAGTCACTTTCGCGACAGGCCCTACCGCGTGGCTCCTGTGTCCACGTGGAAGGGGTAGGTCCCGGCCTCGGTGAACGCGTCGTGGATGGGCAGGATGAGGGAGGTGAGGCGGCGGACGTTCGCGTCGCCGATCGGCGTCCACAGCGCCGCACAGTGCTCGTCGGTTTCGGTCTCGATCTGCTCGCGTGCCGCGATGCCGGCGTCGGTCGCGGTGCCGTCGGGGTGGAGCCAGCCACGTGCGGCGAGGCGGGTTGTTGCCGCGGCCACCTCCTCGTCGTCCCACAGTCGGGTGGCACGTGCGATCGCTTCGGGGAAGTGGCCGGTGGCGGTTTGCAGTACGTTGCAGTCGCACGGTCCGATGCCGTTGGCGGCGAGTACGGTGAAATGCGCGTCGCCGCGCCACTCGCGCAGCACCGTGATCTGCTGCCAGAGCGCGACCAGCGGATGGGCCGGGAGTGGGATGGAGGCGTTGGCGGCGGCCATCGTCTTTCCCGCGTAGTCGGCGCGTTCGACGACCGGGTCGATCAGCGATCGTGCCTCCGCGATCCGGGCGGAGGCGAGGTTGACGCCGACGCGCCGCACCGCGCGCTCGACGGCGGTGAAGCGAGCGGCCTGCCACTGATGTGGCGTCGCGGTGTCCCACACGCCTGTCATGGCCCGCACCGACCGCGGGCTGAAGTTGTAGAAGGCGGCGAGCGTGCTCTGCCACGACACTGGGCCCATCGGGGCCGCGCGGAGCGCGAAGTAGGCCGGCCCGTCCTCGCTCACGCCGAGTTTGGCGGCCTCTTCCGGCGCCTCCGGAATGAAGTAGACGAAGAGGTGGGCCGCGTTGATGGTGAGGCTGACCTCGCGGACGGCGTTCCTGTCCATGCTGGTGTGACCGGGGGTTCTGGTGAGATGCATCGCTGGTTGTCTCCTGACTGGTCGAAGGACTCGGCTGGTGGGCGCGGGCACACAGGGCGGTGCGTCAGGGCGGCTCTGAGCTGGTGATGCGTGCGGAGATGGCGCCGAGTTCCTGCACGTCGACGCGGACCGTGTCTCCGGGAGCCAGGTAGGGGCGCCGGCCGGCCAACTCCTGGATGCAGCCCGTGCCCACGGGGCCGCTGGCGAGGATGTCGCCGGCGCGCAGCGTGGTGCCGCGGGAGGCGTGCGCCAGCAGCTCGCCGAACGACCAGTGGATCTCGTCCCAGCTGCCGCCGCCGTAGTGCTCGCCGTTGACGTATCCGTCCATCCGCAGCGCATAGCCCTTGCCCGAGCGGTGCGGCTCCAGCTCGTCGGGGGTGACGAGGAACGGACCGAGGCTGGTGGCGGTGTCCTTGCTCTTGGACGGGCCGTAGACGAAACCCATCTCGCTCGCGGAGATGTCGCGTGCGCTCCAGTCGCAGTAGACCAGGTAGCCGGCGATGTGCTGCTCGGCCGCGCTGGCGTCGAGGTCCGAGCAGTCACTGGCGATCACCGCGGCGACCTCGGCCTCGTAGTCCCACAGCTTCGCGCCCGGGGCGATGGGGATGTCGTCGTGCGGTCCTCTGATCGCCGCCGGGTTGGAGAAGAAGAAGCGCGGAGCCTCGTACCAGGCCGGGCTGACCGCGCCGTCGCCGCCGGCCGCCTTGCCCGCATTGCTGACGTGGCGCTCGAACGCGGCGAAGTCCCGGACCGCCGGGGGTACCGGCAGCGGCGCGAGCAGGTGGGCCGTGGCCAGGTCGACGATCTCGGTTGGTTCCCTGGCCGCGGCGGCCGCGAGCCCGCCGTCGGCACGCAGCAGCTCCAGCAGGTCCGTACCCACGGTGTGGATCCTGTCGTCGTGCACCACACCGCAGCGCGCGGTGCCACCCGCGGATCGATAGCTCACCCACCTCATCGGGCAAGCACCTCTCGGGTGTAGGCGTAGAGCCGTCGTGCGGCGGCGGGGGAAGCCGCCTGAGGGGCCGGAGGGATGGCAGCCCCTTTGCGCACGGCGACGGGCCGGCCCGGGGTGCCGGAATCCAGGAACGGCAGGATCTCCTGTACGGCCGTCTCCACTTTCACGCGGTCACCGTCCGCGAGAACCTGACGATCTCCTCGACGAACAGCTGTGGCTGCTCCAGGGCGGCGAAGTGGCCGCCGGCGGGGATGTCGTCGTTGAAGTAGCGCAGGTCGTGGTAGGCGCGTTCGGCCCAGACGCGTGGGGTGCGGGTCAGCTCGTCCGGAAAGACGCTGACGCCTACGGGGAGGTCCAGCTCGGTCAAGGTGAGCGGCTGCCGGGCCTGCTCCCAGTACAGGCGGGCGGCGGAGGCCGCGGTGCCGGTGAACCAGTACAGGGAGATGTGGTCGAGGATCTCGTCGCGGGTGAGGGTGCCTGGCCGGGCCCAGTCGAGGAACTTCTCGTAGATCCACGCGGCCTGCCCGGCCGGGGAGTCGGTCAGGGCGTAGCCGATGGTCTGCGGCCGGGTGCGCTGGATGACGTGGTATCCGGACTGGACGGTGAGGAAGCGGCGGCCCTGTTCGAGCGCGTCCCGCTCCTCGGGGGTCGGGTCGTCGCCGATGGGTGGTGCGGCGAGGAACGCGGGGAAGTTGACGTGGATCGCGCGTAGACCGGCCGGGCGCCGCGCTCCCATGCGGGTCGCGATGACACCGCCCCAGTCGCCGCCCTGGGCCAGGTAGGAGTCGTAGCCCAGGCGCCGCATGAGCACGCCGTAGGCGCGGGCGATCCGGTCCGGGTCCCAGCCTGGGGTGGTGGGCTGGTCGGAGAAGCCGTAGCCGGGCATCGAGGGGATGACGAGGTGGAAGCCGTGCTCGGTGAGCGGGCCGATGGTCTTGAGGAACTCCAGGAACGAGCCGGGCCACCCGTGCAGCAGCAACAGCGGCGTGGCGTCGGGGCGCGGCGAGCGTACGTGCAGGAAGTGGATGCCGAGGCCGTCGATGGTGGTACGGAACTGGCCCAGCTCGTCGAGCTGTCGCTCGAGCTCGCGCCAGTCGTAGCCGGTGGCCCAGTAGTCCAGCAGCTCCTCAAGGCGCTCCCGTGGTACTCCCTGGCTGCTGTCCGGCGCGGTCTCCCGGCCGGGGAGGCGGACGCGGGCGAGTCGGTCCTTCAGATCCTCAAGGGCGCTGTCCGGGATGTCGATGCGAAACGGGGTCACGCTGTTCGTTGTCATGGTTGCCACGGTGCGTCCGCATCGGGCCAGCGGTCCAATGATTGTTCCGCAGCAGGTAATACGGGACGCGCATAACGGCAGCTAGGGTGGAGTGGTGTCCGCACTCTTTCCCGCACCCGTAGATCTCGACCTGCGGCTGGTGCAGTGCTTCACGGTGGTTGCCGAGCACCGGCATTTCGGGCGTGCCGCCGAGGCGCTGCACACCACCCAGCCGTCGCTGAGCCGGCAGATCCGCCGCCTCGAGCAGCAGGTGGGTGCCCGCCTGCTGGACCGCACCACGCACGGCACCCGGCTCAGTGAGGCCGGCGAGGTCTTCCTGCCCCAAGCCAGGGAACTGCTGCGAGCCGCCGTCGAGGCGATGGCCCGCACCCGAGCCGCGGCACGGCCCAGCAGCATCACCATCGGCTACGCCCGGGGGTTGATCATCACGCCGGCCGTGCGCGCCCTGCGCGAGAACAACCCCGACGCCGAGGTCCACACCCGACTGCTCGCCTGGAACGACTCGCGCGCCGCGCTGCTGGAACACCGCGTCGACGCGGTGGTGACCCGCCTGCCGTTCCCCACCGAGCGGCTGCGCGTCACCGTTCTGTACGACGAGCCGCGCGTGCTGGTCGTGCCGCGGGAGCACCGTCTGGCCGGCAAGGAGTCGGTCACCGTTGACGACGTCGCCGACGAGCCGATCCCCCGCGTACGCCAGTCCGACCCGCTGCTCAACGCCTACTGGCGGCTCGACCCCCGCCCCGACGGGCGGCCGGCGCCCGACGGCCCCCTGGTCGAAGCCCTGGAGGACAAACACGAACTCATCGCCGCCGGACAGGCCGTGGCCATCGGGCCACCCCTCGACCACGCCACCGGCCTGCACCCCGGCCTCACCACCATCCCGCTGCACGGGATCGCGCCCAGCCAGGTCGTACTCGCCACCCGCACCGGCGACCGCAACCGCCTGGTCACCGCGTTCCGCAAGCATGCCGAAGCGCTGCTCACCGCTGAACGGGACGACGGGAGCGGCTCATCGCACGTCCAGTAGCACCTTCCCGCGCGCCCGGCGCTGGTCGAGTTCGAGCAGCGCCCGCGCGGCCTGATCGAGCGGGAAGCGCCGCCCCAGGACGGGCGAAAGCTTCCCGGCCTTCAGGAGGGGCAGCAGCTCGGCCCACTGCTCCCTCAGAAAGGACGGCTGCTCCGCCCAGAACGCGCCCCATCCGATTCCCGAGACGTCGAGGTTCTTGCGCATGAGGCTGTCGATCCTGACCTGGGGCACGTCTCCGCCGGCGGCGCCGACGACCAGATAGCGGCCCTCGCGGGCAAGGCTGTTCAGCGAGCCGGTGAGCCGGTCCCCGCCGACCGGGTCCACCACGAGGTCGACACCACGCTCGCCGGTCAGCTGCCGCACGCCTTCCTCGAAGTCACCGGCCAGCACCACATCGTCGCTGCCGGCGGCTTTCGCCGTATCGATCTTGTCGGGGCCGGAGACAACCGCGATCACCCTGGCACCGAGCGCGGCGGCCAACTGCACCGCGGCGGTGCCGACGCCGCCAGCGGCTCCGTGCACCAGCACCGTGTCGCCTGGCTTCAGATGCCCCCGGCGCACCAGCCCGAAGTGCATGGTCAGGTAGTTCATGGGCAGTGCCGCACCCGTGTCGAAGGAGACGTTGTACGGGAGTGGGAAGACCGCCGCCGGCGGCACAGCCACCGTCTCGGCATACCCACCGGTCCCCGGGAAGGCCGCAACCCGCTGCCCGGCGGTCAGACCGGTGTTCGGCGGCGCGGACCGTACGGTCCCCGCGACCTCGGCACCCGGAACGAAGGGCAGCGCTCGCCTCAGGTGGTACTGCCCGCGGCTCTGTGTGACCTCCGGGTAGGTCACGCCGGCGACATGCACGTCGATGACGACCGAGTCGGCGTCGGCTGCCGGTTCGTCGATCTCGACGACTTCTACCGCGGCGGGACCGGCGTGGCTGGTGATATGGACGGCACGCATGACTGCTCCTGGAACGGGGCGGCAGGATGGGGAGGCACGGTTCCTTCTCATGCCTCGGTACTCTTTGAGAACCATGAACATCGTGGCTCGCCTGCCGCGTCCTGATCAATAAGGCACTTTCCGGTACCCCGGTTCCCTGGAGGTAACGATGACCGCCACCAGCGGCCGCCCGCAGCAGAACGCGGGGCGGGCCCGAGTAGTCCTGGGCATGGTCGGGGACAAGTGGTCCCTACTGGTCGTGTGCCATCTTGACCAGGGGCCCCGCCGCTTCACGGAGCTCAAACGCGCCGTCGAGGGGATCAGCCAGCGCATGCTCACGGTCACCCTGCGCGGCCTGGAACGGGACGGCATCGTGACCCGCACCGTCCACAACGTCATGCCGCCGCACGTCACCTACCGGCTCACGCCCATGGGCAAAACCCTCTACGAAGCCACTACTCCGCTCCTGCAGTGGACCATCAAGCACCTGGCGCACATCGACGCCGCCCGCGAGGCCTACGACGCACGCACCGACACCTGGCTGGCCGGATCCGTTCAGCCCGAGCACTGAAGCTCCGCCACCCTGAGTCCGGCGTACCGATCTTGAGCGATGGTGGGGAGAGCTGGAAGGCAACGTCTGATGCCCGGCTCCTACGACGTGAGGATCTGGAGCATCAAAATCAACGAGGGGAAGCGCGAGGCCACTTACTACGTGCGTTGGAAAGTCGACGACAACGTACGCGCGGAACTGATGACGGCTTCCCGAGAGGGAAAGCCCTTCGATCCAACGAATGGCCTCCCCATCGACCACCGGCCGAAGTCGGGCTCGCACAACTGGTACGACTTCGCCGTCAAGTTCGTGGACGCTCAGGGGGCCCGGCTTTCCGCCGGCGACCGCGAGAACATCTCGAAGACGCTCACCGCCACCACCCCGGCGCTCATCGGAGAGGAGCCTGAGCTGGCCAGTGGCCTGCCCGCCATCGACACGAAGCTGGACGGAACACCGGTCGCGGCGTCCACGGCGAAGCGGCACCGACGCGTCCTGAACGTCCTCATGGGGCTCGCCGTGCGGCGTGGCGTGCTGAAGACGAACCCACTGCCCGAGGGGCGGGGTACCAGCCCCAAAGCCGCCACCGCGGTGGACAAGCGGTCCCTGCACAACCCCGAGCAGACCGCCGCCCTCCTGGCCTGGGTACGGCAACGGCCACGGGGTGGGGAACGACTCCACGCCTACCTCGCCACCCCCTACTACGCCGGCCTCCGACCGGAGGAGGCAGTCGCGCTGCGCGTCGCGGATATCCGCCTGCCCGACGCGAACGACACCACCCAATGGGGTGAACTCCTCGTCCACACCGCCACACCTGAGGTGGGCAAGCACTGGACGAACTCCGGCAAGGTCCACGACGAGCGGCGACTCAAGGGGCGCGCGGAGGGGGGAGGTCAGGGCTGTTCCCTGTCACCCCGCGTTGGTGAAGATCCTGCGCGAGCACACCGCCCGCGAGGGGCTCCGGGAGGAGGACCCGCTGTTCCGGGGGGAGCGGGGCGACCGGCTGGCGGGCTCGGTGATCCGCCGCGCCTGGGGCCGGGCGCGCGAGGAGGTGCTCACCGCGGCCGAGTACGCCTCACCGCTCGGGCGCAGGGTCTACGACCTGCGGCACACGTGCCTGACGACGTGGTTGAACAACGGCGTCCCACCCGCCGACGTGGCCGAGTGGGCCGGCAACAGCGTCCCCGTCCTCCTCAGCACCTACGCGCGCTGCCTCGATGGACAGAAGAGGGACCTTCAGCGGCGGATCGAAGCCGCCCAGGACCTCACCGGCCGGGTCGCCGCTCCGGCGGCGCCGACGGAAAACTTGGACACGTATGTGACACGGACACCCGTGGAAGGCTGAGGTGGACCGGTCGGAACTGGACACCGGGCCCTCCCGTCGGCACCGCCGCTGACCTGCGAAAACGTCGGTGACATGAGGGGCGCCCCCGGCAGGACTCGAACCTGCGGCCAAGTGCTTAGAAGGCACCTGCTCTATCCACTGAGCTACGGGGGCCGGTCTTGGTCATGGCGTGGGACGGTGCCCCCTCGGTGACCTCGCCGGGCACAGGATAGAGCGTCGAGGGGTTCGCCCCGGTTGCTTCACCGCAGCACCCCCGTGTGGAGATCCGGTGAAGCAACCCTGATAATCGCAGGCGAGTGCGAAGTGCGCAGCGGTTTTGGGCGCTCCGGAGAGGGGTGTTGCGCACTCGTTATGCCGCGCCGCGTGGATCGGCGTCCGCTTGGGGGCGCGTTCGGCGGAATATGCTTGGGAAACCGCTTGAAGTTGGGCATTCTGCGCATGTGGCGATCTTGGACGCACGGCCCGAACTGCTGGACGCGTTGACCCTCCTGCGGGAGCGTCTCGCTGCCGTCCGCTTCCCCCTGGAACTCCCGGGGGCGGAGCGTGCCCGGCGGTCGTGTGCGGAGCTGCTGGCCCAACTCGACGGGTACCTGCTGCCCAGGTTGCGGCAGCCCGACGCCCCGTTGCTCGCCGTGGTGGGCGGCTCGACCGGGGCGGGGAAGTCGACGCTGGTGAACTCGTTGGTCGGCCGCCGGGTCACCGAGGCCGGGGTGCTCCGCCCCACCACCCGCACCCCCGTGCTGGTCTGTCACCCCGACGACCACCACTGGTTCTCGGGGAAGCGGGTGCTGCCCCAGCTCGGCCGGGTGTGGATGCCCCGGCAGGAGGCCGAGCAGCCGCCGCCGCTGCGGCGGGACGGGCAGCTGGCGCTCGCCGTCGAGACCACCAGGGCGGTGCCCGCCGGGCTGGCCCTGCTGGACGCCCCCGACATCGACTCCCTGGTGGCGGCCAACCGCGACCTGGCCGCCGACCTGCTGGGCGCGGCCGACATCTGGGTGCTGGTCACCACCGCCGCCCGGTACGCCGACGCCGTCCCCTGGCACCTGCTGCGCAGCGCCAGGGAGTACGACGTCACCGTGGTCACCGTGCTGGACCGGGTGCCGCACCAGCTGGCCGCCGAGGTGTCCCGGCACTACGGCACGCTGTTGGAGCGCGCCGGGCTCGGCGGCATCCCCCGGTTCACCGTGCCCGAGCTGCCCGAGTCGGCGCGCGGCGGTTCCGGGGTGCTCCCGGCCACCGCGGTGGCCGGGCTGCGCGAGTGGCTCGCGCATCGGGCCAGGGACCGGGAGGCCAGGTCGCTGGCCGCGCTCCGCACGGTGCGCGGGGCGCTGGCCTCCCTGCGCGGCCGGGTCATGGCGCTGGCCGGCGCGGCCGCCGCGCAGCACGCCACCGCGGTCCGGCTCGACCAGCGGCTGGACGTCGCGTACGCGGCGGCCGACCAGCGGGTGCGGGGCGCCCTCGCCGCGGGGGCGCTGCTCGCCGGCGAGGCCAGGGCGCACTGGCTGGCCTTCCCCGACGACTCCAGCGCCGACGAGCTGCTGGACGCCCTGACGGTGGCGCTGACCGGGCTGCTGGTCGAGGTGGTGGCGGCGGCCGACGAGGCGACGACGGCGGCCTGGCGGGCGGTCGGCGGCGGGCCGCCGGCGGACCCGGAGGAGCCGGGGGCGGTGGCCGCCAGGGTGGGCGTGGTGGTGCGCCGACTGCGGCGCTGCCTGGAGGAGTTGGTGGAGGAGACCCGGCACTCGCCGGTGGTGCTCGGGCAGCCGCCGCAGCCGCGGGCGGTGCCGGGGGAGGAGGGGGAGACCGTGGCGCTGCTGGCGACGGCGCTGCTCGGCGGGCGGGCGGCGGCGGTGGCACAGCAGACCCTGGCCGGGGCGCTGGGCCCGCGGGGCGCGGCGCGGTTGCGGGAGAAGGGGAACCAGCAGTTGACGGCCTGTGTGGCGCGGGCGCTGGGCGCCGAGAAGCGGCGGCGGGGGGCGCCGTTGCACCGGTTGGGGATCACGGCGGACACCCAGGTCGAGTTGGTGGCCGCGCTCTCCTCGGTCCGGGCCGAGCACCGGCCGACCGCCGTCTGAGCCGGGTGGCTGGGGCGGGGCGTCCGGGCTGGGCGTCCGGCCGGGCGGCAGCGGGGGAGGCGGGGGCGGCAGGGGGTTCGGGGGCGCAGGGCACCGAGGACCACAGGGACGGCCGGGACCGTTCGGACCGTCATCGACCGCGAGGAGCGTCACGTGACCGAGCAGCAGACCGCCGGGCAGCGCCGGCCCCAGGGCTCGCCCGCAGGCGGGGACCCGCACCAGCCGTACCAGCCCCACCCGCCGCGGCACGCCCCGCGGCCGCAGCACGCCCCGTATCCGCAACCGCCCGCCGACCGCGCCGACTTCCCCGGCTCTCTCGACTTCCCCGACCGCGCCGACCCGCCCGGCCCGGCCGGTGCCACCGGCACCACCGGCACCGTCGAGGACGGCGCGCTGCGGGTGCGGCTCGGCGCGCTGCGCGAGCTGGTGGGCCTGTCGCGGACCCGGCTGGACGAGCAGGTGCTGGCCGAGGCCGGCCGGGTGCTGGACGAGGCGGCCGCGCGCGACCGGCTGCCCCGGGCGTACACCACGGTGGCCATCGCCGGCGCCACCGGCAGCGGCAAGTCGACCCTCTTCAACGCCCTCGCCGGTGCGCAGCTCTCGGAGGCCGGGGTGCGCCGCCCGACGACGGCCTCGCCGGTCTCCTGCACCTGGGAGGCCGGCCGCGGGCTGAGCCCGGACGGGCTGCTGGAGCGGCTGGGCGTGCCGGCCAGGGCGCGGCGCCGGGCGCACGTGCTGGATCCGGGCCTGCGCGGGCTGATCCTGCTGGACCTGCCCGACTACGACTCGGTCGACCCGGCGCACCGGCAGCAGGTGGACCGGCTGCTGGGGCTGGTGGACGCGGTGGTGTGGGTGGTCGACCCGGAGAAGTACGCGGACGCCCTGCTGCACGAGCGCTACCTGCGGGCGTTCGCCGGGCACGCCGACGTCTCGCTGATCGTGCTCAACCAGGCGGACCGGCTCCCCCCGGAGGCGGTGGACGCGGTGCTGGACGACCTGCGGCGGCTGCTGGACGAGCACGGGGTGGCGTTGGGAGAGCACGGCGAGCCGGGCGCCTGTGTGCTGGCCGGGTCGGCGCTGACCGGCGACGGGGTGGGGGAGTTGCGCAAGCTGATCGGGGAGCTGGTCGCCGGCCGGACGGCGGCGGCGCGGCGGCTGGCGGCCGACGTGGACAGCGTGGCGCGGCGGCTGGAGCCGGTCTACGTGGCGGACGGCGCGCAGGCCCCGGCCGGGTTGACGGACGAGGTGCGGGAGGAGTTCGAGGACCGACTGGGCACCGCGGTGGGCGCCCCGGCGGCCGGCCAGGCCGCCGAGCGCGGCTGGCTGCGGCGGGCCGACCGGGCCTGCGGCACGCCGCTGGCCCAGGGGATGCGCCGGCTGGCCGCGCGGCGGGCCGAACGGCGGGGTGAGCCGCCGGCGTTGGCGGCGAAGCGGCTGCGCGGTGACGGCTCGCCCGCGGTCTCGGGACCGGCGGTGGAGCGGGCCGTGCGGCAGTTGGCCGACGAGGCGGCCGACGGGCTGCCGGAGCCCTGGGCCCGGGCGGTGCGGGAGGCGGCCGGCCGGGGCGCCGTGGAGCTGCCCGGGGTGCTGGAACGGGCCCTGGGCGACCGGTCGCCCGGGCGCCCGCCCCGGCCCGGCTGGTGGTCCGCGGCGGCGGCCGGTCAGGCGGTCCTGTTGACCGTGCAACTGATGGGGCTGTGCTGGCTGTTGGCGGTGCTGATCGGCCAGCCGGTGATGGGCCGCTGGCTGCCGCTGCTGCTGTTGTGCCTGGGCTCGGCCGGCGGCCCGCTGTTGGCCTGGGGGTGCCGGATCGCGGCCCGTGGCCCGGCGCACGCCTACGGGCGGGACGAGGAGTGGCGGCTGCGCCGGCTGGCCGCCGAGTTGGGTCACCGTCAGGTGTTGGAGCCGGTGGCGGCGGAGCTGATGCGCTACCGGGAGGTGCGGGAACGGTTCGTCGTCGCCGCCTCACCGGCCGGTGGGACGGAGTTGTCCGCGTCTGGCGGGTAATGCGGGCCGCTGGCCCGGATTTCGGCGACTGCCCGGAAGTGGCCTCCGGTGGGGCCTTCGCCGAACCGGCGCGGTAACGATTCGACTTCGGAATGTGTGGAGCCGCCGTCCGGTGGGGACAACGTCGAACTGCCTCTCTACGATCCACCGTACGCACGGGGATGTTGATGAGCGTGCCGTCGGAAGATACGGCTGCGCCCTGTGATCTCGTGGAGGGGACACACACATGATGCACGCGCGCAAGCGGGTGGTATCCCGCCTTGCGGCCACGGCCGTCGCGACCGGGCTGATCGCGGGGGGCGCGCTGGCCGCCGCCGCCCCGGCCGTGGCCGACGAGCTGAACCCGCGCAGCGGGGGCGCCACCGCCGTACTGGACGGTCTTGAGGTCAGCGGCAAGGTCGACGTCACCCAGAACGGTCGCACCGAGGCCATCAACGGCGGCCTGTTCTCCCTGACCGCCGAGGACGGCGGCACGCTGAAGACCTACTGCATCGACTTCGGGACCCCCGCGCAGAGCGGTGCCCAGTACAAGGAGACCGGCTGGGAGTCCTCGACGCTGCACGAGAACCCGGACGCCGGCAAGATCCACTGGATCCTGCAGAACTCCTACCCGGTCGTGAACGACCTGGACGGGCTCGCCGAGCAGGCCGGCGCCGAGTCGCTCAACGACGAGCAGGCCGCCGCCGGCACGCAGGCCGCGATCTGGGAGCTGTCGGACGGCGTCGAGGCCGTGCCGCAGGACGAGGACGCCGCGCTGCTCGCCGAGTGGCTGCTGGCCAACGCGGCCGACGTGGCCGAGCCCGGCGCGTCGCTCGAACTGAACCCGCCGCAGGTCTCCGGCCAGCCCGGCCAGGTCATCGGCCCGGTCACGGTGAGCAGCAGCGCCGAGTCGGTCTTCGTGGCCCCCGACGCCAGCGCGGCCGAGCAGGGCGTGACCATCGTCGACGTCAACGGCGAGTACATCACCGAGGACCAGCCGGTCGCCGACGGCACCGAGCTGTACTTCTCGGTGCCCGAGGACGCCGCCGACGGTCAGGCGTCGCTGACCGCCACCGCCACCTCCCAGGTGCCGGTCGGTCGGGCCCTCACCGGCATAGACACCCGCACCCAGACCATGATCCTGGCCGGTTCGTCCGACTCCTCGGTGACCGCCGGCGCGACCGTGAGCTGGGCGGCCCCCGGCCAGCCGGCCGTCGCGATCAACGCGGTCGAGAAGTGCACCGAGGGCGGCGTGGAGATCACCGCCAGCAACGAGGGTGACGTGCCGTTCACCTTCGAGCTGGACGGTGAGTCCTACGAGGTCGGCCCGGGCGAGTCCCAGCCGGTCGTGGTCCCGGTCGAGAACGGCCAGGCCTACGAGATCACCATCGCGAACGACATGGACCCCGCCAAGCCGTGGCAGTTCACCGGGGTGCTCGACTGCGCGACCGGTGACGACGGCGGTCCCGAGCCGGTCGAGGACAACGAGCCCAGCCCCGCCACCACCGGTGGCGGCGAGGGTGACGACGGCGCCGACCTGGCCGAGACCGGCAGCAGCGGGGGCAACCCGGCGCTGATCGGTGGCATCGCCGTGGCGCTGCTGGCCGTCGGTGGCGGTGTCGTCCTCTTCATCCGTCGGCGCGCCAGCGCCGCCGGCGAGTGACCCGGCGCTGAGGCGCCGAGCGGTACACCGGTCGTCGCGTCGCCGCTGACGTGACGAGGGCCGGGCGGGACATCTCCGTCCGGCACCGGGGGCGGGCCCTGACGGGGCCCGCCCCCTCGTGTTTGCGGCCCCCGCCGGCCTCCCCGCTACCCGGCACCGGTTTCGTCCCTGGCCGGGCGATGCGGCAGGATGGAGGCAGGCTTCCCACTCACTGACAACAGCTGCCGGACGGTTTCTCTTGGCTGAGTACATCTACACCATGCGCAAGACGCGCAAGGCGCACGGCGACAAGGTGATCCTGGACAACGTCACCCTGAGCTTCCTGCCCGGGGCCAAGATCGGTGTCGTGGGCCCCAACGGCGCCGGCAAGTCCACGGTGCTCAAGATCATGGCCGGCCTGGAGCAGCCGTCCAACGGGGACGCGTTCCTCACCCCGGGCTACACGGTCGGCATCCTGCTCCAGGAGCCGCCGCTGAACGAGTCGAAGACGGTCCTGGAGAACGTCCAGGAGGGCGTCGCCGAGACCAAGGCGAAGCTCGACCGGTTCAACGCGATCGCCGAGCAGATGGCGACCGAGTACACCGACGCGCTGATGGAGGAGATGGGCCAGCTCCAGGAGGAGTTGGACCACGCCGGCGCCTGGGACCTGGACGCCCAGCTGGAGCAGGCGATGGACGCCCTGGGCTGCCCGCCCGGGGACTGGCCGGTGACCAACCTCTCCGGCGGCGAGAAGCGCCGCGTCGCGCTCTGCCGGCTGCTCCTCGAACAGCCCGACCTGCTGCTCCTCGACGAGCCGACCAACCACCTGGACGCCGAGTCCGTGCAGTGGTTGGAGCAGCACCTCGCCAAGTACCCGGGCACCGTGGTGGCCATCACCCACGACCGGTACTTCCTGGACAACGTGGCCGAGTGGATCCTGGAGCTGGACCGCGGCCGCGCCTACGTCTACGAGGGCAACTACTCCAAGTACCTGGAGACCAAGCAGACCCGGCTCAAGGTCGAGGGCCAGAAGGACGCCAAGCGCGCCAAGCGGCTCAAGGAGGAGCTGGACTGGGTCCGCTCCAACGCCAAGGGGCGGCAGGCCAAGTCCCGGGCGCGGCTGGCCCGTTACGAGGAGATGGCGGCCGAGGCCGAGAAGACCAGGAAGCTGGACTTCGAGGAGATCCAGATCCCGCCCGGTCCCCGGCTGGGCAACGTGGTGGTCGAGGCGGACAAGCTCGGCAAGGCCTTCGGCGAGAAGATCCTGGTCGACGGCCTGTCCTTCACCCTGCCGCGGAACGGCATCGTGGGCGTGATCGGCCCCAACGGCGCCGGCAAGACCACCCTCTTCAAGATGATCCTGGGGCTGGAGTCCGTCGACGCCGGCTCGGTGCGGGTCGGCGAGACGGTGCAGATCTCGTACGTCGACCAGTCCCGCGCCAACATCGACCCGAAGAAGACCCTCTGGGAGGTCGTCTCCGACGGCCTCGACTACATCAACGTCGGCCACGTCGAGATGCCGTCCAGGGCTTATGTCAGCGCCTTCGGCTTCAAGGGCCCGGACCAGCAGAAGCCGGCCGGGGTGCTCTCCGGCGGCGAGCGGAACCGGCTGAACCTGGCCCTCACCCTCAAGCAGGGCGGCAACCTGCTGCTCCTCGACGAGCCCACCAACGACCTCGACGTGGAGACGCTCTCCTCGCTGGAGAACGCGCTGCTGGAGTTCCCCGGCTGTGCCGTGGTCGTCTCCCACGACCGCTGGTTCCTGGACCGGGTGGCCACCCACATCCTCGCCTACGAGGGCGAGTCCAAGTGGTTCTGGTTCGAGGGGAACTTCGAGTCCTACGAGAAGAACAAGATCGAGCGGCTCGGCCCCGAGGCGGCCCGTCCGCACCGCGCCTCCTACAAGAAGCTGACCCGGGGCTGAGGATGCGGCATCACTTCGCCTGCCCGCTGCGCTGGTCGGACATGGACGCCTTCGGCCATGTCAACAACGTGGTCTTCCTGCGCTACCTGGAGGAAGCGCGGATAGATTTCATGTTCCGGCTGGCCCGGCAGGCCGACTCGGGCGCCTTCACCGGCGGCTCCGTGGTGGCCCGGCACGAGATCGACTACCGCCGGCCGCTGGTGCACCGGCCCGAGCCGGTCTCGGTCGAGCTGTGGGTCTCCAAGCTGGGCCACGCCTCGGTCACGGTGGACTACGAGGTGAAGGACGAGCAGGCGGTCTACGTCACGGCGCGCACCGTGGTGGTGCCCTACGACCTGGAGTTGGGCAAGCCGCGCCGGCTGACCGACGACGAACGGTCGTTCCTCTCCCACTACCTGGACGACCAGGCGGACAGCGCCGCCGCGGCATGACCGAGCAGTCGGAGATGGCCTTCGCCGAGGCCGGGGAGGCGGCCGAGCTGGCCGCCTACCTGGCCCGGCAGCTGCGCTGGGACCGGACGGCCGCGGCCCGGCTGAAGGCCGAGGGCGAGGTGCTGGCCGTCTTCACCCGGCCGGCCAGGTTCGAGGTGCTGGCGGTGCGGCCGGTCCGGCTGCGCGCCCCGCTGGCGCTGGACCGCACGGTCTCGGCGGGGGAGTTGCTGGAGGCGCTGGACGAGGAGCGGTCGGCGGCCCGGCTGCCGGCCCCGGTGACCGGCCCGTCCTGGGCCGGGCTGCTCCCGCCACGCGGCGGCTGGCGGCCGGTGGCCGAGCTGCCGCACCAGGAGGTGGGGGCGGCGGCCGCCGCGGTGGTCGCCGAGTTCCGGGAGCGCACCGAGCGGCTCGCGCCGCCGGAGCGCACCCGGTCGACGCTGGACGCGCTGGCCGAGGAGATCTGGTCCCGCCAACTGCCCGGCACCCGGCTGCCGCTGCGGGCCGTGCACGCGGCGCACGCCCTCGGGCTGCTGCGGGCCGCGGTGCCGGTGCGGGTGCTGGAACGCGCCGGCTGGCTGCGGCTGCGCGCCGGGCTCGGCTCGACGACGGTGCGGTCGGCCGGCGTCGGCGGGCTGAGCGTCACCCCGCTCTAGGCCACCGTCCTCCCGCTCCAGGCGACCGTCTCGTCGGCGGTGCGGTCGGCTACCGGCCGGTACCTCGGCCGTCCGCCCGGCGGTCCGCCGGGTCTGCGACCATGGGGACATGATCCAGCAGCTGACCTTCTACGACCGGGTCGGGGGCGAGCCGACGTTCCGGGCCCTGGTCCGCCGGTTCTACCAGGGCGTGGCCGAGGACCCGATCCTGCGCCCGATGTACCCGGAGGAGGATCTGGGCCCGGCCGAGGAGCGGCTGGTGCTCTTCCTCATGCAGTACTGGGGCGGGCCGAGCACCTACAGCGAGACCAGGGGCCACCCCCGGCTGCGGATGCGGCACGCGCCGTTCGTGGTGAACCAGGCCGCGCACGACGCCTGGCTGAGGCACATGCGGGACGCGGTGGACAGCCTGGACCTGGCGCCCGAGTTGGAGAAGCAGCTCTGGGACTACCTGGTCTTCGCGGCCAGGGCGATGGTCAACACCCCGGACTGAGCCGGCGGTCGGGGCACCGCCGGCGTCGTCCGAGGGGGCGTCCCCGCCCCGTCGCCACCGTCGTCGTTACGCGTCGTCCCAGCGGAAGAGCCGGGCGGCGATCGCGGTCACCACGGCGGCGAAGAGCAGCAGCCCGACCATCGCCGGCAGCGCCGTCCCCCAGCTCTCGCCGCGGGTGAGCACGCCCTGCACCGACTCGTTGAGGTGCTTCAGCGGCATCGCGTTGGAGATGGCCGCCACCCAGCCGGGGACGCCCTCCAGCGGGAAGAAGGAGCCGGAGAGGAAGGCCATCGGCATCACCACGAGCTGGAGCGCGGCGTTGGCCGCCTCGTCGCTCTTGGCCCAGGCGCCGATCAGCAGGCCGACCGACATGAAGGCCAGTGTGCCGGCGGCCACCAGCGGGATCACCAGGTACCAGGAGCCGGTCAGCTGGAGTCCGTAGAACGGGATGGTGGCGATCCCGACGAAGAGCGCCGTCTGGAGCAGCGCCATCCCCAGGCTCACCCCGATCCGCGCGCCGATCACCGTAGCCGGCGAGATGGGGGCCAGCCACAGCCGCCGCAGGATCCGCTTCTTCCGCCAGTTGACCAGGGTGAACGCTGACATGAAGGACGCGCCCATGGCGATCGCCCAGCCCAGCAGGCCGGGTGCGAGGAACTGGATGGCCTTGATCGACTTGTCCTCGACCTGGTCGGCGGTGAGTTCGAAGGCCGCCGGCTGACCGGTCGCCGCCAGGTTGGCGGTCTGCACCAGGGACTGCATCAGCCCGTGCACGGTGCCGGCCCGGGTGGCGTCGGCCGCCGAGTAGCGCAGCTCGACGCGGCCGTCCGCGTCCTCCCAGACCACCGCGTCCGCGCCACCGTCGCTGACCCGGGAGAGCGCCTCCTCGCGGTCGTCGACCTGCTCGATGTCGAGCACCTCGGACAGCTCGTGCCGCTCGTCGGTGGCTATCGCGTCCAGCACGGCGACCTCGCCGATCTGCAGGACGTGGGAGCGGGAGACCGAGTCGTTCTGGAACAGCGCCCCGAAGAGCAGCAGGAACATCAGGGGGAAGATCAGCGTGAAGAAGCTCGCGGTGCGGTCCCGGAGCAGCCCCTTGATCATCGCCAGGGACAGGCTCTTGTAGGCGCTCACTCCCGGTACTCCCGTCCGGTCAGCTGGAGGAAGACATCCTCCAGGTTCTTCACGCCCAGCTCGCTGATCAGCTCGGCCGGTGCCCCGATCCGCAGCACGCGGCCGGCGTCCATGATCGCCACCCGGTCGCAGAGGATCTCCGCCTCGTCCAGGTAGTGGGTGGTCAACACCACCGTGCGGCCCTGGCCGTTGATCCCGCGCAGCAGGTCCCAGAGGTTCCGCCGGGCCTGCGGGTCGAGGCCGGTGGTCGGCTCGTCCAGGAAGACCAGCTCCGGGTCGTGCACCAGGGCGCAGGCGATGGACAGCCGTTGCGCCTGGCCGCCGGAGAGCTTGTCGTCCTTGGTGTTGGCCTTCTCCGTCAGGCCGACGGTCTCCAGCATCTCGTCCGCGCGCTGGGCGGACACCCCGTAGAGCGCGGCGAAGGTGTGGATCTGCTCCCGGGCGGTCAGCTTCTCGAAGAAGGCGGACGCCTGGAGTTGGACGCCGATCCGGCGCAGCAGCTTCGGGTCACGCGGCCAGGACGGCTGGCCCAGCAGCCGCGCCGTGCCCTCGTCCGGCTCCCGCAGGCCCTCGACCAGCTCCATGGTGGTGGTCTTGCCGGCGCCGTTGGGGCCCAGGATGCCGTAGAACTCCCCGTGAGCGACCTCGAACGTCACCCCGTCCACGGCCTGCACGTCGCCGTACCGTTTGCGTAGTCCTTCGACCGCTATCGCCGGTATGTTTTTGGTCACCCTGGTGATGGTAGTCGCGGCGGAACGGGGCCGGTCCGGCGGCCGGTGGCGCCTCCCGGACGGATCGGGCGGCCGGGCCGGACGGACCCCCGGGTGGGGCTCCGTCCGGCGCCTCCGACCTGG
The DNA here is from genome assembly GCF_031845445.1 of Streptomyces chisholmiae. NCBI lineage: Bacteria > Bacillati > Actinomycetota > Actinomycetes > Kitasatosporales > Streptomycetaceae > Streptomyces > Streptomyces chisholmiae. Next base: position 145,203 of record NZ_JAVREO010000015.1, on the reverse strand, counting down.
CTCGCCGAGGCGCGTTCCCGGTCGTGCGGGCCTAGCGGCGGTAGATCCGCAGGGTGGTCCAGGCCCCCACGTGCACCCGGTCGCCTTCCTGGAGCGGCACCGGCACGAATGGCTGGATCGGGTCCTCGGCGCCGTTCACCGTGGTCCCGTTCGTGGAGTCCTGGTCCACCACGGCCCAACCGCCGTCGGGCTGCTCCACCAGCACGGCGTGCTGGTGTGAGACGCCCGGGTCCTCCGGCTGCTGGGAGAGGTCGATGTCCGGGGCCTCGCCGGTGGAGTTGCGGCGCCGGCCGATGCTCATCTGCGGGCCGATGAGCTGGAGTTGCTGCTCGGGGGCGTAGGCGGGCAGGCTCAGCTGGGCCGCCTCGGGGCCGGAGCGGTGCATCATCGCGGTGAAGTAGTCCGGGTCGGGCCCGATCGACACCAGCCAGCTGCCGCCGGTCGGCTGGCCCGGATAGCCCAGCGGCCCGGGCGCGGGCGCGGCAGGCGGCGTGCTGGGCGGCGGCAGCATCCAGTCGCCGGTCGGCGGCGCCTGCTGCTGTTGCTGCGGGGGCGGCGGCGCGAACTGGTGCTGCTGCTGCGGCTGGTGCTGTGGCTGCTGCTGTGGGGGCGGCGCGAACTGCTGCTGGTGTTGCTGCGGGAAGCCGGGCGGCCCGGGTGGGCCCGGCGGCGGCCCGGGCGGCGCGGCCGGCGGCGGCCCACCCGGGTAGCCGGGGGCCGGCGGGGTGTACGCGGTCGGCGAGTTGGTGAGGAAGTTGAACCGGCACTCCTCGCAGAACGGGGCCTGGGCCTCGCGCGGGGTGCGGCACTGCGGGCACAGCTGGGCGGCCGGCATCGGCATCGTGCCGGGGCCCTCCGGGCCCGGCGGGTAGCCGGCCGGGGCCCCGCCGTGGTAGCCGGCGGGGCCCTGGTGGCCGCCGAAGTCGTGTGGTGGTGGGGGCGGCGGAGTGGGTGGGGGCACCGCGACGGCGGGTGCCATGATGCGGTGTCCGCACACCTCACACCAGTCTTCGGCCATCGACTGATGGCCGTTAGGGCAAGTCGGCATGTGACTGCCTCCCCCTCGCGTCACTTCGTACTCGGTTGCGGGGCCCGCCGGTGGCCGGCCCGTTGCGCGGCCCGTACGACAGGTGACCCCGCGAGGAACAGTACCGGGTGCCCTGTCCCATGGGTCTACTCCCTTGGGCGGCAAGTTCCGGCCGTGCTGTGGACGGCCGGTGTCCGAAAGGACCATTCTGGGCGAGCGGGCGACCACTGTCAGTGGCGTGCCGTACGGTCTGGGGTCAGAAGGTGACGGAGGGTCACTGGTCTGTGAGGTGTGTCATGTTCGCTGTCAAAGCGCGGCCGGCGCCGCCTGAGCGGCCGGCCGGCGGGGGGTCAGTCGGCGGAGGCCGGCGGCGAGGGGAAGGGGATCACGGCCACGGTCACGTTGTCGTGGCCGCCGGAGTCCAGGGCGTAGCGCACCAGTTGCTGGGCGGTCGGCAGCGGCGCCGGGCCGGTCCCGGCGAGCAGCTCGGCCATCCGCTCGGCCGCGTCCGCGTAGTTCCAGAGCCCGTCGGTGCAGACGATGACGGTCCCCGGGTGGTCGGGTCGGAAGGTCGCGGTGTGCGGCTCCACCTCCTGCGCGTCCGCGCCGAGCCAGGCGGTGATGGCGTGCGCCCGGTGGTCGGCCATGGCCTCGGCCTCGCTGAGCAGCCCGGCGGCGACCATCTGCGCCGCCCAGGAGTCGTCCTCGGTGAGCCGGGCCGGCCGGCCCGCCCCGTCCCTCGGCACCCAGTAGGCCCGACTGTCCCCGATCCAGCCGACGATGAGCTGGTCGGCGGCGGTGACGGCACTGACGATGGTGCAGGCCGGCGAGTTCCGGCCCGGCTCCTTCGCCGTGTCGGCCAGCCGGTTGACGGCGTCCGCCGCCGCCAGCACGGCGGCGTGCATCGCCAGCTCGCCGGCCACCCCGCGCGGCAGCGCGGTCAGCAGCGACTCGGCGGCGGCCTCGGCGGCGGCGGCGGACGCCTCGTGCGGTCGGGTGGAGGAGGAGACGCCGTCGCAGACCACGGCCACCACGGCGGGGGTGCCGTCGCCGAGCGCCGTCGCGGCCACGCTGAACGCGTCCTCGTTGCGGTGGTGGCGTCGGCCCAGGTCGCTGACGGCGGCCACGCCGCCCAACGCCCGCTCCACGTGGTTCCGGTCGGCCGGGCGCTCGCGCGCGCAGTCGGCGCACTGGCCGCCGGCGGCCTCGGCGTCCGCCCTGCCGCAGCTGCCGCAGCGGGCCCTGGCCGGGGCGGCGCCGGCGCGCGGGTCGGTCCCCCGGGGCGTGGCGCGCGGCGCGGCGGGGTGAGCGGGGTGGCCCGGTTGGCCGGGAGGCTGCGGTGACCCGGCGGGGGGCGTGGCCGGCGGGTGTGCCCGGGGGTCGGGTGCCTGCCCGGTGGGCGCGGGGGCCGGCGCGGCCGGTGCTGCCGGGGCCCGGCCGGTTCCGTAGGGCGCTTGGTCGGCGGCGGGTGGTGGTGGCTGGGGGGCGGGTCCGGTGGTCGGTGTTCGGTCGGCGGCCGGTGGCGGTGCTGGCTGGCTGGTTCCGTAGGGCGCTTGGTCGGCGGCGGGTGGTGGTGGCTGGGGGGCGGGTCCGGTGGTCGGTGTTTGGCCGGCGGCCGGTGGCGGTGCTGGCTGGCTGGTTCGGAAGGGCGCCTGGTCCGCCGAGGGCGGCGGTGGCTGGGACGCGGGGCCGGCCCCCGGCCCGGTCCGGCCGGCGGGCGCCGGAGGCGCGGGGGGCGCTGCCGCGGGCGGTGCGGGCGGTGCGGGCGGTGCGGGCGGTGCGGCCGGTGGCGGCGGGCTCTGGCGCAGCGGCGGGGGGAGCGGGAAGTCGTGCTCCGTCGGCGTGTAGCCCGGCGGGTGCTGCGCCGGCGCCGGCGCGCTCGGGCCGGCCGAGCGGGCGGCGGCGCTCAGGTCGGTGCCGCAGACTCCGCAGAAGCGGTCGTCCTCATCCAGCGGCTCACCGCAGCCGGGGCAGGCGGAGAGTTGGTCGAGCTGCGGCATCGTCACACCCATGTCCTGGGGCGGAAGCGGTTCGCCGCCTCCACCAGTTTCGTCCGTTCCCTACTGGTGGGTGCCAGCCTGGCCAGTCTCCGGTAGGAGCGTTCGAGGCCGTTCCTGACACCCGTCTCGTCCAGCGGCGTGTCCAGCAGCCGCAACTGCGGACGCGCCCGCGCCGGCTGGTGCGCGTCCTCGGAGAGCAGCCAGTCCAGGGCGCGTCCCAGCACTTCACAGGACAGTTGTTCGCTCAACGATGGTTCCAACCCGGCGGCACGCAACAGCGCGACCTGGTGGCCCGCCGCCAGCAGGTCGGTCAGCAGGTCGTCGCCGGCCGGCCGGCCGCGCAGCCGCGCGCGCACCGCGGCGATCCGCGCCGCCGTGTGGTGGGTCGAGGTCTCCGGCACGGACTCCAGCACCGTCACGGCCCCCGGCCGGTCCCCGGCGGTCAGCCGCACCCTGGCCAGCCCGAAGGCCGCGCTGACGTGGCTCGGATCGCAGGTCCACACCAGCTCGTAGTAGTCCGCCGCGTTGTCGAGCTGGCCGAGCCACTCGGCGCAGACCGCCAGCGCCAGCTTGGGCGCCACCTCGCCGGGGAACGCGTCGTAGACCGCGTCGAACGCGGCCGCCGCCGTGGCCAGGTCGCCCTCGACGAGGGACACCAGCCCGTGGTGCCAGATCAGCCGCCAGTCCGCCGGGTCCCGCGCGCGCAGCTCGCCCAGCACGACGCGGGCGGCGACCCCGGAGGCCGGGTCGGTCAGGGCGAGGTGGGCGCGCACCTCGCGCAGCCGTGGCTCGACCGAGTCGGGGGGCGCGGCGCGCAGCGCCACGATCAGCTCGGCCGGCGCGGTGGCCAGCAGACCGGCGAGGAAGCCGGCGCTGGGATCGTCCGGGGCGACCAGCGGCACGGGCAGCGCCAGCCCGAGGGCCCGCAGGTCCGGCGCGACCACGGCCGGGGCGGCCGACCACGGGGGCGTGGCGGGGGGCGGCGCCGGCGCGGCCGGGCCGGCGGGCCGCCGCGCGCCGCGGCGCGGCAGCCGGCGCGCCGGTCGGGCGCCCAGCGCGGAGACCGAGCCGCCGGGCGCCGGCAGCGGCTCGGTGCCGACCACCCGCTCCTCCGGACCGAACAGCCGGGAGACGGCCGGCTGCGGTCGCCCGCTGGCGCCGGCCACGATCTCCCGCAGCACGCCGGTGAGTTGCTCCGCCATCTCCTCGGCCGAGGAGAACCGGGCCTCGGGGTCCGGATCGGTGCCGCGCACCAGGAAACGGTAGAACGACTCGTGCCGCTGGAACACCTCGATGTGCTCCGGAGCGGGCAGGCTGTCCGCGAAGACCGTGGTGTAGCCCTGGAAGTCGAAGGTCAGCACGGCCAGCGTGCGGGCCACCGTGTAGAGGTCGGAGGCCACCGAGGCGCCCCGCTCGGCGAGTTCCGGCGCCTGGTAGCCGATGGTGCCGTACACCGGGGAGTCGTCGTCCCCCATCCGGCGGACCGCGCCGAGGTCGATCAGCTTGAGCTGGTCGTCCTGCTGGATGGCGTTGTCCACCTTGAAGTCGCAGTAGAGCAGCTTGCGGCTGTGCAGGTAGCCGAGCGCCTCCAGCGCCTCGATGCCGTAGGCGCAGGCGTGCTCCACCGGCAGCGGGTCGCGGTGGCCGGCCGCCTCGGTGCGGCTGTTGGCGATCTGCTTCAGGGACTGCCCGCCGACGTACTCCATCACGATGTAGCCGTCCAGGCTGCCCGTGCGGGGGTCCAGGTGCTCCACGAAGTTGTAGATCCGGACGATGCTGGAGTGCTCGATCTCGGCGAGGAAGCGCCGCTCGGAGATGGCCACCGCCATGGCGTCCTCGTCCCCGGTGTCCAGCAGCCCCTTGAGCACCACCCAGCGGTCGGAGACGGCGGTGTCCACGGCCAGGTAGATCCAGCCGAGGCCGCCGTGCGCCAGGCAACCGGCGATCCGGTACTGGTCCTTGACCAGGTCCCCGCGGCGCAGCTTGGGCACGAACGAATAGGGGTGCCCGCACCTGGTGCAGTAGCCCTCGGTGCGGCCCGGCCGGCCGTGCCGGGAGCGGCCCACCCGGGCGCCGCACTCGTGGTTGCCGCAGAACCGTTTACGCTCCGGCACTTCGGGGTTGCTCAGCACCGCGTCGCGCGGCTCGGGCCGCGGCACGGCCGGCACCGGGACCAGCCCGGCCCCCAGCCGGGAGCGGCTGGACGCGGTGCTGCCCCGGGCGCCGCGCGCGGTGATCACCAGCCCCGGCGGGGCCCCCGCCTCGGTCCTGGAGAGCCGCCCGGAGACCGAGCGCCGCGAGGAGCGCGAGCGCGCCGAGGCGGCGGACCGCGACCCGGCGGAGCCGGAGCTGTCCGAGCTCTCGCCGGCCGGCGGCGCCAGGGCACTGGTCCTGGTGTCGCCGAGCATCCCGTTGGCGGCGACCACCGGCGCCAACCCGCAGGTGCCGCAGTACAGCTGGCTGCGCTCGGCGAGCTGGTAGTCGCCGCCGCAGTCGGGGCGCTGGCAGGGCTGGCCCGCGGCCACCCCGGCGAGCGGGCTCATGGCTCCCCCCGCAGCTCGGCGGTGTGGTGGGTCGGAGCGGCTTCCGGCGCGGTCAGCGCCTCGGCCGCCGCCTCCTGGTAGCGCCGCACCGCGGACTCGGCGGCCCGCAGGTCGCAGGGCGCCGTCCACAGCAGCCGGCGCGCGCCGTCGTAGCGTTCGACCAGCAGCGGCTCGCCGGCCCGCCCGACCCGGGCCAGTCGGGCCCGGCAGGCGTCGAGCCGGCCGCGCAGCTCGGCCCGCACGGCCAGCGGGGCGGTGACGGCGGAGAGCGACTCCCTGGCCCGGCGCAACTCCTCCTCGGCGCGCTGCTCCAGGGACTCCAGCAGCGGGGAGAGCCGGTGCCACTGGGCCCGCCTGCGGTAGTCGGCGGCGGCGATCAGCTGTTCGCCGAGCGCGCTGGCCGGGCCGTTGACCGCCGGCACCTCGGAGGCGGCGATCTTGGCGAGCACCTCGCCGCGCGCCGTGCGGGCCTCGGCCAGCGTGCGGTCCGCCCGGGAGAGCACGTCCCGCAGCCGGATCAGCCGCTCCTCGGCGTCCTTGCGGACTCCGATCACCGCGTCCACCTCGCGCCTGATGTCGTCCAGGGCCCGGGCCGCCCGGTCGTAGCGGGTGGTGTCCGGCCGGCCGCCGCCGGGCGCGCTGCTGCCGCCGGCCGGCTGCCAGAAGGCCAGCGGGTCGGCGATCACCTCGTCGCGCAGCCTGGTCAACTCCTCGGTGATGTCCGCCAGTTCGGCACCCGCCGGATGGGTGCCCGGGCGCACCCCGACGGAGTGTGCCAGCTCCCGCAGCCGGTGCAGTTCGGTGGCCAGCAGGTCTATCCGGGCGGGCAGCGCCGACCAGACGACGTCGGCGGCGACCAGCAGGTCGAGCACCTCGGCGTAGCCGGTGTTCATCCGGCAGATCAGCTCCCGCCAGCCCAGGTGCTCGACCCCGCCGGCCTCGCCCGGCACCGCCAGGTTCGACCCGGCCAGCACCATGCTCAGTTGGAGCAGCTCCTCCCGGTGCGGGTCGCGCCGCCGGGAGCGCAGCTCCCTGGCCGTCTCCAACGCGTCGGTGAGCAGGTCGAACCGGTTCCACAGCAGCCCCAGCACGCGTTCCGCGCGGGCCCAGCGGTCGCGGGTGGCTCCGGTCAGCCGCGCACCCTCCAGCAGCCGGCGGCCGGCGTGGTCCTGGAGGGCGAGCAGCGAGGTCTCGATCGCCTCGTGCTCGGCGCCGAACCGGGCCAGCGCCCGGTCCACCTCCTCGCGGCTCAGCACGCTTCCGCCGGAATCCGGGGCCATCGCTCTCCCCTCAGTCTTTCCCGCCGGCTCTAGGTGTGTCGGCTGTGGTGAGTTGGTCTTGCCTGGTGTCGCGCCGCGGACCGGTCGTCGGTGACGGTCCGCGGTCGCCGCGCCGTGTGGTCGCGGGTGCTGCTCGGGTGGTGCTTCGGTCAGGGTGCCCGTCGGGCGCGTTCGTCGCGGTGCCGGTCCGGCCGGCCGGGTCGGTCCGGTCGATCTGGTCGATCTGGTTGGTCGGTGCGGTCTCGTTGGTCTGGTCGGTCGGTGCGGTCCTGGTGGTGTGCGCGGGTGCTGCTGGCTCGATCCCTTCCCCGTTGGTGGCTCCGGTACCTCAGTCTCGGTAGAGCGGCTCGGGTGGTACGGCGGCCGAGTCCGGCAGGTAGCCGGCGAGCCAGTCCTCGAACGCCTGGTGCCAGGGGCTGTCGGGCCCGGTGCCGCGGTACTCGTCGAGCACCGCGTTCACCCAGCGGACCAGGTCCTCGTCGGCCTGCCGCATCGCCACCCCGTAGGACTCGGCGGTCAGTTCGTCGCCGACCAGCCGCATCGACGGGTCCTGCCCGATGTGCCCGGCGGCCAGCGCGCTGTCCGTCATCAGGGCGTCGGCCAGGCCGAGTTGGACCTGAACCAGGCAGTCCAGGTGGTTGGGCGCCGAGATCAGCACGGCGCCGCGGTCCTCCTGCTCCAGCAGCCGGCTGGCGGTTGAGCCCCTGGCGCTGCACACCCGCTGCCCGGCCAACGTCTCGTCGAAGCCGTCGATCTCCGACCGGTGCGGCACCAGCAGCTGCTGCCCGGTCTCGAAGTAGGAGGTGGAGAACGCCACTTCCTGGATGCGCTCGCAGGTGATGGACATGCTGCGCACCACCATGTCCACGTCCCCCGCCTCCAGGGCAGCCACCCGCTGGTCGGTGGGGACGGCCCGGAAGACGATGGTCGGGTCGGGCCCCAGCAGGTCGGTGGCGATGGCGCGGACCAGGTCGATGTCGAAGCCGACGATCTCCCCGTCCTCCGGGTGCAGGTAGCCCCAGCGGTAGCTGGTCTGGTCGATGCCCACGACCAGCCGCTCGTCCCGCTGGATCTGCTCCACGGCCGGGCCGGCCTCCCGCCGGGGGCGCAGGCTCGCCGCCGGGTCGATCCCCTCGCCGTCCCCGTCGTCGCAGCGCTCCCGCGCGGCCAGCGGAACCGGGTCGCCGTGCGCGGCCTGGGTCGCCTCGGTGGCGGGCGGTCGCTTCGGGGACTCGTCCTCCACCGGACCGCCGGCCAGCGTGGCCACCACCATGCCGCCGGCCAGCGCCAGCCCGGCGGCGCCCAGCAGCAGCGACCGCCAGTACGGAGCCAGTCCTCGCCCGCCGTCGCCCGGCCTCGTTCGCGTCATGTCCGCACCCTCCGTTCCTCGGCCGGGGCGCCGCGCCGGGCGCCCCGGTCGGTCGGGGCCGTCGGGAAGCCGGTCCCGCACCGGGAGACGCGCCACGGCCGCGCACCGTTCACCGGGCGGCCGGGCCCGGGGTCGCCCGGCGGCGGCCCGGTCGTTCGGCGGCAGGTCGTCGGGTCGTGCGTCACCGGGGCGCTCACCGGTACTCCGCGAGTCGAAGCCCCACGCCGCGCACCGTGCCCACCGCGCCGACCAGCGCCAGCGCGAACGCCCCGGTGGGCAGCCCGCCCAGCCAGTCGAGCCCGGTCAACGCCGCGGCCCGGAACCGCGCCTGCTGGTGCGTGACGGCCGCCCCCAACTCGGCGTCCACCCGGTCGAACGACTCCCCGGTCGAGCCCTCGCCGCCGATCACCAGGCCGATCGCGGTGTCGTAGTCGCCGGCCACCTCGGCGTCCCTGACCGTCTCGTGCCGCTCCCGCCACGCGTTGGCCGCCTCGATCGCCGCGCCCACCGGGGCACGGCCCTCCACCCCACCGGCCTGCGCCAGCGCCTTGGGCAGCAGGCCATCGGCCGGCCGCTCGGCGTCGGCCAACAGCTGCCGCATCGAGTTCTGGTAGGCGTCCTCGAAGGTGCTGTCCCCGCCGCGCGAGACCAGCGAGAGGTTCTCCGCGCCGCGTGCCAGCAGCGCCTCGGTCCGGGCCGCGCTCAACGTGGTGAGCGCCTGCCCCGGCCCGTCCTGCGCGTCCCGCAGCGCGGACCTGGCCATGGTGTGCGCGCCCACCACCCACAGCAGCAGCAGGCCGGCGGCCACCGTGCCGGCGACCAGGCCCCGGTTGAAGACCCGGTGGGTGCGCAGGTAGTGGCGCCGCTGGGCCCAGCCCAGGCCGACGAGGCAGGCGGCGCCGAGGCCGACCGAGAGCCACGGCCACGACCTGGCCTCGGCCAGGTCCGCCTGGTAGCGCCCGGTCTCCAGCCGGTAGAGCGAGGCGGCCGACGTCAACAGGGTGTCCTGCATCCGCTGGTCGGCGTACCGCAGGTAGGCGCTGCCCAGCGGCAGCCGCTGCCGGTCGATGGCCCTGGCGGTCTCCACCAGCCCTGTGTAGCGCGGGAGTTCGGCGTTGAGCTGGTTGACCAGCGCGGTCGCCCCCGGCGAGTCGCGGGCGTGCCCGGCGGCCTCGACCAGCAGGCGGGAGGCGGTGGCGATGTTCCGCACGTAGCGGTTGCGGACCTCGCTCGGCTCGTCGGCGCCGGCCAGGAAGCCGCTGGCCGCCGTCGTGTTGGCGTCGGCCAGCGAACGGTAGAGGTCGCCGGCCTTCCGGCTGAGCGGCTGGCTGCTCTCCCTGGCGGTCTCGGCGGACTCGGCCCGCGCCGACAGCTGCCAGTAGGTGACGCCGCCGAAGAGCAGCAGCAGCCCGGTGAGCACCGCGCCGATCAGCCGCAGCCGCCCCGGCTCGGTGCCCATCGCCGCCCACAGCCGGCCGGCGTTCTCCACCAGCGCGCCGCGCCGCTGTGGCGCGGCCGGCCGCGCCGGCGGCCCGGCCGACCCGCCGGCGCGCGGCGCGGGGAACACCGGCGGTGACGCGGGTGGCGGGCTGGGCGGCTGAGTCACGTGGTGGGCCCTCCCCCTCGCGAAGTCGGCATGGGCCACGGCCAGCAGTATGCCGCCCGATGAAGGTCGTCACACCGCGCTTGCCCGGATCTTGTCGGTTTCGCGATCTTCCCCGTGGCCCGGAGCGGCCCCCGCGCCGCGCCCGTCGCCGGCCCGGCGCCGCGCCCCGGGGCGGGCCGGACCCGGCCGGCCACCGGGTCAGAGCCGGATGGCGAGGTAGTCCACGTCCGACTTGCCGGCCGGACGCGGGAGTTCGGTGAAGCCGATCCGGTCGTAGAAGGCCCGCGCGTTGGTGTTGGCCGGGTTCATGCTCAGGTGCAGCCCGGGCACCCCGCGGGCGCGCAGCGCGTCGGTGAACGCCGTCATCAACCGCCGGCCCAGGCCCTGACGTTGCCCCTCGGGCAGCAGGTCGATGTGGAGGTGCGCCGGGTACTCGGCGGCTATCTCGGGCACCAGCATGTCCTCGGCGTGGTGCAGCAGGTGCCGCAGCCCGTCGTCGGCGCCCGCGAACGGCGGCGTCGGCGCCGGGAACCGGTCCGCGACGGTGGGCAGCCAGCGCTCCCTGAACTCCGCGTAGTAACGGGTGCTGTCCGCGGTGCCGACGATGTAGCCGACGGCCCGCTCGCCGTTGTCTGCGACGAAGGTCAACTCCGGCTCCAGCACCGCGTAGGGCGTGGCGAAGATGGCCGGGAAGATCTCCGGCTCCCGGTAGTGGCCGGTGGCGTCGGCGCCGGCGTGCGCGGTCCTGACGCAGATGTCCTCCAGAGCCGCCCGGTCGGTCGGCCGGTAGCCGCGGACGGTGAAGGTGGGCTGAGTGCTGGGCATGGCGGCCATTCTGCGACACCCCCGGCACCTTCGGGAGGGGGGACCTCAGTCCTCGGACTTGGCCAGCGAGACGCCCGGCGGGTCCACCTGCGTGACGCCGGCCGCGTCCAGGGCGCGCTTGATCCGCCAGCGCAACTCCCGTTCCACCGGCGCCCCCTGGGTCGGCGGGGTCTTCACCGACACCTTCAGCACCATCGAGTCCAGCGCCACCGACTCCAGGCCGAGCACCTCGACCGGCTCCCACAACTGCTCGTCCCACGGCGGGACGGCGGACATCTCGGCGCCGGCCGCCGCGATCAGCTTGCGGACCTCGGTGACATCGCTCTCCGGCGCGACCGCCACCTCCACCACGGCGGTGGACCAGCCCTGGCTGAGGTTGCCGACCCGCTTGATCTCGCCGTTGCGGACGTACCAGACGGCGCCGTTCTCGCCGCGCAGCGTGGTCACCCGCAGGCCGATCTCCAGCACGGTGCCGGTGACCTCGCCGGCGTCGATGGTGTCGCCCACCCCGTACTGGTCCTCCAGCAGCATGAACATCCCGCTGAGCACGTCGGTCACCAGGTTCCGGGCGCCGAAGCCGATCGCCACCCCGATGATGCCGGCGGACGCGACCAACGGGCCGAGCTGGATGCCGAGTTGGGAGAGCACCATCAGCCCGGCGGTGCCCAGGATCAGCACCGAGGCGGCGCTCCGCAGCACCGAGCCGATGGCCTCGGAACGCTGCCGGCGCCGCTCCGCGTTGACCAGCCGGCCGCCGCGCGCGGCGCGGCGCTTGCCGTCCTTCTCGCCCTCCCGGTTGAGCCGGGCTATCAGCCGGGTCAGGGCGCGGCGCACCAGCAGGCGCACGGTGAAGGCGATGACCGTGATCAGCAGGATGCGCAGCCCGCCGGCGAGCCAGCTCTCCCAGTTGTCCATGCCGCCAACTCCGTCTCGTCCGGGCCCCGCGCTGGCCAACGGTAATCGGCCGTGGCCCCTCCCCGGCACCACGCCGGCCCCGGGCGGCAGCCGGCCGGCGCCCGGCGGGCGGCCCCGCAATCCAGCCGGGGGAACGGAGGAGTGGCCCGGGGCTGGCGGGGGAAAGGCAGGGGGAAGGTGGGACGAATGTGGTGGATGACACATGAGGCGCATTACCGGTTCGTGGTGGCGCCGGCGGCCCCACCCGGGACACACTGAGGGAGATCGTCACGGCGCGAGCCACGCGCCGCCGACGGAAACGGAGGGCGTTCGTGCCACACGTCTTGGTCCTCAACGCTTCGTACGAGCCGCTGGGCGTCGTGCCGGTCAGGCGCGCACTGATCCTGCTGCTCAACGACAAGGCCGTCAGTCTGGAGACTTCCGGCTCCCTGATGCGCAGCGCCAGTAGCGCGATCCCGGCGCCCAGCGTGGTCAGACTCAAACGCTTCGTCCGCGTTCCCTACCGCACCGCCGTGCCGCTGACCCGCCGAGCACTCTTCGCCCGGGACGGCGGCCGTTGTGCTTACTGCGGCGGAGTGGCCACCAGCGTGGACCACGTGATCCCGCGCAGCCGGGGCGGACAGCACGCCTGGGACAACGTTGTCGCGGCCTGTCGCAGCTGCAACCACATCAAGGCGGACCGGCAGGTCGCCGAGCTGGGCTGGCGGCTGCGCCACCCCCCAGGGCCGCCCTCCGGGCTGGCCTGGCGGATCATCGGCACCGGCCACCGGGATCCGCGCTGGCTGCCCTACCTGCGCCCCTACGGCGCCGACGACGCGCTGGCCAGGATAGAGGCGCGGCCGACCCGCAAGCCGGGTCGCCAGGGCAAGCCGGCGAAGTCCGCCCGCCCCGCCGCCCCGGCTCCCGCCCCCGCCACCTCCGCCCCCGCCGCGCCGCCCGCGCCGCCCGCGCCGCCCGCGCCGCCCGCGCCGCCCGCGCCGCTCCCCGGCGCGGCCGCGCCCCAGCCGGCCGGGGCCGCCAGGGCCGGCCGCGCCGCGGTCCCGGCCGAGCCGGCGGAGCCGGTCTGAGCCGGCCGGCCGGCGCCGGCGCCCCGCCCGGCCGCGCACCCCCGCGCCCCGCGCCCGCCGCGGGCCGCGCGCACGAAGCCCGCGCCGTCCCGCCGGTCCGCCCCGGGGGCGGAATCACCCGATCAGGCGTTCCCCGGCCCTCGCCGGACCATCCGTCCGTGCGTACCGTCAGGCCCTCGCCAAAGCCGCGAAAAACCGAGGCCACCACGGCCGGCGGCGAGAAGATTTCCGGTCCCTGGCGCGTGAGCTGCGCCGCTTTCCCGTCGCGACCACGGATGCGATGACGTTGACTGGGTAGGGCAGAACCCAAGCCCGCCGCTGTCTGTGAACGGAGTACCCCGTGGCCGTTGCCACTCGGACCCAGTGCGAACGCAAAAGCAAACGCCTGAGCAAGGCCTCGCTGCCGCCCCTCGTCGGGGTGCCGGCGCAGACCGCCGCCCGCGAGCTGCCGCTCACCAGCGAGCCCTCGCTGGGCGACCTCGCCCCCCTGACCGCCGAGCAGCCGCTGGCCGCCGAGTCGCCCCTGGTCGCCGAGCCCAGCGGGCGCGGCGGCGCGGAGGCCATCGGCGTCTGATGGACGCCCTGTCGCGGCTCGCCGCGACCCACGGCGTCGCCACCGCCTACGCGCCCACGCCGGGACGCTCCGTCGAGGTGCCGCGGGAGACGGTGGTGGCCGTGCTGGCCGCGTTGGGCGTGGACGCCAGCGGCCCCGCCGCGATCCGCGCGGCGCTCGCCAGGAGCGCCGACCGGGCCAGGCGGCTGCTGCCCCCCACCCTGGTCGCCGGCCCGGCGCGGCCCCTCCGGCCGCCCCCGGTGCCCGCCGGCACCGAGCTGTGGCTCGTCCTCCAGGACGGCCGCCGCCGACCGCTCGCCGGCGCCCCGCCGCCCGTCGGCCGGCACACCCTGCACGCCCGCGCCCCCGACGGCCGCGCCGCCACCGCCACCGTGCTGGTGCCGCCCGACCGCGCGCCGGTCGCCGGGCGGCGCGAGATCGGCCTGCTGGTCCAGCTCTACTCGCTGCTCTCCCGGCGCTCCTGGGGGATGGGCGACCTGGCCGACCTCGCCGAGCTGGCCCGCTTCGCCGGCGACACCCTCGGCATCGGCTTCCTCCAGCTCAACCCGCTGCACGCGGCCGTCCCCCCGGTGCCGGGGGAGACCGTCGACCCCTCCCCCTACCGCCCCGCCACCCGGCGCTTCGCCGACCCGGTGCACCTGCGGATCGAGGCCATCCCCGAGTACCGGCGGCTGGACGCCGCCGGCCGCGCCCGGCTCGCCCCGCTGCTGGCCCGGGCCGCCGGGCTGCGGCGGGCGGTGCTGGAGGCGGGCCGGCCCATCGACCGGGACGCCGTCTGGGCGGCGAAGCGCGCCGCGCTGGAACAGCTCCACCGGGTGCCGCCGACCCCCGAGAGGGCCGCCGCGTTCGACGCCTATGTCGCCAGCCGCGGCCGGCCCCTCACCGACCACGCCACCTGGTGCGTCCTGGCCGAGCTGCACGGCCCCGACTGGCACCGCTGGCCCGCCGGGCTGCGCCGCCCCGACAGCCGGCAGACCGCCGCGGCCCGCGCCGCCCACCCCGAGCGGATCGCCTTCCACCGCTGGCTGGCCTGGCTCACCGACACCCAACTCGCCGCCGCCCAACGGGCCGCGACCGACGCCGGCATGCGGATCGGACTGCTGCACGACCTCGCCGTCGGCGTGCACCCCGACGGCTCCGACGCCTGGGCCGGCCAGGACGTGCTGGCCGCCGGCATGTCGGTGGGCGCCCCGCCGGACGCGTTCAACGAACGCGGCCAGGACTGGGGCCTGCCGCCCTGGCGCCCGGACGCGCTCGCCGAGGCCGGCTACGCGCCCTGGCTGGAACTGGCCGAGGCACTGGCCCGGCACGCCGGCGGCCTCAGGGTCGACCACGTGATGGGCCAGTTCCGGCTCTGGTGGATCCCGGCCGGCGCCGACCCGCGCGACGGCACCTACGTCCGCTACGACGCGGACGCCATGCTCGCCGTGCTGGCGCTGGCCGCGCACCGCGCCGACGCGGTGCTGGTCGGCGAGGACCTCGGCACCGTCGAGCCCGGCGTCCGCGAACGCCTCGCGGACCGGGGCGTCGCCGGCACCTCCGTGCTCTGGTTCGAGCGCGACGAGGAACGCGCCGACCGCCCCCCGCTGCCCCCGACCGCCTGGCGCGTCAACTGCCTGGCCACCGTCACCACCCACGACCTGCCGTCCACCGCGGCCCGCCTGGACGGCTCCCACGTCCGGCTGCGCGAGCGCCTCGGGCTGCTCGCCGCACCGGCCGCCGCCGCCCGCGAGGCCGAGGCCGAGGTGGCCGACTGGCTCGCCACCTTCGAACGGATGGGCCTGCTGCCCCCCGACGCCGACGAGGAGGAACGGATCGCCGCCGCCTACCGCTTCCTCGCCCGCACCCCGGCCCGGCTGATCGGCCTCTGGCTCCCCGACGCGGTCGGCGACCGCCGGCCGCAGAACGTGCCCGGCACCTGGCGCGAGTACCCGAACTGGAGCCTGCCGGTGGCCGACGCGGCCGGCCGGCCGGTCACGCTGGAGGAGCTGGCCGGCTCCGACCGACTGGCCCGTCTGGTGGCCGCGCTCCGTGACCCGGGCCCCTGAGCCACGACCGCCGAACCGGGTTCGTTACTGTAAGGGCGTGGTCAACATGAACAAGAAGCGTGTCGCCGCGGTGTCGCTCTCCACGGTGCTGCTGACGCTGCTCTCCTCGCCGGCCGCCCAGGCACTCCAGCGGGACGACGGCGACGACCCGGGCCCCGGCCTGAGCGTCGCCGAGACCCTCGGCCTGTTCGTCGTGGCCCCCATCCTGCTCTTCGCGCTTGTCACGGCGGCCGTCATCATCAGCGACCGCAGGCGCTGAGACGCTGAGCTGAGCCACGCGCGGCGCCCGGGGCGCCGCGCGGCGGTCCGTCGGTGCCACCCGCGCCGGGCGCCCCGGCGGGGCCAGTTGTTGCCGGGCGCCGTCCATCGGACGTCGTGGGTGCGCTCCGCGACGTCGTCACCCGCGGGTGGCTCTCCGGCCCGCGCCGGTTCTCGCGCGCCGCGTACGTGGGGTCGGCGCCCGCCGCCCCCGGGCCGGTGCCGGGGCGGCGGAGTCGAGCTGATGCCTCCGACCGCCGGTTCCCCCCGGCCGGCCATCCCGCCCGGGGGGAGCGAACCACGGGTCTCAGCCGGCCGTCCGGCCTGAGGGCCGGCCAACCCACCACACTCGCCGGACCAGTTGGCCGTGTGCCGTGGAGGACCACCGGCCAACGCGGGTCTCCCGTCGGGGCCCGCCCTGCGGCTCCCCGGGGCCGTGGTCGCCGGTCGGCGCGGGCATCCCGGCTCCAGCCTGGCCGGCGTTCCCGCCGGGCCCGGCGCCGCGCCCCGCCACGGTTTCGCCGCCGCCGGTCAGGTGCGGGTGGCGCCGCCTGGTCCGGGCCGCGGTCCCTCCCGGCGGGGTCCCGTGCGGGAAGTGCGCCGGTTCCTGGCCGCGCCGAACGGGCCCGCGCCCGGGCCCTGGCCGCCACCTCGCCGGGCGTGCCGGTCCGCCGCCCTCCCGGCGAGTTCGCCGCCCCCGCCGGTGCTCCCCGTCCCTCGGCTGCCGCCGGTTCGCCGAGGTGTACCGGCCCCCGCCGGGTCGGTACGGGGAGTCGGCCCGGCCCCGGCCGGACATCCCCGCCCGGGGCGAGCCACTGATCGACGCCCGCCGGCGCCGGGTCGGGGAGGCGCCAGCGGCACCTCCCCAACCCGGCGGCTTGGCGGGCGGCTCGGCCTCGCCTCGCCGGCGTCAGGCGCCGTCGGCGGCCTGGGCACGGAGCGCCCGTTCGACGCCGGCGCGGGACTCGGTGACCAGGCGCCGCAGCGCCGCCGTCGGCTCCGCGCTGGCCAGCCACGCGTCGGTGGCGTCCAGCGTCTCCTGGGCGATCTGGGTCGCCGGGTAGAAGCCGAGCGCGATCTGCTGCGCCGTCTCGTGGCTGCGCGTGCCCCACACCTCGGAGATCACCTCGAAGAACCGCTCGCGGTAGGGCGCCAGCAGCTCCCGCTGGTCGAGCTGGACGAAGCCGCCGATGGTGGCCTCCCGGACCGCGTTGGGCAGGCTGTCGTCGCCGAGCACCGCGTCCCAGGCCGCGGCCTTGGCCTCGGCCGTCGGGCGGGCCGCCCGGGCGGCCGCCGCGTGCTCCTCGCCGGCGGAGGTCGGGTCGCGGCGCAGCTCGGCGGCGATGGCCTCCTCGCCGACCCGGCCGGTGGCCACCAGGCGGAGCAGGAACGACCACCGCAGGTCGGTGTCGACGGCCAGCCCATCGATGACCACCTCGCCGTTCAACAGGCCGGCCAGCACGTCGAGTTGCTCGTCGGTCCGGGCGGTGGCGGCGAGCGCCCTGGCCCAGGCGAGCTGGTGGTCACTGCCCGGCTCGGCGGTGCGCAGCCGCTCCAGGGTGGCCTCCGACCAGCGGGCCAGGCCCTCGGCACGCCACTCGGGCGCGGCGTACAGGTCGAGGGCCAGCTTGACCTGGCGGTGCAGCGACTGGACGACGCCGATGTCGCTCTCCTTGCCGATGCCGTTGAGCACCAGCGCCAGGTAGTCGCGGGTGGCCAGCTCGCCGTCCCTGGTCATGTCCCAGGTGGAGGCCCAGCACAGGGCGCGCGGCAGCGACTCGGTGAAGTCGCCGACCCGCTCGGTGATCTGCGCGGTGGACTCCGGGTCGAGCCGGACCTTGGCGTAGGAGAGGTCGTCGTCGTTGAGCAGCACCACGGCCGGGCGGCGCTGGCCGACCAGCTCGGGGACCTCGGTCTCGGCGCCGGTGACGTCCAGCTCGATCCGTCGGTCGCGGACCAGGGCGCCGTCCACCGGGTCGTAGAGGCCGATGGCGATCCGGTGCGGGCGGAGCGTGGCCTCGCCCTTGGCGCCGGCGGGCAGCGCGGGCGCCTCCTGGCGGACCACGAAGCGGGTGATGACGCCGTCCGCGTCGACGTCGATCTCCGGGCGCAGCACATTGATGCCGGCGGTCTCCAGCCAGGCCCTGGACCAGGCCTTCAGGTCCCGGCCGCTGGTCTCCTCCAGCGCGCTGAGCAGGTCGGTGAGCCGGGTGTTGCCCCAGGCGTGCCGCTTGAAGTAGGCGCGCACGCCCTCGAAGAACTCGTCCCGCCCGACGTAGGCGACCAGCTGCTTGAGCACCGAGGCACCCTTGGCGTAGGTGATGCCGTCGAAGTTGACCAGGACGTCGTCGAGGTCCCGGATGTCGGCCATGATCGGGTGCGTGGAGGGGAGTTGGTCCTGCCGGTAGGCCCAGGTCTTCAGCTGGTTGGCGAAGCCGGTCCAGGCGTGCGGCCACTGGCTGCCGGGGGCGTGCGCCTGGCAGGCGATGGAGGTGTAGGTGGCGAACGACTCGTTGAGCCACAGGTCGTTCCACCACTCCATGGTGACCAGGTCGCCGAACCACATGTGGGCCAGCTCGTGGAGGATGGTCTCGGCCCTAGCCTCGTAGGCCGCGTCGGTCACCTTGGAGCGGAAGACGTACTGGTCCCTGATGGTGACCGCGCCGGCGTTCTCCATGGCGCCCGCGTTGAACTCGGGCACGAAGAGCTGGTCGTACTTGGCGAACGGGTACGGGTAGTCGAACTGCTCCTCGAACCAGTCGAAGCCCTGCCGGGTGAGGGCGAAGATCGCCTCCGCGTCGAGGTGTTCGGCGAGCGACGGCCGGCAGTAGAGGCCGAGCGGCACGGAGCGGCCCTGGCCCTCCCAGGTGCTGTGCACGGCGTGGTACGGGCCGGCGATCAGCGCGGTGACATAGGTGGACAGCCGGGGGGTGGGGGCGAAGTGCCAGACGGTGCCGGCCGGTTCGGGGGTCGGCGAGTTGGAGATGACCGTCCAGCCCTCGGGCGCGGTGACGGTGAACTCGAACGTGGCCTTCAGATCGGGCTGTTCGAAGCAGGCGAACACCCGGCGGGCGTCCGGGACCTCGAACTGGGTGTAGAGGTAGGTCTGTTTGTCGACCGGGTCGACGAACCGGTGCAGCCCCTCACCGGTGTTGGTGTAGGCGCAGTTGGCGACGACCAGCAGCTCGTTGGTGCCCTCGGCGACCTGCGGGAGGGCGATGCGGGAGTCGGCGAACACCTCGGCCGGGTCGAGCGAGGTGCCGTTGAGCACCACCTCGACGACCTCGGGGGCGATCAGGTCGATGAACGTGGCCCCGGGGGCGTCGGCGGTGAAGGCGACGGTGGTGCGGGAGGGGAAGGTGCCGCCCTGGGGCGCGCCGGAGAGATCGAGCGTGATCTGGTAGCTGTCGACGCTGATCAGTCGGGCCCGTTCCTGGGCCTCTTGCCGGGTCAGGTTGGTACCGGGCACCTGGTTCTCCTTCGGTGTGCGTGGGATGTCGGCGGTGGGGGAGGCCGTCGTTCGCGTCATCCTCGCACGGGGGGTCACCCGCCGGCTGCCCCGACAACCCCGAGGTGGGGGGTGGCGGGGGCGGCCCGTTCACCGGGGCAGCACCACCACCCAGTCCGTGGTCGGCCGGGTGGCCGCGGCCTGCAGGGCGGCCCGCACGGCGGTGGCCTGCCGACGCCAGGAGGCGTGCAGCGCGCGCGGCGGGATCCGGACCACGGTGACGCCCAGGCCCCGGAGGGTCTGCTCGCGTCGTTCGCTCTCCGCCTCGGCCGGCGTCGGTGGGGTGCCGCGCTGCCGGGGCAGCCCGGTGTCGAGCCGCAGGGCGACGGCGGCCTCCGGCCAGTAGGCGTCCACGTGGTCGAGGAACGGCCCGTCCGGCAGCCACAGCGCCACGTTCCAGCACGGGTCGGGCAGCCCGCCCCGGCGCACCATGTGGATGAGCAGCTCCTCGGCGACCGGCCGCCCGGCGGCCAGCAGCTCCTCGACGGCCCGCGCCAGCGGCGGTTCGGCGAGCCGGCCGGTGTGGGTCAACTCGGCGACCACCGAACGGGGTTCGGCCAGGCCCAGGCGGACCGCCTCGGCCAGCGGCCGGTACGGCGGGGCCAGCCCGTCCGCCGGGTCGAGCAGCGCGTCGGCCAGCGCCCTGGCCACCGGCGCGACGGGCAGCCCGGCGACCCGCCGGGGCCTGGGCAGCCGGGTGGTGCGCAGCACCCGCGCCGGGCCGACGGACCGCAGCCGCCTGGTGTGCGGGACCAGCACGTCGATCCGGCGCAGGTCGGCCAGCCGCGGCACCGAGGTCAGCCCGTGCGCGGCCAGCGCGGCCAGCCCGCTGATGACCGCCTCGCCACGCCCCCCGCCGGTGTACCGCAGCACCGCGTGGGACAGTTCGGCGCCGTCCGGCGGGTCCGGGTGCAGCAGCACCACGCCGGGCAGCGGCATCTGCCAGGGGCCGCCCGGCCGGCAGCGCCGGCGGGTGGTGGCGGGCGGCACGCCCTGGGCGCGCAGGGCGTCGAGGGTGGTCACCCGACCGTTGACGGGGGCGAGTTCGGGTCGCTGACCGGGCGTGAGCGGGACGTCATGGGTCATGCTCCGCGGATGCCCACCGCGCGGCCCGCGGTCACCTCTGTTACACGGTCGTGGAGAAACCGGGACATCCCGCCGCCCTCGGACGGATGTTCCGTCTTGCGGGCGGCGGGGTCGGCTGCTCCGGGCGGGAGCGCGTGCCTCGGGCGGAGCCGGGTCCGCCGGCGGGCCGTGCCCACCGGCGGGACCTGGCGACCCGCGGTGGCCGGTCAGACGTCGGCGGCCTGTGCCCGCAGGGCGCGGGCCAGCTCGTCCCTGGCCTCCAGCACCAGCCGGCGCAGGGCCGGCGGCGCTTCGGCGTGCTCGGTCAGCCAGGCGTCGGTGGCGGACACCGTCTCCGGCGAGTCCTGCAGCATCGGGTACAGGCCGCGCACCACGGCCATCCCGATCTCGATGGTGCGGTCCCGCCACACCCGCTCGATCGCCTCGAAGTAGCGCGGCGCGTAGGGCGCCAGCAACGCCCGCTGCCCGGGCTGCGCGAAGCCGTCGATGGTGGCCTCGACCAGCGCGTTGGAGAGCCGGTCCCGGTCCACCACGGACTCCCAGGCCGCCGCCTTCACCGCCGCGTCCGGGCGGGCCGCCAGCGCCCGCACCTGGTGCCGGTTGCCGGAGGCGGTGTCGTCCCTGGCCCGCTCGGCCGCGATGGCCTCCTCGCCGACCCGGCCGGCGGCCGCCAGGGCACGCAGCAGCAGCCAGCGCAGCTCCTGGTCCACGTCCAGCCCGTCGATCCGGGCGGAGCCGGCGAGCAGCCCGGACAGCAGCTGGAGGTCGGCGTCCGAGACGGCGCAGTTGACGAAGAACCTGGCCCAGGCCAGCTGGTGGTCGCTGGCCGGCTCGGCCCGCCGCAGCTCGCCGAGCGCCGCCGCCGCCAACTCGCCCTCGCGGGCGCCCCGCCGGTCGGCCGGGGTGTACCAGCGCAGCGCGGTCAGCGCCCAGGCGTGCACCATCTGGAGCACGCTGACCTCGTCCTCCGCGCCGCCGAAGTCCCGCACCAGGGCCAGGAAGTCGCCGGCCGGCAGCAGCGCGTCCCTGGTCATGTTCCACAGCGCGGACCAGCACAGCGCCCGGGCCAGCGGGTCCCGCAGGTCGCCGAGGTGGGCGCGGAGGGTGTCCAGGGAGTCCGCGTCGAACCTGGCCTTGCAGTAGCTGAGGTCCTCGTCGTTGACCAGGATCAGCTCCGGCCGCTCGGCGCCGACCAGCGCGGGCACCGGCGTGCGCTCCCCGGCGATGTCCACCTCGGCGCGCGCGTAGCGGACCAGCGGGCCGACGCCGTCCGCGCGCCGGTAGAGGCCGACGGCGATCCGGTGCGGGCGCAGCGTGGGGTGCTCGGCCGGCGCCTCCTGCCGCACCGCCAGCTCGGTGATCCGCCCGTCCGCCGCGTAACTCGGCTCCGGAGTCAGCGCGTTGACGCCGGCGGTCTGGAGCCAGGCGGCGGACCAGGCGGTCATGTCCCGGCCGGAGGACTCGGCGAGCACGGCCAGCAGGTCGGTCAGCCGGGTGTTGCCGAACGCGTGCCGCGCGAAGTAGCGCCTGGCGCCCTCGAAGAACGCGTCCTTCCCGACGTAGGCGACCAGCTGCTTGAGCACCGAGGCGCCCTTGGCGTAGGTGATGCCGTCGAAGTTGAGCTTGGCGTCCTGCAGGTCCCGGATGTCGGCGGTGACCGGGTGGGTGGACGGCAGCTGGTCGGCCTTGTAGGCCCACGCCTTGCGGTTGTTGGCGAAGCTGATCCAGCCGCCGGTGAACCGGGTCGCCTCGGCCAGCGCGTAGGTGCCCATGTAGTCGGCGAACGACTCCTTGAGCCACAGGTCGTCCCACCACTCCATGGTGACCAGGTCGCCGAACCACATGTGCGCCATCTCGTGCAGCAGCGTGCTGGCCCGGCCCTGGTAGGCGGCCCTGGTGGTGCGGCCCCGGAAGACGTACTCCTCCCGGAAGGTCACACAGCCGGGGTTCTCCATCGCGCCGATGTTGTACTCCGGCACGAAGGCCTGGTCGTACTTGCCGAACGGGTACGGGTAGCCGAAGTGCTCGTGGAAGAAGTCCAGGCCCTGCTTGGTGGTGGTGAAGATCTCGTCGGCGTCGAAGTGCGGTTTCAGGCCCTTGCGGCACAACGCGCCCAGCGGGATGTCCAGCGTCGAGCCGTCCGGCAGCTTCCGCCGGTACCCGTCGGTGACGTAGTGGTACGGGCCGGCGACCACCGCGGTGATGTAGGTGGAGATCGGCTGGGTGGTCGCGAAGTGCCAGGTCGCCGCCGAGCCGTCGGACAGCTCGTCGCGCCGCTCCTCGGCACCGTTGCTGAGCACCGTCCAGTGCGCCGGCGCGGTCACCCGGAAGGTGAACGGCGCCTTCAGGTCGGGCTGTTCGAAGTTGGCGAACACCCGGCGGGCGTCGGCGGGCTCGTACTGGGTGTAGAGGTAGGTCTCGCCGTCCTCCGGGTCGGTGAAGTGGTGCAGCCCCTCACCGGTGTGGCTGTAGGCGCAACTGGCGTCCACCACAAGCGTGTTCTCCGCGCGTAGCGTCGGCAGCGTGACGCGGGTGCCGTCGAAGACCTGGTCGACGTTGAGCGAGGCGTCGTTGAGGGTCACCGAGTGGACGTGCGGGGCGAGCAGGTCGATGAAGCTGGTCGCGCCCTCGTCGGCGCAGGAGAACCGCACCGTGGTGGTGGAGCGGAAGGCGCGCGGTCCGTTCTCCGGCCCAGGCCCGGTGGCGGTGCGCAGGTCAAGCGCCACCTCGTAGCCGTGCACCGTCAGCAGTCCGGCCCGCTCGCGGGCCTCCTCGCGGGTGAGGTTCTCTCCTGGCACGCCTGTCGCTCCCTGTCGTCGCCGGTCTCGACGCCCGGCACCGGGTGGCACGCCCGCCACCCGCGCGGCACGGGCGCGTGTCAGCATGACACGCGACGCCGAGCGGGCGCACGGCGGAATGCGATCGGCGCCCGCCGTGTTGGTTGCCGAAGGACGCCCCCCGCCCGCGGGGGGACGCCGTCCGCCGCTCGCCGGGGGGATCGACGCCCGGGTGGGACCGCCGTTGGAGATGCGAGGAGAGACTGTTGACGGAGAACACCGCGACCGAGCCGGTGACCGCGGACTTCTGGTTCGACCCGATGTGCCCGTGGGCGTGGCTGACGTCGCGTTGGATGCTGGAGGTGGAGAAGGTGCGCCCGGTCCGGGTGCGCTGGCACGTGATGAGCCTGGCCGTGCTCAACGAGCCGAAGCTGGACGAGCTGCCCCCGCAGTACGTCGAGGCGCTGAAGGACGCCTGGGGCCCGGTCCGGGTCTGCGTCGCGGCCGAGCAGGCGCACGGCGCCGAGGTGCTCGGCCCGCTGTACACCGCGCTGGGTGAGCGCTTCCACCACCGGCGGCAGCCGAAGGACCGCGCCACCATCGCCGACGCGCTCCAGGCGGTCGGGCTGCCCGTGGAGCTGGCCGACGCGGCCGAGTCCGACGCGCACGACGCGGCGCTGCGCGCCTCCCACAAGGAGGGCATCGAGCTGGTCGGCCAGGACGTCGGCACCCCGGTGATCGCGGTGCCCGGCGCCGACGGCCGGCAGATCGCCTTCTTCGGCCCGGTGGTGACCCCGGCTCCCAAGGGCCAGGCCGCCGCCCGGCTCTGGGACGGCACCCTGCTGGTCGCCGGCACCCCGGGCTTCTACGAGATCAAGCGCACCAGGGACGCCGCCCCGCAGTTCGACGTCTGAGCGGCTCGGGCGCCAGCGCCCGACGCCGGGAAACGAGCCGGCCCCCGCGCGATGCCTCCGCGCGGGGGCCGCTCCCGTGCCGGCCCGCCCACCCCTGCTTGGGGCGTGAGAAGACGATCGGCGAGCCGGTGGCCTTGGTGCGGCGCGGGTCAGGGCGCCAGGGTCAGCACGGCGGCGTTGGTCCTGGCCGCCGTGTAACGCGCCGCCACATCCTGCCAGTTGACCACCCGCCACATCGCCTCGACGAAGTCCACCTTCTGGTTCCGGTACTGGAGGTAGAAGGCGTGCTCCCAGGCGTCGAAGACCAGCAGCGGCACCGAGCCCTGGCCGACGTTCCCCTGGTGGTCGTAGACCTGCTCCACCACCAGCCGCTCGCTGACCGGCTCGAACGCCAGCACGCCCCAGCCGGAGCCCTGGGTGGTGGCGGAGGCCTTGGAGAGCTGCGCCCTGAAGCGGGCGAACGAGCCGAACGACTCGGCGATGGCGTCGGCCAGCTCGCCCGTGCCGTCCTTCTCCAGCGGCTCCCCACCGCCGTCGCCGGTCATGTTGCGCCAGTAGATGGAGTGCAGGACGTGGCCGGAGAGGTGGAAGGCGAGGTTCTTCTCCAGCCCGTTGACGGTGTCCCAGGCGTCCCGGTCCCGCGCCTCGGCGAGCCGCTCCAGGGTGTCGTTGGCGCCCTTCACGTAGGACGCGTGGTGCTTGTCGTGGTGCAGCTCGATGATCTCCCCGCTGATGACCGGCTCCAGGGAGGCGTAGTCGTAGGGGAGGTCGGGGAGCGTGTAGATG
Organism: Streptomyces chisholmiae; assembly: GCF_031845445.1. Taxonomy (NCBI): domain Bacteria; kingdom Bacillati; phylum Actinomycetota; class Actinomycetes; order Kitasatosporales; family Streptomycetaceae; genus Streptomyces; species Streptomyces chisholmiae. The sequence goes on along the minus strand of NZ_JAVREO010000015.1, from coordinate 120,620 downwards.
GCCATACCGTTGCCTGTCTCCACTAATTGCGAGTGATGTGCAATAGCGTCAAGGTATCAGTGGAGGCCGGTCGATGGGCGCAAGGCGGTCCCCCACAGGGAAGTGGCCGGTCCGGTTGTCGCCGGAGCGCATTGACTTCGGGCGGGTTTCGAGCGGCCCCGGCCAGGCGCCCGACAGTGTCGTAAAACTCACCCCGCCGCAGGCCACCCCGTCCGCTAGCGTCAAAAGGTCCCGCTCGTTCCAAGCTCTGGAGTAGACCCATGAGTTCAGCCATCGCCGCTGGCCGGCCGCGCGCCGTCCTCGCCGATCTCCTGCCCGCGGCCACCGCCCCCGCCGCCCGGGTGAGGGACCTGGCGCTGGTCGTCGGCGGTGCCGCGCTCACCGGCATCGCCGCCCAACTCGTCCTCCCCGTCCCCGGATCGCCCGTCCCGGTCACCGGCCAGACCTTCGCGGCGCTGCTGATCGGCGCGTCCTTCGGCCCCGTGCGGGCCCTGCTGTCCATGACCCTCTACGCGCTGGCCGGCATGGCCGGCATGCCCTGGTTCGCCGAGGGCACCTCCGGCTTCGGCATGCCCTCCTTCGGCTACGTCCTGGGCATGACCCTGGCCGCCGCGGTGGTCGGCGAGCTGGCCCGCCGCGGCGGCGACCGCACCATGATCCGCACGGTCGGCACGATGGCCCTCGGCAGCCTGCTGATCTACGGGGTCGGCGTCCCCTACCTGGCCCTGGCCACCGGCATGTCGGCCGGCGAGGCGGTCTCCGCCGGCCTGGTCCCCTTCCTGCTGGGTGACGCGCTCAAGGTCGCCCTGGCCATGGGCGCCCTGCCGGCAGCCTGGCGACTGGTGGGCCGGATGCGTTCGGGCGACTGAGCCCGGGGCGGGAGCCGGCGGCCGACCGCCGCCGGCGCCATGCCATATTGGGGGCCATGCGCGTCTACCTCGCCTCCGACCACGCCGGCTTCGAGCTGAAGAACCACCTGGTGGACTGGCTGACTCAGCACGGCCACGAGCCCGTCGACTGTGGCCCGGTCGCCTACGACGCCGAGGACGACTACCCGCCGTTCTGCCTCCGCGCCGCCGAGCGGGTCGCGGCCGACCCGGAGGCGCTGGGCGTCGTCATCGGCGGCTCGGGCAACGGCGAGGCCATCGCCGCCAACAAGGTGCGCGGCGTGCGCTGCGCCCTCGCCTGGAGCGAGGAGACCGCCCGGCTGGGCCGCGAGCACAACGACGCCAACGTGCTGAGCGTCGGTGCCCGCATGCACACCACCGACGAGGCCACCTCCTTCGTCGCCGTCTTCCTCGACACCGCCTACTCCGGCGCCGAGCGGCACAGCCGCCGGATCGCCATGCTCGGCGGCTACGAGACCGAAGGCACCCTCCCGCCGCTCCCCGACGAGCAGGGCTGATGCCCGAAGGGCACGTCATCCACCGGCTGGCCGCCGACTACGCCGAGCGGTTCGCCGGCCGGCCGGCCCGGGTGGACAGCCCGCAGGGCAAGTTCGCCGACGCCGCCGCCCTGCTGGACGGCCAGCCGCTGACCGCGGCCGAGGCGCACGGCAAGCACCTCTTCCTCGGCTTCCCCGCCGTCGGCTGGGTCCACGTCCACCTCGGGCTCTACGGCAAGGCGGCGTTCGGCACCGCCCCCGTGCCGCCGCCGGTCGGCCAGATCCGGCTGCGGCTCGCCAACGAGGCGCACTGGGCCGAGCTGCGCGGCCCCAACACCTGCGCCCTGCGCACCCCCGACGAGATGGCCGCCGTCGCCGCCCGCCTCGGCCCCGACCCGCTGCGCGCCGACGCCGACCCCGAGGCGGCCTGGCGCCGGATCTCCACCAGCCGCTCGGCCGTCGCCACCCTGCTGATGGACCAGCGGGTGATCGCCGGCGTCGGCAACGTCTACCGGGCCGAGGTGCTCTTCCGGCACGGCATCGACCCCTACCGCCCCGGCCGCGACCTCGACCGCGCCGAGTGGACGGCCTGCTGGGCCGACCTGGTCGCCCTGATGCGGGACGGCGTCCGGCTGGCCAGGATCGACACCGTCCGCCCCGAACACACGCCCGAGGCGATGGGCCGGGCACCCCGGGTGGACGACCACGGCGGCGAGGTCTACGTCTACCGCCGGGCCGGCCAACCCTGCCTGGTCTGCGGCACCGAGGTGGCCACCGCCAGGATCGCCGCCCGCAACCTCTTCTGGTGCCCCGGCTGCCAGCGCCGCTGAGGCTGCCGGATGTCACCGCGGGCCCGTATCCTCGGGCGCAGCGGTGCGAGCGGGTGAGGGAGGGCGGAGTGACCTTAGAAGCCGTGCGGCAGCCACGGCGCCAGCGGATGGCCGAAGGCCACCGAGGCCGCGGCCAGCGCGCCCGCGCGCTCCTCACCGACCAGCCCGGCGGCGGCCAGCGCGCCGAGCGTCGCGTCGCCCAGGTAGGCCGTGCTCAACACGCGTACGTCCAGGGTCAGTTCGGCCGGGTCCGTGGTCCGCTCGCAGACCGCCCCCGCCGGGCCGCCGGTCAGCCGCCAACGGCCGGAGTTCCAGGGGCAGAAATCGTCGGTCACCGCCAGCACCACGTCCACCTCGGTGGCGTAGCGGCGCCCCGCCAGCGCCCCGCCCAGCTCGACCGGCCGCAGGTAGAGCCGGTCCCGCAGCGTCAGGTCGGCGCGCCGCACGTCGCTCACCCACTGCGTCAGTGGATCGTCCACCGGCCGGCCCGCCAGCCGCACCCGGTCCGTCAGGTCCAGGTCCAGCAGATAGCGCAGCAGCGCCGCGTACCCGGCCGGCTCGGTCGCGTCCAGGTCCTTCACCAGCACCGGCCCGCCGGGCACGGTCGCCCGCCACTCCACCCGGCTCGCGTAGCGCGCGTACCCGACCACCCGGCCGTCCCGCTCGGCCAGCACACAGCGGCGCTCCGAGGCCCCGCCCCGCTCCGCCGGCGGATCGAGCAGGCCCAGCCGCTCCCAGCCCGGCCGTCGCTCCAACATGCCCGGCCGCCGGCCCGCCAGCTCGGCGTAGACCGCCTCGCAGGCCGGCAGCGCCTCGGCCGGCGTGGTCACCCGCAGCCGCACCTCGTCCGTGCCCGGCGGCAGGTTGACCAGCCCGACCTGCCGTTTGTCCAGCTCGGCGGAGAGCGACCTGGCGGCCACCCCGTAGCCGAACCGCCCGTAGATCCCCGGCTCGGCCGCGGTCAGCACGGAGAGCACGTCCCCCCGCTCGCGCGCCGCGGCCAGCCCGCGCGCCATCATCCGGCGCAGCAGCCCACGCCGCCGGTGGGTGCCGGCCACCGAGACCATCGTCACCCCGCCGGCCTCCAGCACGGCGCCCCCCGGCACCGTCAGGCCCAGCGCGAACTCCCCGTAGGTGCCCACCACCTGGCCCTCGTCGTAGATCCCCAGGCAGCGGTCCAACGCCACCAGCCCGCGCCACAGCCGGCGCTCCTCCGTCGACTCGGCTATCCCGCCGAACGCCCAGTCCAGCGCCTGGTACCAGGGCTCCCAGTCGGCTGCGGTGATGCCACGCGGTTCGCTGCTCATGCCGCCATCCCTACCAACGCCCCGGGCCGCGGGCCACGGCATTTCCCGGCCGCCGGGCCCCGGGCCCGGCGCCGGCCCGGCGTCGCACCGGCCCCGCGGGCACGGATGTTTGAGCACCCCCGGGGTTCGACGTGCGGCTGACCAGGTGGATAAGGTCCCAGAGCATGAGACGCCGCAGCGGGGCGAGCACGCCAGGGGAGAGCCGGCGGGCGCGTCTGGCCAAGGCGCTGCACCGGACGCGCGTCGGCCTGCGCCGCTCCGCCGTCGACTACTTCCGCGGCGGCGGCTCGGACTGGATCGCCTTCACCGCGCTGCTGTGTTCCATCCCGGTGCTCGCCTTCTCCACCGCCAGCTGGCCCGAGTGGTGCCCGCCCGAGGCGCTGCTGCTGCCGCTGGTCGCCGCCGGGCTGCTGCTGCGTCCGGCCAGCCTGCTCGGGCTCTACGCGGCGGCGGCCACCGCGCTGGTGCTGGAGACCGCGCTGATCGACGCCGAGCGCTCCGCCCCCGACCCGGTCACCCCGGGCACCATCCTGCTGGTCGCCGCGGTGGCCCTGATCGGCCTGCTGATCGCCCAGTTCCGCAGCCGGGTCGGCGTGCCCTGGCGGCGCGGCCACACCATGCTCTTCGACCTGCGGGAGCGGATCAGCGCGCAGAGCGCGCTGCCCGCGCTGCCGGACGGCTGGCTGCACGACATGTCGCTGCGCCCGGCCGGCGGCCAGTCCTTCTCCGGCGACTTCATGGTCGCCGCCCGAACGGGCCCCGACCAGCGCACCCTTGAGGTGGTGCTCACCGACGTCTCCGGCAAGGGCATGGACGCCGCCTCCCGTTCGCTGCTGCTCTCCGGCGCCTTCGGCGGGCTGCTCGGCTCGTTGCCGCCGCACGGCTTCCTGCCGGCGGCCAACGGCTACCTCCTCCGGCAGAACTGGCAGGAGGGCTTCGCCACTTCCATCCACCTCGTCCTCGACCTGGACACCGGCGACTACGAGCTGCTTTCCGCCGGCCACCTGCCCGCCCTCCAGCTGCACGCCGGGACCGGCCGCTGGCAGGAGGTCGACACCGACGGCCCGCTGCTGGGCGTCTACGACGGCGCCGAGTTCCACCCGGCCAAGGGCACGCTGCGCCGCGGCGACGTGCTGATGCTCTTCACCGACGGCCTGGTCGAGCGCCCCGGCCAGGACCTGGCGGACGGCATCGACCGGCTCACCGGCGCCGCCGACCGGTTTGTCGCCACCGGCTTCCGGGACACCGCCTGGCACCTGATCGAGGCGGTCGCCAAGGACGTCAACGACGACCGGGCGCTGGTGCTGATCGGCCGCGAGTAGCCGCCCGCCGCCCGGCGTGGCACGACCGCTCGGACGGGTGGCCCCGCCGGCAGGCTGATCACCCTCCGGTGTTGACCTGACCACCCTCCGTCGTTGCCCCGCTGAGCTGCGGCGACGGCCCCGCACCCGGCGCGGCGGCTGGGCCGAACGGCCGGCGCCGGCCACCCCGGGCGGGATGCGACCGGCCCGCCGCTGCCCTTGGCTCGGGACCATGAGCCACCTTGAGAGAGCCGTTCGCACCGGCCGCACCCTCCGCGTCGCCCTGACCCGGCGGCTGGCCCAACTCCCGGCGCGCGCCGGCGCACGCCGGCCGGCACGCTGGGTCGCCTGCGCCACCCTGGCCGGGGCGGTGGCGATAACGGGCCCCTGGGCGGTCTCGGCCATCGGCCAGGAGGAGCCGCCCGACCCGCCCACCGCGTCACTCCGGCACTTCCTCGGGGGCGTGGTCGACGGGGCGCCCGGCGACCGGGCCGGCCTGGGGCCCTACTACGGCGAGTTGGTCGAGGAGGGCTGGGACCGACCGCTCCAGCCGTGGTACTGGCGCCCGGCGGCCGAGCCGGTGTGGGCGCCGCCGGTCAGCGGCTACCCGGTCTCGGCCAGCTACGGGACGCCCGGCGGCTGGGCCGCCGGCTACCACACGGGCGTGGACTTCGCGGTCCCCGTCGGCACCCCCGTCCACTCTGTCGGCCCCGGCACGGTGATCAGCGCCGGCTACGCGGGGGACTACGGCAACCAGGTCACGGTCGCCCTGGCGGACGGCTACTTCGCGCTCTACGCCCACCTCTCCGACATCGCCGTCGAACCCGGCCAGTCGGTCACCGCCGAGAGCTGGCTCGGCGACTCGGGCAACTCGGGTCGGTCCACCGGCCCCCACCTGCACTTCGAGGTGCGGGCCAGCAACTACTACGGCGCGGACGTGGACCCGCTGGACTACCTGGCCCGCCGCGGGGTGGACATCGGCTGACCGAGCCCACCCCGCGACCGGTCAACCGGCCTTGACGGAACGGCGCTTGGGGTCGGCAGCGGCGGCCGACCGGCCGCCGTCGCCGCCCCCGGCGCCGTCCCCGTCCCGCCGGAGGCCACGGAAGGCCCAGTCCATCCCCGGCTCGACCACGCAGCGGAAGACCCGCCGCACCGGCGCCGTGCAGAGCAGGGTGACCCCGACGGCGGCGATCGCCGTCACGGCCAGCTGACCGGCCGGGGTGGTCACCCAGGCCGCGTCGTACCACTCCTCCCAGCGGCTGGCCTTCACCACGAAGCCGTGCAGCAGGTAGCCGTAGATGGTGCCGGCGCCGAGCACGCTGTACCAGCGGTGCCGCCGCGGCACCCAGGCCAGGAAGCAGACGGTCAGCACCAGACCACAGCCGAACAGGGCCAGGCTCATCACCACCCCGACCCACCACTCGAAGCCGTAGTCCTGCGCCGCGTAGCTGCGGTAGAACCAGGACGCCTCCATCCGGGGGACCGCCCAGTACGCCGTGGCCAGCGCGCACAGGAAGACCGGCAGCGCCAGCAGCCGCACCTCGCGGCGCCTGGCCAGCTCGAAGTGCTCGGGCCGCAGCAGGGTGCCCAGCACGAAGAACGGCAGGAACTGGAGCACCCGCTGGATGTTGAGGTCGTTGCCGAGCGACGGCGCGAAACTCGCCAGCGCCGCGATGGTCAGCGCCACCGGCATCGGCCAGCGCACGATCCGCCACAGCGGGGCGCTGAGCCGCCAGATGAAGAGCGCGATCAGGAACCAGGTGAGGTAGTAGGGGTCCAGGAGCGCGAAGGGGTAGTCCGGGTCGTCGGTGAGCCAGCGCTGGAAGAGCACATAGGCCACCCCGAAGATCAGGTAGGGCACCAGGACGCCGGTCACCAGCCGCTTCAGCTGGTCGGGGCGGCCGGTGAAGTTCCGCGAGAAGTAGCCGGCGAGCAGGATGAAGGCCGGCATGTGGAAGGTGTACACGAAGTTGTAGAGGGCCGCCACGGTGCGGGAGTCGTCCCGCAGTGGGGCCCACGCGTGACCGACCGCCACCAGGACGATCGCCAGGTACTTCGCGTTGTCGAAGAAGGGGTCGCGAGCGGTGACCCGGGCCTGATCGTCCGTGACTGCCGGTGGGGGGACAGCCTGCGTCGCCCGGCCCGCGGGCAAGGGGGCTCTTTGGTTACGGACGTGCAACATTGTTCGCACGATAGCGCTTCTTCAGGTCATCCGTACATTCACCAACCGGAAGACGGGAATCTTCAGGAGGATTCAGTCGAGGAACGAAAACCTCGATCACGGAAGGGGTCTGCTGACTGTCCGAAATCGTGCGAATTGATCGGATTAAATGGCGTGTTTCGGCTCGCCGGCCGGTCTTCCACGGACCCGCGAAGAGTGCCGGGAATGCCCCTCGCCGACCCCCGGTCGACGTGATCCAGGCCACGCCGCGGGCCCCGGGAATTACCGGTCCGCGACGGACGCGGTGGCTAACGGACGGATAACGGGCGGAACGTGGCCCAACATCGCCTGGCCACCGCACGATCGGGTCTGTTGGGTGGTCATTGGCCCCCACCGGCCCGCCAGTTGATGGCACGATGGTGCCTGCGGGGGTGCGGCGGCCGTGGTCAAGCCCCCGACGGAGCAGTGGCGACCTTCCGAAGGTGTGATCAGTTGTGGTTATCTCGTTCTCTCTGGCCCTGCTGTTCGGCGTGATCATGTTCTTCATGATCCGTAGCGGCCTCATCAAGTGGGGGCCGGCCATCGTGGCGATCCTCTTCGGCTTCTCCCTCGCCTCCACCGGCGCCGCCGACTCGATAAACAACTTCCTCCAGTCCGTCACCGACGGCGTGGCCGAGGTCGACGACTCCATCAACAGCGCGCCCTGACCCGGGCGCGCGGCCCGGCTCCGGAACGCGAACGGCCCGGCTCCCCCGAGAGGGGCCGGGCCTGACGTGAGCGCGCCCACGGGCGGGGCGGGTGGAGAGCGGGCGACGGGAATCGAACCCGCGTAGCTGGTTTGGAAGACCAGGGCTCTACCATTGAGCTACGCCCGCGTGCCGGAGAACCGCTGGGCGGCCTGGGGCATCGCCGCCCGGTCCTCGGACGCTGTGCATCCTACCAGCGCCCCAACCACCGGCCGGCCCGCCCGAGATCGCCGCCGACGCGGCCCGGGGCCCGGCGCTGCCCGCCCTCCGGCGCCCTGTACGCTACGTATCGCGTCGTGAGCCACGACGGGGTGTGGCGCAGCTTGGTAGCGCGTCCGCTTTGGGAGCGGAAGGTCGTCGGTTCGAATCCGGCCACCCCGACCACGTACGATGTCTGATCTGTGCGCCTGTGGTGTGTCCGCCTTGGAGGCGCTTCAGCGACGACGCCATACACCCCTCGATTGTCAGCCCCAAGGAGACCGACCGTGAAGAGCGCCGTGGAGACCCTGAACCCCACCCGGGTTCGGCTCACTGTCGAGGTGCCCTTCGAGGAGCTCAAGCCCAGCCTCGACGCGGCGTACCGGAAGATCAACCAACAGGTCCAGGTGCCGGGCTTCCGCAAGGGGAAGATCCCCGCCCGCATCATCGACCAGCGCTTCGGGCGTGGTGCGGTGCTTGAGGAGGCGGTCAACGACGCGCTGCCCAAGTTCTACAGCGAGGCCGTCAACGACGGCGAGCTGAACCCGCTGGGCCAGCCCGACGTGGACATCACGGAGCTGAAGGACAACGAGACGCTGACCTTCACCGCCGAGGTCGACATCCGGCCCGAGCTGGAGATCCCCGACTTCTCCGGCATCGAGGTCACGGTGGACGCCATCGAGGTCCCCGACGAGGACGTCGACAAGGCCGTCGACCAGCTGCGTGACCGCTTCGCCACCACCACCGTCGTCGAGCGCGAGGCCGCCGACGGCGACGTGGTGAAGGTCGACCTGCAGGCCCGGGTGGACGGGGAGCTGCTGGAGGACGGCGTCGCCGAGGGCGTCAACTACACCATCGGCTCCGGCCAGATGCTGGAGGGCCTGGACGAGGCCGTCATCGGCCTGGCCGCCGGCGGCACCGCCACCTTCACCAGCGAGCTGCGCGGCGGCTCGGGCGCCGGCCAGGAGGCCGAGGTCAGCGTCACGGTCGAGTCCGTCTCGGCCCGCGAGCTGCCCGAGCTGGACGACGACTTCGCCCAGCTGGCCAGCGAGTTCGACACCCTGGAGGAGCTGCGCGCGGACAGCCGTCGCCGGCTGGCCGACGAGCGGACCTACCAGCAGGCCACCGAGGCCCAGGAGAAGGTCCTCGACGCCCTGCTCGAACTGGTCGAGGTGCCGCTGCCGGAGAAGCTCCTCGCCGAGGAGATCAAGACCCGCAAGCACAACCTGGAGCACCACCAGCTGCCCCAGCTCGGCATGGATCTGGAGGCCTACCTCAAGCTCCAGGAGAAGACCGCCGAGGAGTTCGACAACGAGGTCAAGGAGCAGGCGGAGAAGGGCATCAGGACGCAGTTCGTCCTCGATGAGATCGCCAAGCGCGACAACCTGACCGTCAGCCAGGAGGAGCTGACCGAGCACCTGGTGCGCCGGGCGCAGTCCTCCGGCATGAGCCCGGACCAGTTCGCCAAGGCCGTCGTCGAGGGCAACCAGGTCTCGATGCTGGTCGGCGAGGTCAGCCGCGGCAAGGCGCTGGCCTCCGTGGTCGAGGCCGCCACCGTCAAGGACAGCAACGGTGAGCTGGTCGAGCTGGACGAGGAGGACGAGACCGAGGAGGCGACGGCCGCCGTCGCCGACGCGGCCGAGGCCAACGAGGCCGTCACCGCCGAGGACGCGACCGAGAAGAAGTCCGACGAGAGCTGAGCCCGTCGGGACCACACGCCGAGAGGGGGCCGGACGCCGACCGCGTCCGGCCCCTTTCTCGACCGCGGCCCGGCCCGCCGGAGCCGTCGGCGCGTCAGGTTCCGCCGGCCCGGCTCCCACCCCGGAGGGGCGACCCTGCGCTCACAGCGAACAGTTCCCTGGTCGGGATGGGTCTGTCCGGGCAGCGCGTTAAGGTCCCTAGAAACACGCCAGATGTCGAGTGACGGCCAGGCACCAACGGCTTGGGCCGTCCAGGAATGAGCAGGTGGATACGTGACGCTCTTGATGCCCTCCGCCGCGGCGGAGCCGACTAGCGGTGGCCTCGGCGATCAGGTCTACAACCGGCTGCTCGACGAGCGCATCATCTTCCTGGGTCAGCCGGTGGACGATGACATCGCGAACCGGATCACGGCGCAGCTGCTGCTGCTCGCCGCCGATCCGGACAGGGACATTTATCTCTACATCAACAGCCCCGGCGGCTCGATCTCGGCCGGCATGGCCATCTACGACACCATGCAGTACGTCAAGAACGACGTGGTCACCATCGCCATGGGCCTGGCCGCCTCGATGGGGCAGTTCCTGCTGACGGCGGGCGCCCCCGGCAAGCGCTACGCGCTGCCCAACGCGGAGGTGCTGATCCACCAGCCGTCCGCCGGACTGGCCGGCTCCGCCACGGACATCAGGATCCACGCCGAGCAGTTGCTGCGCACCAAGCGCAAGATGGCCAAGCTGTCGGCCCAGCACTCGGGTGTCTCCGAGGAGCAGTGGGAGCGGGACGCGGACCGGGACCGCTGGTTCTCCGCCGAGGAGGCGCGGGACTACGGCCTGCTGGACCGGGTCATCACCAGCGCGGCGGACATCACGGGCGGTGGCGGCACGGGCGCCTGAGCCCGCAGCTCGCCGACCCGACCGACGCTCGCCGACCGTTCGCAAGCCTAGACCCAAGGCGGTACACAGACCCATGAAGAAGTTCCCAGGCTCCGGCCTCTACGACCGGCTGCCGGCCGAGTCCCGGTACGTCATCCCGCGCTTCGTCGAGCGCACCTCGCAGGGCGTGCGCGAGTACGACCCGTACGCGAAGCTCTTCGAGGAGGGCGTGATCTTCCTCGGCGTCCAGATCGACGACGCCTCGGCCAACGACGTGATGGCCCAGCTGCTCTGTCTGGAGTCCATCGACCCGGACCGGGACATCCAGATCTACATCAACAGCCCGGGCGGCTCGTTCACCGCGCTGACGGCGATCTACGACACGATGGTCTTCGTCAAGCCCGACATCCAGACGGTCTGCATGGGCCAGGCCGCCTCGGCCGCCGCCGTGCTGCTGGCCGCCGGTACCCCGGGCAAGCGGATGGCGCTGCCGAACTCCCGGGTCCTGATCCACCAACCGTACTCGGAGACCGGCCGCGGCCAGGTCTCCGACCTGGAGATCGCCGCCCGCGAGGTGCAGCGGATGCGCACCCAGCTGGAGGAGATGCTGGCCAAGCACTCCACCAAGCCGATCGAGCAGATCCGCGACGACATCGAGCGGGACAAGATCCTCACCGCCGACGAGGCGAAGGACTACGGCCTGATCGACCAGATCATCACCACCCGCACCTCCACGGCCGACTAGTTCCAGGCCACTGTCGGTACCTGTGCCGGATCACACATTCGGCACCAGAATCGGCCTCGTCCCCTTTGACGGGAAGGCCCCGCCCAGGGGGATTCCCGTCAAGGGGGACCATTCCACCGGGCCGAAGAGGTACCGTCGTCTTCAGTAAGCACTCGGCACCGTCGCCCCGGCGGTGCGCAGTCGAAGGGGAAGCACCTCGTGGCACGCATCGGTGATGGCGGCGATCTGCTCAAGTGCTCGTTCTGCGGCAAGAGTCAGAAACAGGTGAAGAAGCTCATCGCGGGCCCGGGGGTCTACATCTGCGATGAGTGCATTGATCTCTGCAACGAGATCATCGAGGAGGAGCTGGCCGAGTCGCCGGACTCCGACCTGGGGGAGCTTCCCAAGCCGCGCGAGATCTACGACTTCCTGGAAAGCTATGTGGTCGGCCAGGAGGACGCCAAGAAGGCGCTCTCCGTCGCCGTGTACAACCACTACAAGCGGGTGCGGGCCAGTGACTCCCAGCACTCCAGGGACGAGGAGATCGAGCTTTCCAAGTCCAACATCCTGCTCCTCGGCCCGACCGGCTCCGGCAAGACCCTGCTGGCGCAGACGCTGGCCAGGATGCTGAACGTCCCGTTCGCCATCACCGACGCGACCGCGCTCACCGAGGCGGGTTACGTGGGCGAGGACGTGGAGAACATCCTGCTCAAGCTGATCCAGGCGGCCGACTACGACATCAAGAAGGCCGAGCAGGGGATCATCTACATCGACGAGATCGACAAGGTCGCCCGCAAGAGCGAGAACCCGTCGATCACCCGGGACGTCTCCGGCGAGGGTGTGCAGCAGGCCCTGCTGAAGATCCTGGAGGGCACCACGGCCGCGGTGCCGCCGCAGGGCGGGCGCAAGCACCCGCACCAGGAGTTCCTCCAGATCGACACGTCCAACGTGCTCTTCATCGTCGGTGGTGCCTTCGCCGGCCTGGACGACATCATCCGGGCCAGGTCCGGGGCCCGCGGCATCGGATTCGGCGCGGACATCCGCTCCAAGCGGGACCGCGGCAGCGCCGAGCTGCTCACCGACGCGCTCCCCGAGGACCTGGTGAAGTACGGCATGATCCCCGAGTTCATCGGCCGGCTGCCGGTGATCACCTCGGTGCACAACCTGGACCGCGAGGCGCTGCTGCGCATCCTGGTCGAGCCGCGCAACGCCCTGATCAAGCAGTACCAGCGCCTCTTCGAGCTGGACGGCGTCGAGCTGGACTTCGATCTGCCGGCCCTGGAGGCCATCGCCGACCAGGCGATCCTCCGTGGCACCGGGGCCCGTGGCCTCCGGGCGATCATGGAGGAGGTGCTGATGTCGGTGATGTACGAGGTGCCGTCCCGGCAGGACGTCGGCCAGGTGGTGATCACGGAGGACGTCGTCAAGTCCAACGTGAACCCGACGCTGGTGCCGCGTTCCCGGCTGGCCAAGCGGGACGCGGCCGTCCCGCCGCACGAGAAGACCGCCTGAGCCGGGCGGCGCCAGCGCCGCCCGTCCGACCGGCCGAGCGCCGGGGCCCGGGAGCAGCCGTCTGGCCGCTCCCGGGCCCTCGCGCGTCACGGCCCGGTGGGTGGGCGCGGGCGGCTACGGGACGGGGACGCCGTCCACGCCGTCGGTCGTGCCCTCGGTCGAGCCCTCCGTGGTGCCCTCGCCGCCGGTCTGGGCGGCGGCCTCGACCAGCGCGGCGGTGCGCAGCTGCGCGCTGTGCGCGGCGGCCTCGTCCAGCGACATCTCCCTGGGCTCCATCGACATCCCGTCGGAACCGGCGGCCAGCGGCTGGAAGACGGTGAAGCCGGCGGTGCTGTAGTCGGCCCAGATGCAGAGCGGCACGCGCACCGTCCCGCCGGTGTACATGCTCTCGGTGTCCGCCTCCTGGCACTTCATGACCGCGCCGTCGAGGCCGTCGGGGCTCATCGACTGCGGCTCGCCGACCAGTGTCAGCTCGTCCCCGGCCAGCTCCTGGGTGCCGAAGGTGAGCACCGCGTCCACGGTGGCCTCGGGGCTGTCGATCTGCCCCCACATGCCGACGGTCAGCATGATGGTGGCGTCGGTGCCGAGCGCGGGGAGGTCCTCGGGGCCGCTGACCTCGCCGGCGGGAACGCCGCCCAGGTAGACGGCGGAGCTGCCCTCGGCGTCGGCCAGGCCGGCCTGGGCCAGCTCCTCCTCGGAGAACTCCTCGGTGGTGGACGGCGGCTCGGCCAGCGAGTAGTCACCGAAGGTCTCGGGGAACTCCAGCGCGTAGCGGGTGTCCGGGTCGCTGCCGGGGCCGCTGCCGTCGTCGCCGGAGATCAGGAAGTAGGCGCCCACGGCGGCCGCCGCGATGACCACCGCGCCGCCGATGCCCAGCAGCAGCTTCTTGTTCCCCCCGCCACCGCCGGCCGGCTGGGGCGGGCCGTAGGGGGGCTGGCCGGGCTGGCCCGGCTGACCCGGGTACCCGCCGGGTGGCTGCGGGGGCTGGCCGTAGGGGCCGGGCGCCTGCGGCTGCCCGTAGGGGCCCGGCTGCTGCGGCTGGCCGTAGGGACCCGGCTGGCCCGGCACCTGGCCGGGCTGGCCCGGGGCGCCCGGCGCCTGCGGGTAGCCGTATCCGGGACCACCGGGGGCGCCCGGGGCGCCGCCCTGCGCGTACGGGTTGGGGCCGCCCGGCGGTGTGCCCTGCGGCGGCGCCCCGTACGGGCCGGGCTGCCCTGGCTGCTGCCCCGGCGGGGGCTGCTGCCCGTAGGGACCCGGCTGGTTGTGACTCATGCTGCTTCACCTCAAGAGCCCTGCGTCGTCTGCGTCACGCACATCCTGTCGGATCAGATGGCTTCCTGTACATCCACCCCAATCGCGCTCGGGATACCGATACCGACGGCCCTGACCGGGCTTCGCCGGCCGCGTTCCGGAATGCGATCCGGCCCACTCCGGCGGGGATGTCCGACGGCCCGCCGGGGGCCGCGGCGGGCGCTCCCGGCGCCGGTGAACAACTGGTGCGACGGCTGTCAGTACGGCGTTCTAGACTTACCGCCGTGACCGAGAACACTCAGCCGCCCGCCCACGGGCACCACAGCGCCCCCGCAGATCTGCCGACGCAGTACACGCCGGCCGACGTAGAGGGGAAGTTGTACGAGCGCTGGGTAGAGCGCGGTTACTTCGAGGCGGACGCCAAGAGCGAGAAAGAGCCGTACACGATCGTCATTCCGCCGCCCAATGTGACCGGAAGTCTCCATTTGGGGCACGCTTTTGAGCACACGCTCATTGACGCGCTGACCCGGCGCAAGCGGATGCAGGGATTCGAGACCCTCTGGCAGCCCGGCATGGACCACGCGGGCATCGCCACCCAGAACCGCGTGGAGCGGGAGCTGGCCAAGGAGGGCAAGTCCCGGCACGACCTGGGCCGGGAGGCGTTCGTCGAGCGGGTCTGGCAGTGGAAGGCCGAGTCCGGCGGGACGATCTCCGGCCAGATGCGCCGCCTCGGCGACGGGGTCGCCTGGTCGCGCGAGCGGTTCACCATGGACGAGGGCCTCTCCCGCGCGGTCAACACCATCTTCAAGCGCCTCTACGACGACGGCCTGATCTACCGCGCCGAGCGCATCATCAACTGGTGCCCGCGCTGTCTGACCGCGATCTCCGACATCGAGGTCGAGTACCAGGAGGACGACGGCGAGCTGGTCTCCATCCGGTACGGCGAGGGCGAGGACTCCCTGGTGGTCGCCACCACCCGGGCCGAGACGATGCTCGGCGACACGGCCGTCGCGGTGCACCCGGACGACGAGCGGTACCGCCACCTCGTCGGCCGGGAGATCCGGCTGCCGCTGACCGACCGCTCGATCCCGGTGGTCGCCGACGCCCATGTCGACCCGGAGTTCGGCACCGGCGCGGTCAAGGTCACCCCGGCGCACGACCCCAACGACTTCGAGATCGGGCGCCGGCACGGCCTGCCGCAGCTGACCGTCATGGACGAGCACGCGGTGATCACCGCGCCCGGCCCGTTCCAGGGCCTGGACCGCCTGGAGGCGCGCTCCGCGGTGGTCGGCGCGCTGCGCGCCGAGGGGCGGATCGTCGCGGAGAAGCGCCCCTACCAGCACTCCGTCGGCCACTGCTCGCGTTGCCAGACGACGGTCGAGCCGCGGCTGTCGATGCAGTGGTGGGTCAAGGTCGGCCCGCTGGCCCAGGCCGCCGGGGACGCGGTCAGGGACGGCCGGGTGGCGATCCACCCGAAGGAGATGGCCGGCCGGTACTTCGAGTGGGTGGACAACCTCCACGACTGGTGTATCTCCCGGCAGTTGTGGTGGGGCCACCGCATCCCGGTCTGGTACGGACCGGACGGCGAGGTGCGCTGCGTCGGGCCGGACGAGGAGCCGCCCGCCGGCCCCGGCTGGCACCAGGACACGGACGTGCTGGACACCTGGTTCTCCTCCGGGCTCTGGCCGTTCTCCACCCTGGGCTGGCCCGAGCGGACCGAGAGTGTCGCCAAGTTCTATCCGAACTCCGTCCTGGTCACCGGGTACGACATCCTCTTCTTCTGGGTCGCCCGGATGATGATGTTCGGCCTCTACGCGATGGACGGCGTCCCCCCGTTCCACACCATCGCGCTGCACGGCATGGTCCGTGACCAGTTCGGCAAGAAGATGTCCAAGTCCTTTGGGAACGCGGTCGATCCGCTGGACTGGATGGACGCCTACGGATCGGACGCGGTCCGTTTCACGCTGGCCAGGGGCGCCAACCCGGGCGTGGACGTGCCGATCGGCGAGGACTGGGTCCAGGCCTCCAGGAACTTCGCCAACAAGGTGTGGAACGCCACCCGGTTCGCCCTGCTCAACGGCGCCACGGTGGCCGGCCCGCTGCCGGCCGCCGAGGAGCTGTCGGCGGCCGACCGCTGGGTGCTGTCCCGGCTGAACTCGGTGGTCGCCGAGGCCGACGCCTACTACGACGACTACCAGTTCGCCAAGCTGAGCGACACCCTCTTCCACTTCGCGTGGGACGAGGTCTTCGACTGGTACGTCGAGCTGTCCAAGACCACCTTCGCGGCCGGCGGCCGGCCGGCCGAGGTCTCCCGGCGGGTGCTGGGCGAGGTCCTCGACGTCACGCTGCGGCTGCTGCACCCGGTGGTGCCGTTCGTCACCGAGGAGCTGTGGACGACGCTGACCGGCGGCGAGTCGGTGGTGATCGCCGACTGGCCGACCGACTCCGGCTTCCGGGACGCCGCGGCCGAGGCCGAGCTGGCCGCCGTCCGGCAGCTGGTCACCGAGGTCCGCAGGTTCCGGGCCGACCAGGGCCTCCAGCCCGGGCAGCGGGTGCCGGCCACCCTGGAGCTGGCCGGCACGGGGCTGGCGGCGCACGAGCCGGCCATCCGCAGCCTGCTGCGGCTGGAGCCGGCCGGCGAGTCCTTCGCGGCGACGGCCACCCTCCCGGTGGGCGACGCGGTGGTCGCGCTCGACCTCTCCGGCGCGATCGACTTCGCCGCCGAGCGGAAGCGCCTCTCCAAGGACCTCGCGGCGGCCGAGAAGGAGCTGGCGCAGACCACGGCCAAGCTGGGCAACGAGGGCTTCCTCGGCAAGGCCCCGGAGCCGGTGGTCGCCAAGATCCGGGCCCGCCGGGAGGCGGCCGAGGCGGACATCGCCCGGATCACCGCCCAGTTGGCGAAGCTGCCGGCCTGACGGCCGGCCCCCGGGCCCGGTGCCGGCCGTTCCTCGGCCGGCCCGGGGCCGGGGAGCCCGCCGGGGCTTCCGTAGACTGGCGACCGTGAGTGACGCGCACCCCGATGACGGCCAGGAGCCGGACGACCGCTCCGCCTTCCCGCCGCCCGCCGATGAGCTGGCCGCCGATGAGCTGGCCGACGCCGGCGCGTTCGAGCGGATCGTCGACGAGGAGCGGGACCGTGACCCCGACCTGGCGGTGATCGAGGCCGGCAGCCGCACCCTGCGCGCGCTGGCCGCCCCGCCCGGCGGCGAGCTGCCGACCCGGCCGGAGGACCCGGAGCTGGACCGCGCGCTCGCCGAGGTCGAGCGGGAGCTGCTGGCCCGCTGGCCGGAGACCAAGCTGGACCCGTCGACGGGCCGGATGAGCGCGCTGATGGACGTGCTGGGCGACCCCCAGCGGGCCTACCCCGCCATCCACATCACCGGCACCAACGGCAAGACCACCACCGCCCGGATGATCGAGGCGCTGCTGGCCGGATTCGATCTGCGCACCGGCCGCTACAGCAGCCCGCACGTCCAGTCCATCACCGAGCGGATCAGCCTGGACGGCGCCCCGATCGCGGCCGACCGGTTCGTCGCCGCCTACCAGGACATCAAGCCCTACGTGGAGCTGGTGGACGCGGCCCAGGAGCACCGGCTGTCGTTCTTCGAGGTGCTCACCGGCATGGCCTACGCCGCCTTCGCCGACGCCCCGGTGGATGTCGCCGTGGTCGAGGTCGGGATGGGCGGCAGCTGGGACGCCACCAACGTGATCGACGGCTCGGTCGCCGTGCTGACGCCGATCAGCCTGGACCACACCGCGCGGCTGGGCGACACCCCGGAGCGGATCGCGGTCGAGAAGGCCGGCGTCATCAAGCCGGGCGCCCGCGTCATCCTCGCCCAACAGCAGGTGGACGCCGCCTCCGTGGTGCTGCGGCGGGCCGTCGAGGTGGACGCCACCGTCGCCAGGGAGGGCATGGAGTTCGGCGTGCTGGCCCGCGAGGTCGCGGTCGGCGGGCAGCTGTTGACGCTGCGCGGCCTGGGCGGCGAGTACCCGGAGATCTTCCTCCCGCTGCACGGCGCGCACATGGCGCACAACGCGGCGGTCGCGCTGGCCGCCGTGGAGGGCTTCTTCGGGGTGGGCGACGGCCGGCCGGCCGCGCCGCTGGACCAGGAGGTGGTGCGCGCCGCGTTCGCCGCCGTCACCTCGCCCGGCCGCCTGGAGGTGGTGCGCTCCAGCCCCACCGTGCTGCTGGACGCGGCGCACAACCCGGGCGGCGCGCTGGCCACCGCCGAGGCGATCACCGAGGCGTTCGGT
This sequence comes from Streptomyces chisholmiae, assembly GCF_031845445.1. Taxonomy (NCBI): domain Bacteria; kingdom Bacillati; phylum Actinomycetota; class Actinomycetes; order Kitasatosporales; family Streptomycetaceae; genus Streptomyces; species Streptomyces chisholmiae. The sequence goes on along the minus strand of NZ_JAVREO010000015.1, from coordinate 102,382 downwards.
TTCAGCCGACTGATCGGCGTGGTGGGGGCCACCGAGGGCAAGGACGTGCGGGGCCTGCTGGAGGCCTTCGAGCCGGTCTTCACCGAGCTGGTGGTGACCCGCAACACCTCGCAGCGCGCCGTCGACGTGGACGCGCTGGCGGCGGTCGCGGTGGAGGTGTTCGGTGCCGAGCGGGTGGTGGTCGAGCCGCGTCTGGACGACGCCATCGAGGCCGCGGTGTCGCTGGCCGAGGAGGAGCACGAGTACGCGGCGGCCGGGGTGCTGGTCACCGGCTCGGTGATCACCGTCGGCGAGGCCCGGCTGCTGCTGAAGCGGGGCCGCTGATGCGTACCCTCTGCGCCAGCACGCTGGTCGGCGAGTTCCTGGTGATCGGCCTGGCCGGGCTGGCCGCGACCCGGCTCTCCTCGGCCTCGACGGGCACCATCTGGTGGGTCTGCGGGATCGCCATGGCGTTCTGCCTGGTGCTGTGCGCGATCGCCGGCCGGCCGCTGGGCGTGTGGCTGGGCTGGGCGCTCCAGGTCGGGCTGTTCGCGTCCGGGCTGGTGCTGCCGGCGATGTTCGTGCTGGGCATCGCGTTCGGTGGCCTGTGGTGGACCTCCGTCCACTTCGGCGCCCGGATCGACGAGCTGCGGGCGGCCAGGGAGGCGGGGGCGGCGGCCGGTTGACCGGCCCCGCGTAGGGCGGAGGCCGTCGGGCCGGGTACTGTTAGGCGCCCCGCGCCGTCGGTCCGTCGGGCCGGAGCGCGTGCCGGTCGCGCGGCGCCCACGGTGGTACCCCGTCGAGGTGCTCCCGCCGTCGCGCAGCCTCCCCGCCACTCACGAGATTCCTCCGAGGAGCCGCCCCCATGAGCCAGCGCACTCTCGTCCTTCTCAAGCCGGACGCGGTCCGTCGGGGTCTGATCGGCGAGATCGTCGGCCGGGTGGAACGCAAGGCGGGCTGGCGGATCACCGCGCTCGAACTGCGCACCCTGGACCGGGCCACGCTGGAGACGCACTACGCGGAGCACGCCGGGCGGCCGTTCTACGAGCCGCTGTTGGAGTTCATGGCCGGCGGGCCGAGCGTGGCGCTGGTGGTCGAGGGCGAGCGTGTCATCGAGGGACTGCGGACCATGGCGGGACCGACCGACCCGATCGCCGCCGCACCCGGCTCCATCAGGGGGGACTTCGGCACCGTGGTCCGGGAGAACCTGATCCACGCCTCGGACTCGGAGGAGTCCGCCGAGCGCGAGTTGAAGATCTTCTTCCCCGACCTGCCCCGCTGACCGGCCGTCACCGGGCCGCGCGTTCGTCGGCCGGATCGGCCCGGCGGAATGCGATGTTCCGCCGCGGTCGGTAAGGTCGGTGCGGGGAACCCTTCACCCAAACGCGACGTCACCATGATGGAGGGTGGAGCCGGTTCCGCCGACAATGGCGAGAGCGGCGCTCCGGCGCTCCGCGGCGGCCCGGCCGTGGCTACGATTGACACTGCCGCGCCTCTTCTCCCCTCGGCGGGAGAGGCCCCGCACGCGGACCAGCGCACCTCCACCACCCGCTCCGCACACAACGTTCCAGCTGGAAGGCCAGATGCATCCCAATGGCGAACAATATGTCGTTCATCGGTCGTGACATGGCAGTCGACCTCGGGACGGCCAACACGCTGGTGTACGTCAGGGGTCGAGGGATTGTCCTCAACGAGCCGTCCGTCGTCGCGATCAACACCAACACGGGGGGAATTCTCGCCGTAGGTGCCGAGGCGAAGAAGATGATCGGCCGCACCCCCGGCAACATCGTGGCCGTCCGTCCGCTCAAGGACGGGGTGATCGCCGACTTCGAGATCACCGAGCGGATGCTCCGCTACTTCATCCTCAAGATCCACAAGCGCCGTTACCTCGCCCGTCCCCGGGTCGTCGTCTGCGTGCCCTCGGGCATCACGGGCGTCGAGCGCCGGGCGGTCATCGAGGCGTCCACCCAGGCCGGCGCCCGGCAGGTGCACATCATCGAGGAGCCGATGGCCGCGGCGATCGGCTCGGGCCTCCCGGTCCACGAGGCCACCGGCAACATGGTGGTGGACATCGGCGGCGGCACCACCGAGGTCGCGGTGATCTCGCTGGGCGGCATCGTCACCGCGCAGTCGATCCGGGTCGCCGGCGACGAGCTGGACAACGCGATCATCCAGCACATCAAGAAGGAGTACAGCCTGCTGCTGGGCGAGCGCTCCGCCGAGAACATCAAGATCACCATCGGCTCCGCGTACGAGCTGGACCAGGACGAGCACACCGAGATCCGCGGCCGTGACCTGGTCAGCGGCCTGCCGAAGACGGTGGTCATCTCCTCGGCCGAGGTGCGCAAGGCGATGGAGGAGCCGGTCAACGCGATCGTGGACGCCGTCAAGACCACGCTCGACAAGTGCCCGCCCGAGCTGTCCGGCGACGTGATGGACCGTGGCATCGTGCTCACCGGCGGGGGCGCGCTGCTGCGCGGCCTCGACGAGCGGCTCCGGCAGGAGACGGGGATGCCCATCCACATCGCCGAGGACCCGCTGGACTCGGTCGCGCTCGGCTCGGGCAAGTGCGTCGAGGAGTTCGAGGCGCTCCAGCAGGTGCTCGACGCCCAGCCCAGGCGCTAGCGCCCCCCGCTCGGGCGGACCGTCCGGGCGGGCGGTGCCGCCCGCCCCCGCGGAACGTTGGCCGGGCCGTCCGCCAGAGCCGGGCGGGTCCGGGACTCGTCTGATCGATCCAGAAAGGCACGGCCGCCGCACGTGAGGGACACCCGAGAGAGCCGGCTGCTTCTCGTACTGCTGGTCTCCATCGCTTTCGCGCTGATCACGATGGACATCAGGGGCGGGGACAACTCCCCGCTCAACGGCCCGCGGGAGGCCGCCGCGTCCTTCTTCGGCCCGGTGGAGGAGGGCGTCGCCGGTGCCGTCGACCCGGTCGCCAACGCCATCGCCGCGGTTCGCGAGTCCGGTGACCGGCACGACCGGATCAGCGAGTTGGAGCGGGAGAACGCCGAGCTGCGCCAGGAGCTGGGCAGCGACGCGCACCGCGACTCGCGGATAGCACAACTGGACGAGCTGCTGCGCACCGCCGGCGCCGGCCGGTACGGCATCGTCGGCGCCCAGGTCATCGCGGTGGGCGCCGGCCAGGGCTTCTCCTGGACCGTCACCATCGACGCCGGCAGCGAGGACGGCATCGCCAAGGACATGACGGTGCTCAACGGCGACGGCCTGGTCGGCCGCGTCACCACCGTCGCCACCGGCACGTCCACCGTGCTGCTGGCCAACGACCCGGGCTTCACCGTGGGCACCCGGCTGGAGGACAGCGAGGAGCTGGGCTTCGCCACCGGCCGCGGCGACAACACGCTGGACGTGCAGCTGCTCAACCAGCGGGCCGAGGTCAGGCAGGGCGACCGGATGGTCACCTTCGGCTCGGCCGACAACACGCCGTTCGTGCCCGGCGTCCCGGTCGGCGAGGTGGTCAGCGTCGAGCGGTCCAACGGCGACCTGACCCGCACCGTGCAGGTCCGCCCCTACGTCTCCTTCACCCAGCTGGACCTGGTCGGCGTGGTGGTGGAGCCACCGCGGGACAACCCGCGGGACTCGGTGCTGCCCCCGCGGCCGGAGGACGTGGAGCAGCGGGCCGCCCGCGAGGAGTCCGGGGCCGGCGAGTCCGGGGCGGGCGAGTCCGGGGCCGGCGAGGGCACCGGCGAGGGCGGGGCCGACTCGGGGCCGGTGGACGAGTTCCCTGAGCCCGACGGCCTCGCGCCGCCGCCGGGCAACGACCCGGACGACCCCGGCGCGGACGAGAACGAGAACCGGGGCGACGGCGGGGCGGCGGGCGACGGCGCCGAGCTGGGCGCCCTGGCGCCCGGCCGTGACCGGAACGACGCAGCGAGCAGGAGCTGACCATGCGCCTCTACCGCACTCTGCTGGCCGCGGTGCTGATCTTCGTCGCGCTGATGGCGCAGGTGACCATACTGGCCAGGCTCGGGCTGCCCGGCGCGGTGCCGGACCTGCTGCTGCTGACCGTGCTCGGCCTGGCCCTGGTCTACGGGCACACCGGCGGCGCGTGGGTCGGCTTCGCCGCCGGCCTGCTCGCCGACCTGGCCCCGCCGGCCGACCACGCGGTCGGCCGCTACGCGCTGGTGCTCTGCGTGATCGGCTACGCCGCCGGCCTGACCAAGCCGGAGAACGGCCAGCACCGGTCGGCGACCGTGCCGATGCTGGTGGTCGCCGGCGGCGCGCTCAGCTCGACGCTGCTCTACGCCGGTGTCGGCGCGCTGGTCGGTGACACCCCGGCCCGGGGCGTCGGGCTGACCAGCCTGCTGCTCACCGCGACCCTCTACGACCTGCTGCTGGCCCCGTTCGTGGTGCCCCTGGTGATGGCCGCGGCGCGGCGGCCCGAGGGGGACCCGCTCTCCGGCGACGGCTCGGGCGGCGGCTCGGACAACCCGCTCAGCTGGCTGTCGGGAGCGGGCGCGGGGATGCGCCCGCGCGCCCAGCGCCGGAGCCGTTACGGCCGGGCGGCGCGCGCCGGCAAGCGTTCCCCACTGTTGAGCCGCTCCGCGCGGAACCGGGCGGGGCGCATCAAGGGAGTCAAGCGACTGTGACCAACATCCCCGAAACCGGCCGGACTTCGCGGATCACCATCCGGCTGGTCGTCATCCAGATATTGGTCTTCTCGCTGCTGCTGACCCTCGGCGGGCGGCTGTGGTACCTGCAGATCCGGCAGGGTGACGAGTTCGCGGCCGAGGCCGCGGGCAACCACGTCCAGCAGGTCGTGCAGCCAGCCGTGCGCGGCTCGATCGTGGACGCCAGGGGCGTGCCGATCGCCGACAACGAGACCCGGCTGGTGGTCTCGGTGGACCGCACGGAGCTGTCCAAGCTGCCCGACGACGGCGAGCAGGTGCTGGCCGACCTGGCCGAGCTGCTGGAGCTGCCGGCGGAGGAGGTCGCGGGCCGGGTCCGGCTCTGCGACGCGCAGACCCCGCAGCCCTGCTGGAACGGCTCCCCCTACCAGCCGATCCCGATCACCGACGAGGCCACCACCGAGCAGACCCTGCAGATCAGGGAGCGGTCCGAGGAGTACCCGGGGGTGAGCGCGGAGCCCACCGCGGTCCGCCGCTACCCCTCGCCCGAGGGCTCAAGGACCGCGCAGGTCCTCGGCTACCTCTCCCCGGTCACCGACGAGGAGGTCGCCGAGTCGGAGGACGGCGACTCGCCGCTGCTGCGCTCCGACCAGATCGGCCGGTCCGGGCTGGAACGCACCTACGACGGCTACCTGCGCGGCGAGTCCGGCGTGACCCGCTACGAGGTGGACAAGTTCGGCCGGGTCCTCGGCGAGGCCGAGAACGACCCGGCGATGGCCGGCGCCAACGTGGTGACCAGCCTCGACTCCCGGCTCCAGGCCGTGGTCGAGGAGGAGCTGGTGGCCGCCATGGAGCGGGCCCAGAACACCCACGACGACATCACGGGCCGGAACTACGAGGCGGACTCCGGCTCCGCCGTGGTGCTGGAGAACGGCACAGGCCGGGTGCTCGCGATGGCCTCGGCTCCCGACTACGACCCGAACGTCTGGGTCGGCGGCATCTCCAGCGACGAGTACGCCCGGCTCACCGACGAGGACGCCAACGACCCGCTGATCAACCGGGCCATCCAGGGCCAGGGCCCGCCCGGCTCGACGTTCAAGGTGGTCAGCTCGGCCGCCGCGGTCAACGCCGGCCACGACTTCCACGGCCGCTACGACTGCTCGTCCTCCTACGACATCGGCGGGCAGACGTTCCGCAACTTCGAGTCCTCCTCCTACGGCCCGATCACCCTGGAGCAGGCCCTGGAGGTCTCCTGCAACACCGTCTTCTACGGGCTGGCGCACCGCGAGTGGCAGCGGGACGGCGGCAACGACCCGGTGGACGAGCCGAACGACTACTTCTTCAACACCGCGCACGGCTTCGGCCTCGGCACCCAGACCGGGATCGACCTGCCCAACGAGGTGCCGGGCCGGATCCCGGACCGGCAGTGGAAGCAGGACTACTGGGAGGCCAACCAGGAGAACTGGTGCGAGGTCGCCGAGACCGACCGGGACGACTACCCGGCCAGGATCGCCCGGGAGAACTGCACCGAGGGCATGAAGATGCGCGCCGGTGACATGCTCAACTTCTCCATCGGCCAGGGCGACGTGCTGGTCACCCCGATCCAGCTGGCCAGCGTCTACGCGGCGATCGGCAACGGCGGCACGCTCTACCAGCCCTCCGTCGGCAAGGCCGTGGTCAGCGCCGACGGGCGGGTGATCGAGGAGTTCGAGCCGCAGGTCACCGGCCAGCTGCCGGCCGACGACGAGACCATCGGGGACCTGCGGGACGCCACCGCGCGGGTGATGGTCGGGGGCGGCAGCGCGGCCTGGAAGTTCGGCGGCTGGCCGCAGGACGAGATCCCGCTGCGCGGTAAGACCGGCACCGCGGAGGGCGCCGGCGACCAGCAGACCTCGTCCTGGCTGGCCACCTACACCGACGACTACACCGTGGTGATGACCATCGCCCAGGCCGGCACCGGCTCGGGCGCCTCGGGTGACGCGGTCCGGCACATCTGGGAGGCCATCTACGGCGTCCAGGGCGGTGGCGTCAACGAGGACGCGGCGCTGCTGCCGGAGCCGATCACCGAGCTGCCGGAGATCGACGAGACCGGCGCGATCGTGCCGGCCCCCGTCGACGACGAGGACGGCGACGAGGACGGCGACGAGGACCGTGACGGTGCGGAGGGCTCCACGGACGCCGACGGCGACGACGGCTCGGACGGCTCCGACGGCTCGGACGGCTCCGAGGCCGACGCGGGCGAGGCGCCCGGTGCCGAGCAGTTCCTGCCCGAGGGCGCCACGTCCCCCCAGGACACCCAGGCGTCCTGGACGCTCCCATCGCCGACCCCGCTGGCCGACGCCCCGCCCGAGCGGGAGACGCAGTCCCGGCGGGAAGACGAGTAAGGGTCATCGTTGAGCAACCACCACCTCAAGGTCGACCGGCTGGCGCCCGACCCGGGTACCTGGCGCCGGCTGATCGCCCGCGACTCCGTGCTGCGGCGCGTCGACTGGGTGCTGCTGCTGGCCGCGCTGGCGCTCTCCGTGCTGGGCATCCTGCTGGTCTGGTCGGCCACCAGGAACCGCACCGAGATCAACAGCGGCGACCCGCACTACTTCCTGATCCGGCAGGGCATCAACCTGGCGCTCGGCGTCGGCCTCGCCATCGGCGTGATGTGGCTGGGCCACCACCGGCTGCGCTCCGCGGTGCCGCTCTTCTACGGCGTCTCGCTGCTCTTCATGCTGCTGGTGTTCACCCCGCTCGGCACGGAGATCAACGGGCAGCGCGCCTGGCTCTCCATCGGCGGGTACACGCTCCAGCCAGGTGAGTTCGCCAAGATCGCGATCATCCTGGGGATGGCCGTGATACTGGCCGACCAGGTGGACGCCGGCGACCGCGAGTACCCGAGCCGGCGGGCCGTGCTCCAGTCGCTGGCGCTGGCCGGGGCCCCACTCTGCATCGTCGTCGTGGACGACATGGGCATGGCCATGGTGCTCAGCATGATCGTGCTCGGCATACTGCTGGCCTCCGGCGCCTCCCTGAAGTGGTCGATCGGGCTGATGCTCGCCGGGGTGTTCGGCGCCGTGCTGGTCTGGACGCTGGGCGTGCTGGACCAGTACCAGCTCGACCGGTTCGCCGCGTTCGCCGACCCGTCCCGCGACCCGTCGGGCGTGGGCTACAACACCAACCAGGCCAGGATCGCCATCGGCTCCGGCCAGCTGGACGGCAAGGGGCTCTTCCAGGGCACCCAGACCACCGGGCAGTTCGTGCCGGAGCAGCACACCGACTTCATCTTCACGGTGGCCGGCGAGGAGCTGGGCTTCGTCGGCGCCGGCGGCATCATCGCGCTCATCGGCATCGTGCTGTGGCGGGCGCTGCGCATCGCCAGGACCAGCTCCGAGCTGTACGGGACGATCATCGCGGCCGGCATCGTCGCCTGGTTCGCCTTCCAGTGCTTCGAGAACATCGGGATGGCGCTGGGCATCATGCCGGTGGCCGGAGTGCCGCTGCCGTTCCTCTCCTACGGGGGGACGGCGATGTTCGCGGTGTGGATCGCCATAGGGCTGCTCCAGTCCGTGCGGATGAAACGGCCGGTCGCGGCCTGAGGCGGCGGCCGGCCCGGGTGGGCCGGCCGGCCGGTGGACCCGGGGGGTCGCCGGGGGCCGGTAGGCTGACTGGTCCAGCCTTCGTCAGCCTGATCGACGCCCGCCGGGGCCCGCGCCCGTTTCCGGGGCCGGGCGGAGTCGTTCTTCGTCGCGAAAGACGTAAGCCATGCCCATCGAGTCGGTCTTCCCGCGCCTGGAGGCGCTCCTCCCGCACGTCCAGAAGCCGATCCAGTACGTCGGCGGTGAGCTGAACTCCACCGTCAAGGACTGGGACGCCGCGGAGGTCCGCTGGGCGTTGATGTACCCGGACGCCTACGAGGTCGGCCTGCCGAACCAGGGCGTCATGATCCTCTACGAGGTGCTCAACGAGCGGCCCGAGGTGCTCGCCGAGCGCACCTACAGCGTCTGGCCCGACCTTGAGGCGCTGATGCGCGAGCACGGGGTGCCGCAGTTCACGGTGGACGCGCACCGCCCGGTCGGCGCGTTCGACCTGCTGGGGGTCTCGTTCTCCACCGAGCTGGGATACACCAACCTGCTGACCGCGCTCGACCTGGCGGACGTGCCGCTGAGCGCGGCCGACCGTACCGAGGACCACCCCGTGGTGGTGGCCGGCGGGCACGCCGCGTTCAACCCGGAGCCGATCGCCGAGTTCATCGACTGCGCCGTCATCGGCGACGGTGAGCAGGCCGTGCTGACGATCAGCGACATCGTGCGGGACTGGAAGCGCGAGGGGCGGCCCGGCGGGCGCACCGAGCTGCTGATGCGGCTGGCCCGCACCGGCGGGGTGTACGTGCCGGCCTTCTACGACGTCGAGTACCTGCCGGACGGGCGGATCGCCCGGGTGGTGCCCAACCGGTCCGGCGTGCCGTGGCGGGTCTCCAAGCACACCGTGATGGACCTCGACGAGTGGCCCTACCCGAAGCAGCCGCTGGTGCCGCTCGCCGAGACGGTGCACGAGCGGATGTCGGTGGAGATCTTCCGCGGCTGCACCCGCGGCTGCCGGTTCTGCCAGGCGGGGATGATCACCCGGCCGGTGCGGGAGCGGTCCATCACCGGCATCGGTGAGATGGTCGAGAAGGGGCTGAAGGCCACGGGCTTCGAGGAGGTCGGCCTGCTGTCGCTCTCCTCCGCCGACCACAGCGAGATCGGCGACGTGGCCAAGGGGCTCGCCGACCGCTACACCGAGGACAAGATCGGTCTCTCCCTGCCCTCGACCCGCGTTGACGCGTTCAACATCGATCTGGCCAACGAGCTGACCCGCAACGGGCGCCGCTCCGGCCTGACCTTCGCGCCGGAGGGCGGCAGCGAACGCATCCGCAAGGTCATCAACAAGATGGTCTCCGAGGAGGACCTGATCCGCACCGTGGCCACCGCCTACGGCAACGGCTGGCGGCAGGTGAAGCTCTACTTCATGTGCGGGCTGCCCACCGAGACCGACGAGGACGTGCTGGAGATCGCCAGCATGGCCACCCGGGTCATCGCCAAGGGCCGCGAGGTCTCCGGCTCCAACGACATCCGCTGCACCGTCTCCATCGGCGGGTTCGTGCCCAAGCCGCACACCCCGTTCCAGTGGGCGCCGCAGCTGTCCGCCGCCGAGACGGACGCCCGGCTGGGCAAGCTGCGCGACGCCATCCGCGAGGACAAGCGCTACGGCCGCTCCATCGGCTTCCGCTACCACGACGGCAAGCCGGGCATCGTCGAGGGCCTCCTCTCCCGCGGCGACCGCCGCGTCGGCGCCGCCATCCGCGCCGTCTGGGAGGCGGGCGGCCGGTTCGACGGCTGGCGGGAGCACTTCTCCTACGAACAGTGGATGGACTGCGCCGGGCCGGCCCTGAAGCCCTTCGGCGTCGACGTCGACTGGTACACCACCCGCGAGCGGAGCTACGAGGAGGTCCTGCCCTGGGACCACCTGGACTCCGGCCTCGACAAGGACTGGCTCTGGGACGACTGGCAGGACGCCCTCGACGAGACCGAGGTCGAGGACTGCCGCTGGACACCCTGCTTCGACTGCGGCGTCTGCCCCCAGATGCAGACCGAGATCCAGATCGGCCCGACGGGCAAGAAGCTGCTGCCGCTGAAGGTGCTCTGAGGCGCCGAGTTGGGGGCGTGGGGCGCGGCGTGGCACAGGCGGATGGGGCCGGCGCCGGCTCCCTCTCTGTCAGCCTTGGGTGAGACGTCCCGCTTCGTCGGGTTAGCCTGAGAGGGCATGACAGGAGAACCACCCCCTCATGACCAGCACCGATCCTTCCGGACCAGACCCGGTTGCCCGGCCGAAGCGCCGCACTTTCAGTCCCTCGTACAAGTTGCGGATCGTGGACGAGTACGACGCCGCGCCCAAGAACGAGAAGGGCGCGGTCCTGCGCCGCGAGCGGCTGTACCACTCGCACGTCAAGGAATGGCGGGCCGCGCGGGATGCGGGGGCCCTGGAGAAGCTGGTCGACCGGCGGACCAGTCCGGCGAGGCCGAAGAAGCCGGCGGCCGAGGCGGAGAACGAGAGACTGCGCCGCCAGGTGGAACGGCTAGAGAAGGAACTGGCCCGGAACAAGGCCGCGCTGGAAGTCATGGGAAAAGCTTCCGCGCTCTTGGAAATGATCTCCGAGGGCGCGGACTGAACGCTGCCGCCGACCCGGTGGCCGATGTCGCGTTCACCGGCGTCGAGGGCGAGCTCGGTATCACGGCGGCCTGCCGGCTGACCGGCCGCTCCCGGGCCACCCACTACCGCCGGCTGCGGCCCCCGCCCGAGCGAAAGCCCAGGAAACCACAGGTCCAGCCCTCATCCCTCACACCCGAGGAGCGGGCGGCGGTCCTGGAGCTGATGAACTCGGGCGAGTACGCCGAACTGCCACCCGCGCAGATCTGGGCCCGCGAGCTGGATGCCGGGCGTTACCACTGCTCCGTCTCCACGATGTACCGGATCCTGCGCGCCAAGGGGCAGTCCGGCGAGCGCCGCCGCCAGGCCACCCACCCGGCGAAGACGGTGCCCGAACTGGTCGCCACCGCACCCTCGCAGGTGTTCACCTGGGACATCACCAAGGCGGCCGGACCGGTCAAGGGCGTCTGGTATCACGCCTACGTCATCATCGACATCTTCAGCCGCTACATCGTCGGCCACACCGTCGAACGGGCCGAATCAGCCGCACGCGCCGAGGAGTTGCTCCGCGAGACCATCGCCCGCAACGGCATCGTGCCCGAGACCGTGCACGCGGACCGCGGCACGTCCATGACCTCGAAGAAGGTCTCGCAGCTGCTGACCGACCTCGGCGTCACCCGGTCGCACTCACGGCCGAAGACCTCCAACGACAACCCCTACAGCGAGGCCCACTTCAAAACCACGAAATACATGTCCGACTACCCCGAACGGTTCGACTCGCTGGCCCATGCCCGCGAGTGGTTCGACGCGTTCATCGCGTACTACAACCACGAGCACCGCCATTCGGGCATCGGCTGGCACACACCAGCCAGCGTGCACTTCGGCACCGCCGAGGAAGTCCGCGACCAGCGGGCGCTCACCCTCACCGAGGCATACGCCCGCCACCCCGAACGCTTCGGCCGCCGCCCCCAACCACCCCTGATACCCCAGCAGGCATGGATCAACGACCCAGCCAAACGCAGGGTACCCACACCACAAACCTCATAGCATCACGACCGTCTCACTGGACTTGAAATCTTCCGGCTACATCGACAATCTCGCTCTTCTTCGTCGCCCACCGCCACAACTGTGAAGCGCCGTCTGAAGATTCGTTCCGGAGCCAGCACACTTGGCCGTTCGAGACGCCCCGGGTTAGCGAGTGGGTCCCGACCTGTCCGACGAACAGGCAGCACTATGCGCACTGATCTTGCTGTCCGCTCTGGCGGACAAACTATGCCAGCCGCTAGGGAAGTCGAATGCGTGACTGCGGGCTCGATCACCGGTGTCCAGAGACAAGCAGGCAGGCATCGATCAGACCGGCCCTGCTCGATCCTTGGCGTCTGCGGCGGCGGGAGGCCCTTCCCATGTAGGTCAGGATCGTCATCCGGAGCTCTTCGCGAGTGGTCTAGGATCAGCGGTTTACGGACGTTCTGCTACAGAAGGGGGAGAACGGCTCCATGACCGCGTTATCTGCCCTCGATACCGACTATCCAGCCACCGGTAAAATGACTGGCGGGTGATTCCTAAAACCCTACATGTCGCCGCCACGGGGATTTTGTCAGCGGCCAGTTCACGGACGAGCGGGTAGATCATTGTCCCGGAATACGCGCCTGCGCAAAATACGCCGCAGCCCTCCGCGTGACTTCGTTCTCCTGCTCCAGCTGCCCGATCCTACGGCGCGCTGCATGCAGATCCGCATTCTCCGGAGCGGAGGCAGCAGCAACCGGGTGGGGACGTTCGTAGTGTTTGCCCTCACGGAGCCAGGATTTCAGTGGGATGCGTTGATCTGAGCATCCTTCGCGACCTGGACGAGCCTGGGGCGGCACCTCACGGTGCCGGGCCACGCGCACCACACCGTCCCGGAGCTCAACATACGCCGTAACGTTTCCCCAGCGTGATGAATCTGCCAATATCGATTGGATCAGCAACCTTAAGTAGCTGACTCGAGCCGCGTAACCTTGCCTGTCACCTCAAAACTTCAATAGGCCCGATCGATTCCTCATGCCGGTGCCGGCAATGGATGTGAGGTCGCATCGATAATTGGGAGGTGAGTCGGCGCAGGGTGAAAAAATCCCGTTCGATCCTGACCGCTTAGTTGATGCTCTGGGCTAGACGATGCAACTTGGTGAGCAGGACCAAGGCGCACACCGGCCCGTGTTCCTTGATGGCACGTTCCCTAACTCGCCATCCGACCAAATCGCCTACGAGGATCTGTTCTGACTTTATGTTAAGCGATCCTACCCCCACTCGGTAACCGACTATATCGGATGCATTCTGGACGTGAATTTCCACGGTTTCCGCCCCCCTGAAAAGGGTGATTTCTCGGGCGTCCTCGTCCGGGGGGGTCCATGTCCCGGTCAGTGATGCTTTGCGCAATCGGCGGTCGATGGATCGAGGGGAAACAGGAAGTCCGGGAATAGCTATTATATCTCGCCCCGAAGCGTCGTGCAGCGTGGCCCGGATATGTTCCCCCTGTCCCGTGAACACGAGTTCGTATGCCTGATCTCCCATGTGCACTCGCCGCTTGCCCTCCGACAGAAAGCCCCTGCGGCCCCCGATGATCTGAGCATCGACCATGTCGGGTTGTGCCGTACGTCTCTGTAGCGCCCGCCCAGCCAGGCCGAAGGAGGCCACTCCCACTACCAACCCAATACCTACGCACACCACCGCGCCGCCCAAGTACACGGCTGCCGCTTCACCCCAGCCATTGCCAAGGGTGACCAGCACCCCGTAACTGCCTACCGCCCAGAAGGCCCCCCAGCGTAGTGCCGTGCGTATACGTGTACTCATTACCGACTCCTCCAGTTCTGGAACTGTGTCCACGCGTACTTACCGGGTCGCATCTCGAACTTGTCCAGGAACCAACCTTGGAACATGCCATCATGTAGTGAGGTACGTCCCCATTCCACTACGTTTTCGGCGGTGACTTCTTCACCAGTCGCTGCGGCCAAGCCTGTGTGAGCTCCGGTGCCGACGACGAGACCAGCGGCACCACCAACCGCGAGTACGCAGGCCAATCCCGCTGTGGCGCCACAAACCGCTACCGCGGCACCGCCCGCGACGAAGCCAACGCCGATGGAGACTGCCTCGTGCCCCAACCAACGGAGTGGGCCCTCGTGGCGCTCTATCCAGCCTATGACAGGATCCTTCACGCTCTCGTTGAACCAGTCCATACCGCCTCGCACGGTGGCGTCGGCGACTCCGAGCCAGTCGCCGGCGAGCAGACTGGTCATGAAGTCGGCGCGCTTGCTCTGTTGTTCTCGCTGGGCTTCTGCTGCCGCTCGCTCAGCTGCTCGTTGTGCGGCGCGTGCCTGTTCGGCTCGTGCGGTCTGTTGTTGGGCGGTTCCGGTGCAGCCGGGGTCTTTGGCGCAGGCGTACTGGAGGCGTTGCTTCTGTTGGATGTAGCGGGGGGCGGGGGTGCCGCCGACGGAGCGGGTGATCTTCTCGTAGTTATTGCCGTATTCGACGCCGGTGAGCTTGCCCTTGCGGTTGTAGTTGCACTTGTACTGGCCGCTGCGGCATTCCTCGAAGGCTTCGCCGGTGGGGTCGGAGAAGGTGAGGGGGTTGTTGTTGCCGTACTGGTAGGGGTTGTGCTGGCGGGGGTCGGCGGTGAGCAGGAGGGCGTCGACGGATATGAATCGGCCCAGTTGTGGCTCGTATTCGCGGGCGCCGAGGTGGGTGGTGCCGGTGGGGTCGGTGGTGCCGCCGAGGAATCCCTGATCGCCTGGCCAGGCCGCGGACGTCTCGCCGCGTTGGCCGCCGAATGGCAACTGCTTGCGGCGTTGGACGAGTTGGGCGGCTCCCCAGGTAACGGCGAGCATGGCAGTGCCCTGGGGGTCGGGGATGAGGTAGTTGATGGCGTTGTTGTTGCCGCTGTCCCGAACGGCGACGGTGTCGGAGCCGTGGGTGAAGTAGCGCAGCGCGGTCTTCGTGCCGCCGGGGCTCAGGTTGAGTTCTGTTCCTTCGGGGAGGTAGGCGGTGGCCGAGCCGTCGGCGTGGTGGGTCAGGAGTCGGTCGCCTTCGGCGGTGTAGACGTAGTCGGTGCTGGTGCCGTTCTCGGTGACGGTCTCCAGGTTTCCTTCGGGGTTCCAGGCGAGGGTTTGGTCGCGGACCCCGGCGCGTTCGACCAGGTTGCCGGCCTGGTCGTGCTCGAAGGTCTCGGTGGTGCCGTCCTGGGGGCCGCCGTCGGTGCTCACCGAGCGCAGCGAGTTGGGGGCGCTCTCGCCCGCTTCGCCCACCGTGTAGTCGCGGACGATGTCCGTACCGCTGGCGGTGGTGGTGTGCTGGGTCTCGTTGACCCGGTTGCCGGTGAGGTCGTAGGTGTAGCTGTGCCAGTAGGGGTCGGGACCGCCCACGCTGGCGGGGCTGGCGCCGGCGGCGCAGTCGTCGTCGCCGCTGGCGGTGGTCCAGGCCTCGGTCAGCCGGCGGAGCACGTCGGTGGTGAAGCACTGGGTTTCGCTGCTGGCTTGTTCGCCCTGGTTGGCGGTGGTGGCGACACGGGTGACGTTGCCGTTGTCGTCGTAGCCGTAGCGGGTGTCCTGGACGCGTAGTGCGATGTCGCCGTCGACGGTGGCCCGGGTCAGGCGGCCGTTGTGCTCGTCCCAGTCGAAGGTCTGGTAGACCTTCTGGCCGAGGTGCCCGTACTCGGCGCGAATGGGTCGGCCGAGGGCGTCGAAGCGGACGTCGCCCACCAGGATCTGCTGTCCGGCCGTGGTGCGGACCGGCAGGTTCTGGCTGCTGTATACCGTGGTCACTCGCTCTTGGGGGAGGCCGCCGAGTGCCGGGTGGACGACCGACTCGCGCAGGCCGACCCGGGCGTTGTAGGTGTAGCGCCAACTGTAGTCGCCGGCCAGCGCGCCCTCGCTCTCGGGCAGGGTGACGGTGGTGCCGGTGGGTTGGTAGCGGTCGGTGTAGCCGTTGACGCTGGTCGTGTAAGCGGCGTCCGCGACGTAGCGGGTGCTGGTGGCGGGAGCGCCGAGCTTGACGGAGTCGTAGGTCCACTCGGCGCGGAGCTCGTCCCCTTCGGAGAGGGTGGTGGGGCGGCCCAGGGCGTCGTAGCCACTGGTCAGGGTGATCCCGCGGGCGTCGGTGGTCGAGACGGGGCGGTCCAGGGCGTCGTAGCTGACGGTGGTTCGGCCCTTGTCGGGGTCGTCGGCGAGCGTCTGGTTGCCGCGCTTGTCGTACTCCCAGCTCCAGTCGTTGCCGGCCGCGTCGCTCATGCCGATGAGGTTCCCCGCCACGTCGTAGTGGTAGGTGGCGCTCTGGAACTCGGTGCGGTCGGCGTTGGTGTAGGAGCGCTGCTCGACGGTGCGCCCGAGCACGTCGGTGATGCTGGTGCTGGCGGTGCCGCCGGTTGGTGGGATGACGGTGGTCGACTCGGCGCCGTTGTGGACGGTGGTGGTGCGGGTGGTCTCGTCCCCGTAGCGGAACGCGATCTCGGCGACCTGGCGCCCCGCCGCGTCGAACTCCACGCGGGTCGCGGCGGGGATCTCGTTGTCCCCGGCGGTGACGAGCGTCCGGTCGGGCGCGCCAGCCGTGTGGTACGGGCTGTGGTTGAGCCAGGCTCGGCCGGCGGTGTCGTAGTGGGCGGTGGTCACCAGTCGCCCGTCGGTGACCTGGATCGCGGGGGTCTGCGTCTGCCGGGGGCGCAGCAGTCCGTCGTAGAAGGCGTGCGAGGTGTGGTAGTTGCCCTGGTGGTTCAGGGCTTCGGTGGTGACGACGTTGGGGTCGCTGGTGGAGACGCGGTAGCTGTATTTGGCGGACGGCTTGTTGGGGTTGGCGCTCTTGGTCCAGCCGGGCTGCCAGACGGCGGTGGTCCTGCCGAGGGCGTC
Source organism: Streptomyces chisholmiae (assembly GCF_031845445.1). Lineage (NCBI taxonomy): Bacteria > Bacillati > Actinomycetota > Actinomycetes > Kitasatosporales > Streptomycetaceae > Streptomyces > Streptomyces chisholmiae. The sequence goes on along the minus strand of NZ_JAVREO010000015.1, from coordinate 85,773 downwards.
GTAGGTGACGTCCGTGCGGATCCCGTTGGGGTCCTTGATCGCGGTGACGAGTCCGCGGCGTGCGTCGAAGTGTGTCTCGGTGGCGTGGCCCAGGGCGTTGGTCTCCACTGTGCTGGTGGGAGCCCGGCCGGTGGTCGGGGTGTAGGCCACGGTGGACTCGTTGCCGTCGGCGTCCGTGCTGGCTGTGAGACGACCGTGCGCGTCGTAGCGGGAGGTGCCGACCGTGTGGAAGCCCTCGCCGTCGTGGTTCAGGCCGTCGGTCCTGGTGACCAGGCCCCGAGTAGGGGCCGCGCCGAGGGTGGTGGCCCCGTCGTGGTAGTTGCGCACGGCGGTGACCAGGTCGTTCGGGAGATCCGGGGTGTCGCCACAGGCGGACGCCACGGTGCGGGTCTCGGACTCCGGAGACAGGAGGTTGAGGTCCTCGTTGCGGGCGTAGGCGATGGTGGTGCAGCGTTCGTCGCCCGTGACGGCCAGGTCGCCCTCGTCATTGACCTGCTTGACCATACCGAAGGCGTCGAAGCTGGTCGTCATGCGGGTACGCCGCCAGGAGTCGTCCGACAGCCGTTCCCTGGCGGACTCGGTAGCGATGTCCACGTGGTAGGAGTTCAGGTCGGGCGTGCCGGAGCGAGCCTGGGTGGCGGTGGCAGCCGAGCGCCACGGGGTGTGGGCGACCGCGTCGAGCAACGGTCCGCCGTCACCGAGGTAGGTGAGCGTCTCCCGGACGAGCCCAGCGTACGCCGGGTGGTCGGCGATGCCGTGCCCTTCGCTGTCCTCCACGCTCTGACCTGTCACGCCACGGAAGTAGCGGGTCTCGGTGAGCGTCTGTGGGCCTTCCGCCGGATCACCGGTCAGAGTCTGGACGCGGGCGTAGCCGCGGCGCTCGCCGAACGCCCGGTGCTCACTGGCCACGAAGTCGTCCTGGCTGCGGCTCCACGCCATGCCACCGGGGTACCGGTAGTCGGTGCGCGCGACCGGAGCGCCGGAGGTGTTGTCGGATTCGAGGACCTGCGCGACCGCGTAGCTGTGGAACCAGTCCTGGTAGGGCTCGAAGTCGGGCGCCGGCGCGTCCGGCGGAGACCAGATCACCGGGTAGCAGCGACGGGTGTTGGACTCCGGGTTGGGCAGGTCACCGGCCGCGCAGTCGGCATCCGTGTAGGTGACGCCGATCGTGCCGCCGGGCTCCGTGTCGATGGCGTACACGCGGTAGCGGTTGAGCGGCGGGATCGGGTCGAGGGCCCCCTCGACCCGGTTGGGAAGCTGGATGCCGCGGAAGGTCACCGGCGGCAGGGTGATGTCCTCGCCGGTGTGGCCGGTCCTGGTGAGCGACTTCAGCCACAGCGCGGGGGCGCTCCCGTCTCCGGTGCTGGGGAAGCTCTGGTCCAGTGCCCAGGAGTCCACTTTCTGCTCTTGGTCGCCGACCCGGGCGTAGGTGGTGATCGCGGTGAGGCGCTTCGTCGTCCAGAAGGAGGGGGACGCGTTGCCCTCGCAGTCCGCGCCGGAGGCGCAGTGCTGGTCGAAGGGGACGTCTGGCCAGTGGGATGCGCTGTCCTCGTCGACGGCTGACCAGTCGCAGTCGACCCCGTCGGCTGGCAGGCAGCGTTCGGTGACGCCGAAGGCGACACGGCCGGCGGGCTGGCCGGCCAGCGGCGCGTCCGATCGGAGGCCGTACTCAACGCTCCTCAGATAGCCGCCGCGGACATAGGACGTCGGGGTCCCTTCGAAGGAGGCGTTGATCGCACGCGCGTAGCGGTTGGTCTCCCGTGCCCAGTTGTAGGACATGGCGTTGCCGTGAGGATCGACCACGTAGTCGAGGTTCCAACGCCAGCCCTGCTGGCACCAGGCCTCGGAGAACTGGCCGGCGTGGCACGGCTCGTCGGGGTGGTTCCCGAAGACCGGCACCGTCCAGGTGGAGTCGGTGGTGCGGTCCCCCTCGCTCCAACCGGGAAGCCGGTGCAGGCCGAAGTGGTACCGCACGCCGTCCGGATCGGTCACCCGCCAGTGCTCGCCGTTGTCGTCGCCGTTCTCCGCGCCGGTGAGCAGCTCGATCCGGGTGCCGTCGTCGTTCTTCTTGCGCCAGGCGCCTGAGGCGTCGTCCCTGACCAGCTCACTGGCCGATCCGTTGAGCACGAGCGTGGCGTTGTGCCGCTTCCAACACAGGTCGCCCACCGGGTGTGCCGGGTTGACGGCGCCACTGCCCTTGTCCTCCTCGCAGGCGATGTAGCGGCGTTCGATGAACCCGGGCGACAACGTCCAGCCGTCCCCGACCCAGTTGGCCTGGTTGTTGGTGGCCGCGGTGCGGCCGTCCACGTCCTGGGAGGAGTAGGAGAGCGCCAGGTCGGGGACCAGGCCGCCCGGCGTCCCGGGCACCTCGATCGGGTACGACCAGGCGAAGCCGCCGGAGGATCCGCCGTGCGTCCATTCTCCGGTGGGGGACAGGTCGGTCGCGGTGAAGTCACCGCCGGCTCCGGCGCCGGCCGGTTCGGCCGCCAACAGCAGCTCGGTCGGCGCGTCTTCGGCGGAAGAGAGGGTGAGCTCGACGCGCAGCGTTTCGGTGGCGTGATCATTGACCACGCTGTGGAGTTCGACCTCGTCCGAGGCCAGCGGACGGGCGGTGAGCCGCTGCGCCCAGTCCGCGCCGAACAGGTCGGCGTAGCGGCTGTAGTCCAACTCCAGCTCTACGGAGGCGGGTTCCTCGGTGCCGTTGCTGGCACGCGCCGCGTCGGCGACAGCGGGCAGGCCCATCTCGAACACCACGCCGTTGACTCCGGCATCACGAGCCGCGTCGCTGTCGAGCGCTCGCATCTCCGTCAGGCCGAGCTCGGCGAGGTCCAGGGTGGTGGCTTCTTCGGCGCCCCACCGCGGCTCCTCGGGGACCGTCCAGTCGTTTCCCTCGGTCTCATCGACGAGATCGAGGGAGCTTCCCTCAACGGCCGTGGTGTCCACCGGATCGACTGCCAACGGATCACGCAGGTCGAGACGTTCCTGAGCCAGCACGGGTCCCGCCAGCACGGCGCCCAGGAACTGCACTGCCAGGAGAACACTGACGAGACGCCACCAGCTTCGCCCACCCCAGCCGACGGACATCGACCCTCCCCCACACGATCTTCACTTGACCCGAACGGACGTGCACGTAGCAGCGTGTTGACGGAACCTCGACAGTCCGGAGGCATACGTTACCTACGCGTGACCTTCGTCTTATGTCGATACTGTTGCGGCAGTGGCTATTTATGAAGGAAAGGGACCGCTGATGTGTTCACATGCATGCAGATATCGCACAAGTGCGTTAGGGTGCCCTCTCGTTGACTGTCTGTGAGGTCTATGCCACGCGGGCGGGTGTCGGACCGGGGAGGGGAAGCTGTGCGCGCTGAATCCGCTGTGGGTAGACCAGGGAGAAAACGACATCGGCGACCGCTGCTCCGGGGGTTGTTGGCGCTCGCACTGATACCGCTGACCGGGATGGCCCACCCCGGCGTGCAGTCGGCGGCCGAAGGCGACCCTTCTGGCGCGTCAGAGCCCTGGCATACCTCGGAGGAGACGTCGGCCCTGACGCGAGCCGCCGAGCTGGGGGAGCCCGTCGAGGTCCTTTCCCAGCGGTCGGAGACCAGTCAGGTGTTCGCCAACCCGGAGGGCGACTTCACCGAGGATGTCTATGCCACCGCTCAGTGGGTTCGTTAGGACGGCCAGCTCGTCGAGATCGACACCACGCTGTCGCCGAACGCCGATGGCAGCCTCTCGCCCGCGGCAACCGAGGTGGCTGTCAGTTTCTCCGGCGGTGGCGACACGGCCCTGGCCACCGTCACCCGGGACGGCCGTTCACTGAGCCTTAGTTGGCCGGCGCCTCTTCCTACCCCCACGGTCGAGGACGACACCGTCACCTACCCGGGGGTTCTGGAGGGGGTCGACCTCAAGCTTCAGGCCCGTACCGGAGGATTCGGTCAGGTCCTCGTCGTACACGACGCCGAAGCCGCAACCAATCCCGCACTGGTGGAACTGACCTACCAGATCCAGACCGAGGGCCTCGAAGTCACCGCTGACGAGTACGGCAACGTCAGCGCCATGAACCCGGCGGACCAAGAGGTGTTCACCGCCGCGACCCCGCTGATGTGGGACAGCGGACTCCCCGAGGAGCCCGAGATTGCGGCTCTTCTGTACGAGGCATCGGGGAGTGCGACGCTGTCCTCCAGCGAGTTCAGCCCAGGCATCAAGGCCAGGCACGCCATCGTCGACACGACCGTCGTCGACGACACGCTCCTGCTGGCCCCCGATCAGGAACTGCTCACCGGCGAGGACACCACCTACCCGGTCTACATCGACCCCTCGGTGGACGGGTCACGCCACTCCTGGACGATCGCCTACAAGAAGTACCCCAACAGCAGCTTCTTCAACGGCTCCGGCTTCAACGGCGGTACCAACGAGGCCCGCGTCGGCTACGAGAACCAGACCGACGGCACGGCCCGCTCCTTCTTCCGGATGAACACCAAGAACCTCAAGGACCCGAACCGCGTCATCAGCTCCTCCCGGTTCCGTATCCGCAACATATGGTCCTGGTCCTGCACCGAGCGTGAGGTGCAGCTCTGGTACACCGGCGCGTTCACCAACCAGTCCACCTGGAACAACCAACCCGAGTGGCGCAGCCACCTGGACACCGTCGACGACACGCTCGGATGGGGCTCCGGATGCCCCGCGGGCAACCTCGTCTTCGACACCACCCAGGGCGCCCGCACCGCTCAGGCCAACGGCTTCAACACCCTCACCCTCGGAATGCGGGCCACCAACGAGGGAGACGTCTTCGGCTGGAAGAAGTTCTCCGCCAGCAGCGCCGTCCTCTCCACCACCTACAACACCCGCCCCGCCAACCCCACTGGCATGGACACCTACCCCGTGTCCACCGTGGACAGCGACTGCGGCAGCGCCGCGCCCTACCAGTACATCGGGAACACCGACTTCTACCTCCAGGCCAAGGTCAGAGACGCCGACGGCGGTACCGTCCGCGCCACGTTTCACCTCTGGCCCACCGGCCGGCACGGCGACGGCGTGATTGTCAACAAGACTGTCTCCGTGTCCTCCGGGGGCATTGCCCGCGTCAAGATCACCAGAGCCGAGCTGGCACCTCATCTCGCTACCACCGGAGGGGACTTCACCTGGAAGGTCCGAGCCAGCGACGGCTCCCTGAACTCATCCTGGGTACCGTCCTACGGCTGCCGCTTCATTCACGATCCCAACCGACCCAGCACACCTCCGGGGGTTACCAGCGCCCAGTTCCCCGACGGCGAGAACGGCTGGCCGCCGGAGACGAGCGCGGTCCGGCAGGAGGGCACCTTCACCCTCACCCCCAACGGGGTCTCCGACGTCACCACCTACCGGTACTGGACCAGCTGGAACAGCTCCGTCAAAACAGTGAACGTCGCTGCGGGGAGGAGCGCCTCGATCAAACTCACCCCGACCTCGGCCGGGCCAAACCATCTTTATGTGCAGAGCGGCGACCCGGCGGGGAACCTTTCGGATACCCGCAACTACCTCTTCTACGCGGCTGGCCTCGCCACCCCCGACGCCCCCGGCGACATCAACGGCGACGGGTACTCCGACATCTGGGGCATCAATGGCTCAGGAAACCTGACACGCCACTACGGTCTGGGCGACGGCTCGGTGCATGCGGCGACCGAGCCCGCCGCCGACGGTGACTGGGACGGGGTGCAGATCGCCCACCAAGGAGACTGGACAAGCGACGGATACGAGGACCTGATCGCGTTCCGCGCCGACGGCACAACGCATCGACTGTGGCTCCATCCCAACACCGGCACCGGAGCCGTCTGCGGCACATGTTTGGAATACGAGCCGGTAGAGCTGACCGTCCATGACGAGGTGAACAACCACTGGTCGGACGGGGCCAAGCAGGTCGTCGCCATCGGGGACGTCGACGGTGGGCTCGACGTCGACGGCGACGGTGTGGAGGACGTCCCCGGCCACCCGGACCTGCTCGTCAACGACGGTGAGTTCCTTTGGCTCTATTACGGGTCGCCTGACCACCGTCTGGACTCCCAGCGCGACCCGGTGCTCCTGGCCGGCCCCGACGACCCCATCTCGGACAACGGGTCCACGATCGGCGAGATCACCATCTCGGCTCCCGGCGACTGGAACGACGACGGCGCTCTGGACCTCATCATCAGCCACGACCGACCGGACCACGGCGACCTCTACGTCTACAACGGGGCGATCGACGAAGGCGGGTACACCATCTCGCTGGAAGAACGCGCCTACATCGGTTGGGGCTGGACCAGCGAGAACGTGGTGACCCATGCCGCGATCCCCACGTCAACCGGCGCACATGTGCTGGAGTTCTGGGGAGCGATGGCGAGTGGCCACCTGGTCCACGGAACCGTGATGAACGACGGCGGACTCACCGGCAACGCCCGAGTCCTCAACCAGGACTTCGTCGGTTACCAGTACATCAGCTGACCTCGGCACGCTGTTGACCCGGCCGGAGCGTGTCCGGCCGGGTGTACGGGGAACGAGAGAAGGCGTCAGTCGCCCGATATCTAGATCGGCCCAGCCGGCGTTGTGGGGCGCCGCGCCGTCTGGGCTACTCGCGGGGGCGCATCCTGGCGTTCGGCAGGGGTGGGGCCGGCAGCGGTGGGAGTTGGCCGGGTGGGAACGTGCCGAACAGCGGTGGCTTGCCGGCGTCCCGCGGGTCGGCGGGCTCGAACCCCAGCTCGGCCTGGTAGCGGCGCCGGTACTCGACGATCTCGTCGTGGCCGCGTCCGACGAAGTTCCACCACATCACGATCTGCTCCCGCAACGGGACGCCGCCCAGCAGGATGACGCGGGCCGCCGCGTCGCCCGCGCTGATGACCAACGTCCCGGACCCCGGCGGGACGTAGGCGAGCGAGCGGTGGTCGACGGCGGTCGCGTTCACGGTGACCTCGCCCCGCTCGGCGAGGACGGCGTGCTCGAAGTCGGCCCGCACGGTGAGCCGGACCGAGGCGCCGGGTTCGAGGACGAGTTCGGCGCCGAGCAGGTCAGGTGTCCGGGTGTCGACCGGGGAGGTCGAGCCGAGCAGCTCGCCGATGAACACCCGGGCCGTGACGCCGGGCAGCGCCACCGGCTCCGGGACGTACCGCACGAACGTGTTCTCGCTGAACCGGGTCTCGTCCGGCAGCGCGAACCAGAGCTGCACGCCGTGCAGCGTGCGCTCCCCCGGGGCGCTGATCTCCTGGTGGGTGATGCCCCGGCCGGCGATCATCAGGTTGAGTTCGCCCGGCACCACCGGCGCCGCGTTGCCGCCGGAGTCGAGATGCTCGACGTGCCCGGCGAACAGCCAGGACACCGTCGCCAATCCGGTGTGCGGGTGCCGCGGCATCCGCATCCCACCGGTCACCGCGACGTCGTCGGGGCCGAAGTGGTCGAGGAAGCACCACGACCCCACCAGCGATCTCCGCCGCTGCGGGAGCGTGCGGTACACGGTCGTCGCGCGCACGCCGCCGAGCGGGACCAGGCGCGGCGTGAGGATCTCCACCGCCGTGCAGGGCTGCCCCGGCTCCAGGACCTCCGGCTGGGGGTGGGTCTCCGCGTTGCTCATCGGACGATCTTCCCCTCGGCGTCGCGGGGGCGCACCGGATGCTCGCTGAGGATGGATATGCGGTTGAAGGCGTTGATGGTGACCGCCACCCACTCGGCCGCGACGAACGCCTCCTCGCCGAGCACCGACCGCGCGCCGAAGAGTTCGGCGTCGGACTCCTCGGTGGTGGGGAGCGACGTGACCGCCTCGGCCACCGCGAGCACCGCCCGCTGCCGCTCGTCGTAGAGGCCGGTCTCCCGCCACGCCGGCAGCAGGTCCAGCTTCTGCTGCGTTATCCCGGCCTTTCTCGCCTCGCGCGCGTGCAGATCGACGCAGAAGGCGCAGGCGTTGAGCTGCGACGCGCGCAGCTTGATGAACTCGGCTTCCTGGGTGGAGAGTCCGCGCTGCGCCGCCGCCTCGCGGATCGCCGACGAGAACGCTTCCGCGGCCCGCCACGCCTCGGGCATGACCTTGTCCAGATACGGACGCATGGTGTTTCCTCTTCCCGCTGAGGCAGTGCCTGCCTGTCGTTCGCTCATCGGTGTAACGGTTTCGCCGTGGCAGCCGTGCCGGCGCCGCGTGCGGCGGTCGACGCGGTGCCTCGTCCGCCGCGCCCGGGTGGGTCCGGCGTGGCGCGGGCGCGCGTCAGGTCCCGTGCGGCCGGGGCTGGTTCCGGTCCCGGGCCACCGCGGGCGGCGAGGGCACGGCCTGTTCGACGGTGGCCACCACGGTGACTCGGCCGCCGTCGCCGGGGTCGGGGTCCGGCAGGATCGTTTCCGGGTCCACGAGGTAGACCTCGTGGCCGTCCAGGGTGAGCCGGCGCGCGACCTCCAGAAGCATGCGCCGGGCCACGTCGTCGATCGAGTGGACCAGGGTGAGGTCCAGGGCCACCCTGGCCTCCGTGGGCGCGACCTCCACGGCCTCCCGAACGACTTGTTCGGCTCCGGTGAAGCCGATGCCGCCCTGGAGTTGAAGGACCCGCAGCGCGTTCGGCCCGTCGCCGACGACGTGGTGGGAGCGGACGACGGCACGCGCGGTGGCCGGGGCCCCCATCAGGTGCATGCCCATGTCGGAGGAGAACCGTTCGAACAGGGACACGCCGCGCACGCTGTTCCCGTGGGGGTCGAGACGCGGGGAGAAGGTGGCGATGCCGATCTGGCCGGGGAGCGCGCCGATCAGCCCGCCGGCCACGCCGCTCTTCGCGGGGATGCCGACCTGGGTCGCCCAGTCACCGGCCGCGTCGTACATCCCGCAGGTGAACATGACGCTCAGCACCTGGCGCACCACCGGCTCGGGGACCACCCGCTCGCCCGAGAGCGGGTGCACCCCGCGGTTGGCCAACGTCGCGGCCATCATGGCCAGATCCCGCGCGGTGACCAGCACGGAGCACTGGCGGGTGTAGCCGTCGACGACGGTCCTCGGGTCCTCGGTGAGGATGTCGTGGCCGCGGAGCATGTGGGCGATGGCGAGGTTGCGGTGCGCGTGCCGCATCTCCGACGCGCACACCGCCTCGTCCATCCGCAGCCGACGGCCGGCGAACGCCGACAGGCCGTCGACCACCCGCTCCACGCGCTCCGCCGGTGTCAGGCCCGCCGCGCCGGCCAGCGCGTGCGTGGTGATCGCGCCGGCGTTGATCATGGGGTTGAGGGGACGGCCGGTGTCGCTTTCCAGCGAGATCTGGTTGAACGCCTCTCCGGAGGGCTCGACGCCGACTTTGGCGAGCACCGGGGCGAATCCCCGATCGGCCAGCGCGAGGGCATAGGCGAAAGGCTTGGAGATCGACTGGATGGTGAACTCGGTGTCGATGTCACCGGCCCCGTAGACCTCCCCCTGCACCGTGGCGAAGGCCGCGCCGAGGCGTTCGGGGTCCGCCGCCGCGAGTTCGGGAATGTATCCCGCCAGCTCTCCGGAAAGATCCGACTCCACAGCGCCGAGTGCCTCGGTCAGGTAGTCGGGAATGACCGACCGCATTCGCTCTCCTCCACTAGCCGCGCGCGGGATACGGTATCTCAGCCCTTTGTGACGCGCGTGACCAGCGCGACATCGGCGGGTGTCGCCCGGCGGAACACGCCGCCGTGCGCGACGAACGCGTCGCCGTGTCGCCTCAGATGGCGAGCGAACACCGGGCACACGGGCACGACGGTGAGGTTCCTCCGCACGCTGTCGTCGAGTGCCTCACGCACCAGCAGCCCGGCGAGACCGCGGCCACCGAACTCCTGGTCCACCTCGGTGTGGAAGAAGATCCGCTCCCCGCCCGGGTCGGGAGCGTCGACGAACTCGGCCCGGCCGACCGGCGATCCGTCGTCGAGATGCACGGTGTAGGCGCTGATCGGGCCGCTGGTGTCCAGCCTGACCGTCACGGGTGCCCCACTGTTGTCAACCAGGCCTTGGGTCATCGGGCTTTTCCTTCGGGAGAGCGATCACGGGCGGGCGTCGCGGGCGGAGAAACGGCGGAGGAACGGCGGAGAAACGGGCCGAGGTACGGGCCGAGGAACGGGCGGGGAGAACGCGGGGAAAGGGGCGGGGGTAAGGGCGGAGGGAACGCGGGGAAAGGGGCGGGGAATCGGGAGCGGAAACGGGGGAAACCGGGGGAAGGAAACAGGCGGGGGAATCGACTACGGGAGTTCGGCTGCGTCGGCTGGGGCGGGGAGCGCGATGAGCGCGCGGAGCCGGTCGGCGTCGACGTTGGCCCCGAAGGCCGGGGTGCCTGGTTCGAGCCGGGCGCCCGCGGCGAGGTCGCCGATGACGAGCGGGTCGAAGCCGAGCGCGTCGATCAGCTCCGCGACGACGGCGACATCCGCCGCCGCGTCGCCGGCGACCGCGATCGCCTTTCGCCCGGGGCGGCCCGCGGCACGCGCCTCGTCCTCCAGGTCGTGGTAGCCCATGTGGTTGAGGGCCTTCACGACGCGCGCCCCCGGCAGGAACCTCTGCACGGCCTCGCTCGACGAGGTGTCGGGCGGGAGGATCCCGTCACGTGGACCATCGACCTCCCACCAGTGGTTCATCGCGTCGACGACCAGCTTGCCCGCCAACTCCTGGGCCGGCAGGGCCCGGTGCTTGCCGAGCGGGAGGGCGAGGATCACCACGTCGGCGGCCGCCGCGGCCTCGGCCGGCCAGTCGGCCGTCGCCCCGGGGGTGAGCACCTCGGTGGTCAGCGCGATCCGCGCGGGGTCGCCCGATCCGGAGACCAGGACCCGGTAGCCGGCGCCGACCGCCAGGCGGGCCAGGACGGTACCGACCTTCCCGGCGCCCAGGATCCCGATCGTGGTGGCGGAGGCGGTCATGACGCCCCGACCGTGGCGACCGGCTGTTCCGCGAGCAGCTCGCGGACCCGGGGGATGACCCGGGTGCCGTAGAGCTCGACCGAACGCAGCCGCGCGGAGGCCGAGACGGTGCCGGCGGCGGAGTAGATCATGTCGAACCGGCCCGCGTCCAACACCCGGATCGCGCGGGCGATCTTGTTCGCCACCGTCTCGACCGAGCCGACGTAGAGCGAGCCGCGCTCCACCTCGGTGTCGAACTCCGAGCGGCTGATCGGCGGCCAGCCGCGCAGGGCGCCGATCCGGTCGCGGATCTCCCGGTACCCGGGGTAGAACAGCTCCCTGGCCTCCGCGTCGGTCGGGGCGACGAAGCCGGGGGAGTGCAGCCCGACCGGCCGTGCCGTGGTGCCGCTCCGCAGGGCCGCGCGCCGGTACAGGTCCACGTAGGGGGCGAACCGGTCGGGGGCGCCGCCGATGACGGCGAGCATGAGGCGGAACCCGTAGTGCGCGGTGCGGATCACGGATTGTGGTGAACCGCCCACGCCCACCCAGGTGTTGAGCCGGCCGGAGTCGGTCTTCGGGTAGACGTCGGCGTCCCGCAGGGCGGCGCGGGTGGTGCCTTCCCAGGTCACCGGCTTCTCGTCGAGGAGGCGGTGGAACAGGTCGATCTTCTCGTCGAACAGCACCTCGTAGTCCTTGAGGTCGTAGCCGAACAGCGGGAACGACTCGGTGAACGAACCACGGCCGAGGATCACCTCGGCCCGACCGTGGGAGAGCGCGTCGACGGTGGCGAACCGCTGGAACACCCGCACCGGGTCGTCCGATGACAGCACCGTCACGCCCGACGCGAGCCGGATGCGTTTCGTGGCGGTCGCGATGCCCGCCAGGACCGTCTCCGGGCTGGAGATCGCGTACTCGGGCCGGTGGTGCTCGCCCAACGCGACCACGTCGATGCCGATCTGGTCGGCCAGGACCGCCTCGGTCACGGCGGCGCGGATCGCCCGCGCGTGCGAGAGGACCTCGCCGCGGTCGTCGCGCGGCCGGTCGCCGAAGCTGTCGATGCCGAACTCGACGCCCGCGTCGTCCGTGCCGGGCGCGTCCCGGGACGGGTCCGCCGGCGACGTGCTCTCCGGCGACGTGCTCTCCTGCGGGGTGTTCTCCTGCGGAGGGCTGCCCTGCGGGGGGTTCGTCGCCATCGCCTTCTCCCATCTCGTTGACATGCCGCGCATGTCTCGTGTTCCGGTATGCCAACTGCTGAGGGGCGGCGGACGTGGACGCCGTGCTCGGGGCCCCGGGTGGTGCGGCCCCGCGCGCCATATGGTTGACGCGTCACCCAGATTAGGGGCCGGTTCTTGAATCGTCAACGAACTACCCGGGGGGTGGCTGGCCGGTCGCATGGGGATGCTGTCGCGGGTGTGTCGTGGGGTGGTGGCGATGGGGTGGCGAACTCGGGTGCGGTGATCACTCCTGATCGTTTGGGTGTGATCAAGAACATACTCACTGGCGGAGTTGGTTGGATCGCTGATAGTAGTGGTTGCTGTCGTTCTGGTGTGCGCCCGTCACTGTGTGTGGGCCGGTGAGGGGTTCAGCCACTCGCACCAGAGGGCGTTGATGGGTTCGGCAGCCGAAGGCGTGGTGGGGATCAGGCTTCGGGTCGGTAGCCGCAGTGGTCACGAGGGGGAGTCAGATGACAGGCGTCGTGTGGTGCGTGAGCGTCCACCAGGGGGGTGCCGGCTGATGTTCTGGCCCTCGGCGCCGGTGGAGCCGGACTCGGAACAGGCCGCCCAGTACCCAGCGTTGGGCTTCGTCCCCTGTCCCGGTAGGCAGAGCGCCATCGACCATGTGACCGAACAGGTCAGGAGCACCACCACCGCGCTCAGCGACATCGTCGCGCTGCTCCGGGGAACCGGGCAGGGGCAGTGGCGCGGTCAGTCGGCCGAAGCCTTCCGCGCACGGTTCGACGACGACTTCAAACCCAAGGTCGAGCAGGTCCACGAGTCCTTCCTGCTGGCTGCCCAGGCTCTGGAGGAGTGGGCCGAGTTCGTGCCGGGGCAGCAGCGTGTCGCTCGCTCTCTGGAGAACGAGGCCCAGGGGATACAGACTTCCCTTGCCGCGCTGCCGCCGGCCCCCAGCTGGAACGACCTTCGGGAGAACGGCGGAAGCGACTCGGAGGACGAGGAGGAGGCCGAACGAGCCGCCCAGGAACGGCTGCGACTGCTTGCGGACCACCAGCGCCTGCGGGACGAGCTGGGCCGCGTGCGCGAGCAGGCCGAGTGGTTGCGTGAGAGCTTCATCGAGCAAGGCGATGCCATCGCCGACCGCATCGCCCGAGCCATGGCGATGGCCCCCAACGAGCCGGGCTTCTTCTCCCGCCTCGGCAGCGCGCTGATCGACGCCGCCACCGACATCGTCGAGTCGGTCGGCGAGATCGCCGCCGCGGTCGGCGAGTGGATCGTCGAGCACGCGGAGATGATCGCCAACATCGGCGATGTGTTGTCGTTCCTCAGCACGGTGGCCGCCTGGGGCGCTCTGGTCCTGACCTTCACCGGGCCAATTGGCTGGCTGGGTGCCGCGGGAATGACTGCCGTTGCTACGGGACTGGCGGCTGGGGCGCTGACCTTCCATGGGGTGGCCGCGCTGGGTGGGGCGGACGTTCCACTGCGTTCGTTCGGGCAGGACGTCCTCGGCTCGATTCCCGTGATCGGGGTATTCGGCCGCACCGCTTACGCGCTGGCCAGGACTTCAACGGCGCGGCTGCTCGGGCACGCCGGGACCCTCGACAGCACGCTCGGACTGATCGAGGACCCGTCGGTCCTTGAGAACTTCGTGCCAGCCCAGCCTTTCGAGTGGGGAGAGCAGTTCCGGGGCGGGGCATTGCTCGGTGGCTTCGATACCGCGTGGCGCCGTCGGATACCCGAGGGGGAGACCGTCCCTTGAACGGGTGTCTGGTGTCCGTGACGGTCTGCGGATTCATCGCGAGTCGCCAAGGCCGCTGCCGTCCACCGGAAGCACGGCGGGGGCGGGACGACTGGTCAGCGGTCGGGGGATGTGCGGATGAATGACACCAGTAAGCGAACGGAGACGAGCCGGTGGCCAACAAGGACTACGTTCCGTACTTCAACGGCGCGGACAGCGTCGAAGTGGCGCTCTATTCGCATGCTCATCTGGCGGTCGCCATCGGCCACGAGATGGGCTACAGACTGACCGCTCATGGTTCGAGTTGGGGACGGGGGCCCACGGAGCTGAAGTTCGATCGGGACGACAGCGAGGCGGCTCGGGTGCGTGCGGCATGGGCGGGTTACCACTACGGCGTGAACGGTGCGTGGTGGGCGACGGCGCTGCCGCCGGGTGCGCCTCCTGGGGCGCTGTCGCCGCAGGAGGCGGGTAAGCACCGGCTGAAGCTGTTCCTGGTCACCCGCTCTTCCTTGCGCACTGCCCGGCTGCGGCTCGCGATGGCCGAGTCGCTGGTGTTGGCGGTGACGGTGTTCTTCGCCTTCACCGCTTGGCCGTTGGCGCTTGCGACCGGTGCGTTCGGTGTCCTGCTGCTGGTCGCGACCCCGCTGACCAAGGCGCGGCGGGACGCGACGGCGGCCGGGCATCGGGACGTGCTGGCGAGGTTCGAGGCGCAGCGGGTGTTCTGGAGTTACGAGGGGAAGGGAGACGGCGGTTGAGGTTCGCCAGCTTTGACGTGCCCGAGTGGTTTTCTGAACTGCCCGTGGGGATGAGCCCGGAGGAGACCTATGCCCTCGCGGCCGGGCGGGCTCGGGCCTACGGGAACGGCGACGCCGGACGCGAGCGCGCGTTCCTGAACGAAGTACGGGGCTGCTCCCTGGCGTTGGAACGGGCGGGGGTGGTCTACGCGGGGGCGGTTCTCGGCTATCTGGAGGAGGAACTCTCCCTGGCCGTACTCACCGTGGCGGTACGGGACTTCGACTACGGGCCGGACGCTCGCGTCGCGGCCGAGGGCACGTTGCAGTCGCTGGTCGCGTCCCGCGGGCCCATGTGGTCCGGGGCCGTCTACCCGTTGCCTTGCGGCCAGCCGGCCGCCGTCGTGACCGGGCCACGGGTGTTCCGGTCGCGTGACATGGAGCCGACGGACGTGCCGTTCGCGGAACTACAGGCACATGTCCCCGTACCGGAGGGGGCCGCGGGCACCGAGCGCCGGATGCTCGTGGTGAACTTCAGCACGCCTGCCGTGCGGCACTGGGAGCGGTATATGCCGGTGCTGGTGAGGCTGTTGAGTGGCCTCTCCTTCTCCGAGACGGAGGCGGCCGTCCCGCCCCCGGTGCCCGTCGGCTGATGTCGACGGCCGCCGGCCCCTGTCGGATTCCCCTTTCCCACCGAACGTCTGAGAGGTGCCCATGAGCGGCTGCGACCTGTATCTCGACTACGACTTGCTGGGTACCAACCGCGACAACATCCGCGGTATCGCCCAGTTGTTGGAAGGGCCCTGCCGGGCGATGGCCGACGTCAACGGCTCCGATATGGGCGTCGATCGGTTGGAACAGCGGATGGATGACTTCGGTGACGAGTGGGAGTACGGCATCGGCAAGCTGGCCGAGTTCTCCGACGCGGCGGCGACCTGCCTCGACGAGGTGCTGGTCGCCTTTCGCGACATAGATGAGGCACTGGCCAGTACTTTCGACGAGAGGTGAGCCGCGCTGCCGCTGTCGGGGGCTGACGTACTGGTCGCGCCAGGGAGGCATCCCGGGCCGGGAGGGGCGGTGGCGGTACCGGCGGCGTTCGGCCCCGGCGCGTGGCGGCTACCGGCGTCGCGGCACGCGCGGGACGCCCGGCTCTGGCCCGGGGTGGGGGCCGCCGTCGTCCCGGTGGCCTCGCGGGTGCGGCGGGTGGCTGTCGCTAGCCCGTGGCGGCGTGGGTGCTGGCCTCGGGGCTCAGGTCGAGCCGGCGCAGCAGTTGCGCGTTGAGCGCCACGACCACGGTGGACAGCGACATCAGGATCGCGCCGACCGACATCGGCAGCACGAGGCCGACGGGCGCCAGGACGCCCGCGGCCAGCGGCACCGCGACCAGGTTGTACCCGGCCGCCCACCACAGGTTCTGCCGCATCTTCCGGTAGGCCGCGCGGGAGAGTTCCACGACCGACAGCACCGACCGCGGATCGGAGCTGGCGAGGATCACGCCGGCCGAGGCGATCGCGACGTCCGTGCCGGCGCCGATGGCGATGCCGACGTCGGCGCCGGCGAGCGCCGGGGCGTCGTTCACCCCGTCGCCCACCATGGCGACCCGCCTGCCCTCGCCGCGCACCGCGGCGACCCGCGCCGACTTGTCACCCGGCCGCACCTCGGCGAGCACCCGGTCGACGCCGAGTTCGGCGGCGACCGCCCGCGCCACCGGCTCCGCGTCGCCGGTGATCATGACCACCTCGACGCCCAGCGCGTGCAGCGCCGCCACGGCCGCGTGGGACTCGGCGCGGACCTCGTCCGCGAGCCGCAGCGCGCCGACCACCCGGCCGTCCCGCGCCACGTGCAGCACACTGGCGCCCGCCGCGCGCCAGGGCCCGGCCGCCTCGGCCTCGGCCGCGCCGAGTTCGGCGAGCAGCCGGGGGCCGCCGACCCGCACCTCCCGCCCGTCCACGGTGGCGGTCACACCGACCGCCGGCTCGGCCGAGAACCCGGTCGCCGCCGGCACCGTCAGGCCCTCGGCCCGCGCGGCCCGGACCACGGCCCGCGCCAGCGGGTGCTCGCTGTCCGCCTCCGCCGCGGCGGCGAGCGCGAGCACCGCGTCCCGGTCGAGGTCGCCGACCGGTGCCACGGCGGAGAGCGTCGGCGCGCCCCTGGTCAGCGTGCCGGTCTTGTCGAACAGCACCACGTCGACGGTGCGCATCCGCTCCAACGCCAGCCGGTCCTTCACCAACACCCCGCCGCGCGCGGCGCGTTCCGTCGCGATCGCCACCACCAGCGGGATCGCCAGCCCCAGCGCGTGCGGGCAGGCGATCACCAGCACCGTGATGCCGCGCACCACCGCCGCGTCCGGGTTCCCGACGGCCGACCACACCACGGCCGTGCCGGCCGCGGTGGACAGCGCGAACCAGAACAGCAGCGCCGCCGCCCGGTCCGCGATCCGCTGCGCCCGCGACGACGACTCCCGCGCCTCGGCGACCAGCCGCCCGATGCCGGCCAGGGTCGTGTCGTCGCCGGCCGCGGTGACCTCGATCCGCAGCCCCGAGTCGGTGGCGACCGTGCCGGCCACGGCGGTGTCACCGACGCCGCGCGCCACCGGCCGCGACTCGCCGGTGACCAGCGACTCGTCCAGCGCGGCGCGGCCGTCGACGATCCGCCCGTCGGCCGGCACCCGGCCGCCCGGCCGGACGACGACGAGGTCGCCGACCCGCAGCCGGTCGGTGGGCACCTGGACCACCCGCCCGCCCTGCCCGCCCTCGACCCGTTCCGCCAGGTCCGGCAGCAGCGCCGCCAGCGAGTCGAGCGCGGAGGTGGTCCTGGCCAGGGCGCGCATCTCGAGCCAGTGCCCCAGCAACATGATGACGATCAGCAGCGCCAGCTCCCACCAGAACTCCAGCTCGTGGTGGAGCCAGCCGAGCGTCGCGCCCCAGGACGCCACGAACGCGACCGTGATCGCCAGGCCGACCAGCAGCATCATGCCCGGCGCGCGGGCCCGCAGCTCGCCGACCGCGCCGGTGAGGAAGGGCCGGCCGCCCCACAGGTACATGCCGGTGCCGAGGACCGGCGCGATCCACCGGGCCCAGTCGGGCACCTGGTAGCCGACGAGCGTCCCGAACATGGGGGAGGCGGCCACCACGGGGACGGCGACCAGCAGGTTGAGCCAGAAGAGGCGACGGAACCGGCCGCCGTGCCCGTCGTGCTCGTCGTGGTCCCCGTGCCCGCCGTGCCCGCCGTGGTCCCCGTGCCCGCCGTGCCCGTCGTGGTGCCTGTGCCCGTCCTGCTCGCCGTGCTCGCCGTGCTCGTCGTGGTGCCCGTGGCCGGCGTGGTGGTCGCGTGCGTCGGGCCCGGCGGCCCGCCCGGTGGGCGCCGGCGGGGACTCGTCTTCCATGGGTCCACTTCACCCGCGCCCGCCCGGGCGCGCGAGTCCACCCGCCGGGCGGGCGCGACCAGACGGGGGACGCCGGGGCGCCGGACGGCGGCCGGCGGGCAGCGGTTACCGTCGCGGGTGAGCCCGACGCCGATCGGCCGACCTGCCCCGGCGCCGCCCGGCGGTCTCCCGGGAGGGCGGCCGCCGAACACCCCCGCGAGGAGCACGTACCGTGTCGCAGTCCGCCGGCCTGGTCGCCGGCATGGAACGCCACCAGGTCGCCGTCTACCTGGCGGCACTGGCCGCCGGCGGCCTCCTCGGCCGGGTCGCGCCCGGGACCGGACCCGGCCTGGAGCACGCCATCAACCCGGTGCTCGGCGCGCTGCTCTATGTGACGTTCCTCCAGGTCCCGGCGGTGCGGCTGGTCCGTTCCCTGCGGGCGGGCCGGTTCCTGGCGGCCACCCTGGTGGTCAACTTCGCGGTGGTGCCGCTGGTGGTCGCGGCGATGTTCACGTTCCTGCCGGCCGACCGGGCCGTGCGGCTGGGCGTGCTGCTGGTGCTGCTCGCGCCGTGCGTCGACTACGTGATCGTGTTCAGCGGACTGGCCGGCGGCAGCGCCGGGCAGCTGCTGGCGGCGACGCCGCTGCTACTGGTCGCCCAGCTGGTCCTGCTCCCCGGCTACCTCTTCCTGTTCCTGGGGTCCGACCTGGCCGACATCGTGGAGACCGGGCCGTTCGTCGAGGCGTTCGTGGTGCTGATCGCGGTGCCGCTCGCGCTCGCCTGGCTCACCCAGGCCTGGGCGGCCCGCCGTCCGGCCGGGCGCCGGGTCGCGGACGCCGCCGGGACCACGATGGTGCCGCTGATGGCCGCGACCCTGCTGGTCGTGGTGGCCTCCCAGGTGCCCAAGCTCGACGACAACCTCACCGACGTGGCCCGCGTGGTCCCGTTCTATGTGCTGTTCCTGGTGGTGATGGCCTTCGCCGGGCTGGGCGTCGCCCGCCTCTTCCGGCTCGACGTGCCGGCCGGCCGCGCCGTCGTCTTCACCGGCGCGACCCGCAACTCCCTCGTCGTCCTCCCCCTGGCGCTGGCCCTGCCGGACCCGCTGGCGGTCGCGGCGGTCGTCGTGGTCACCCAGACCCTGGTCGAGGTGGTCGGCATGGTCGTCTACGTCCGCGCCGTCCCCCGCCTCCTCCCGGCCGGCGGGCCGACCGCCGGCCGTCGGTAGGGGCGGTGGACGGGGCGTGGCCGCGCTGCTTCCCTGGGGTGATGGGCGACCTGGACCTCCTGACGCGACGGCTGGCCGAGGCGGGCTTCGACGTCGCGTCCGTGCGAGAGTGCACCGGCGGGGTCGTGGCCGTCGCCGGGGTGGCCACCCTGAGCGACGGCGGTGAGGTCTTCGCCAAGTGCCTGCGGGACGTGGGGACCGACGTGTTCCAGGTGGAGGCCGAAGGGCTCGCCGCTCTCCAGGACATCGGGGGCACACGCACCCCGGAGGTCCGACACGCCTCGACGGCGCTGCTGGTGCTGGAGCGACGGTGGGCCCACCGGGACGGGCCCCTCTTCTGGCGCCGGTTGGGCGCCCTGGTGGCCGCCCTGCACACGTCCACGGTCACCGACCGGTTCGGCTGGCATCGGGACGGATGGCTCGGCCGGATGCGGCAGGACAACGCCTGGCACCCGGACGGCCACGCCTTCTTCGCCGAACGCCGGCTGCTGCGTTGGCTCCCGGAGCCACGGGTGGCGGCGGCCCTCGACGTTGTCGACCGCCGGGCACTTGAGGCGCTCTGCGCGGCCCTGCCCGAACTCGTCCCGCCGCAGCCAGCCTGCCTGACCCATGGCGACCTGTGGGCGGAGAACACGCTGGTCGATCGGGCCGGCGCCCCCGTGTTGATCGACCCGGCCGTCTCGTACACCTGGCCCGAGGTCGACCTGAGCATGATGTGGTGCTCGCCCAGGCCGCCCGCCGCCGCCGACTTCTTCACCGCCTACGGCGAGTTGGCCCCGCTGCGGGACGGCTGGCGGGACCGGATGCGGCTGCTGCACCTGCGGGAACTGCTCAGCACCATCGCTCACGGCGACGACGACTGGGGCGCCGCCGCGGTCGTCCGCGAGACCGTGGCCCCGTTCCGGCGCCGCCACCCGGGGCCGACGGCGTGACGGCCGGTAGCGGCCTCAGCCGTCGGCTGGTAACGCATTGCCAGCACTTGTGTTCGGTGGGTAGGGTTCTGCTGGGGTGTGGGGGGAACATGACTCAGGGGGATTGTGGCGCGGCCAGTTGACTGGTCTCCGGTGGACATGGATCGGGATCCGACACCGGGTGACCCGGAGCTAGTCCGCGAACTGGCGGACGAGTTACAGGAGTTCGCCGACGAGGTCGGCGAGGCCTTGGGCAAGATCCGAGGCATGGCCGGCGAACGCGCGGTCCTGGACTGGGCGGGCCTGTCGGCGGACGCGTTCCGCCGGGAGTTCGACGGGGTGCCGGGCAACCTGGCCAAGCTGGAGGAGAGTTACGCCCTCTGTGGCCAGGCGCTGCACACCTACTGGCCCAAGCTCCAGAACGTGCAGGGCATGGCCGACCGGGCCCTGGACCGGGCCGTCACGGCGCAGGCCGATCTGGCCACCGCCCAGTCCGCGCTGGGCGACGCGACGGACTGGGTGGGCCGGGCGGGGGAGGAGGCCGAACGCCTCCAACGCGCAGGCGAACGCGACGACATCGAACCGCCGGACGAGGACGACGTCCGGACGGCGGCCCGCGACCAGCGTGCCGCCGAAGCGGCAGCCGCCGCGGCCCGCGGGCGGGTGCACGACGCCGAGGAGCGGCTGTCCGCCGCGCGGCAACTGGCCCTGGACGCCCTGGAGATGCGGGAGGACGCCGCCCGCGAGTGTGCCCGTGACGTCGAGGAGGCGTCGGACGCCGGCATCCAGAACCGGAAGTGGTGGCAGAAGGCCATCAAGTGGGTGACCGACAACTGGGACACCCTTGTCGATGCCTGCAAGGTCATCGTCGCCGTCCTCGGCGTCGTGGTCATGGGTCGTCGTCGCCGCGGCCGTCGTGGTGCTCGCCGACACGCTCATCAAGTACGCGCGAGGGGAATTGGGCCTCCTCGACGTGGTCTTCGCCGCGCTCGACTGCATACCCGGGCTCAAGGGGATCACCACCCTGGGCGGCCTGGCCAGGGGGCTCCGGAGCGGCCTCGCCGCGCCAGGGGCCGCGCTCCGCAACGCGGGTTCGGCGGTGCGCCGAAGCGGCAGCAGCCCGGGCAGCTCGCGCGCCATCCACGCGGACTCGATGAGCCCGGCCGACGCGCAGCGGTTCGTCGACACCAACTACCCCTGGCTGCGCGACGTGAACAACACGGGCCAGCCGGGCTACACGGACAACTGCTCCAGGTGTGTCGTGGCGGTCGACCGCCGGCTGGACGGCATCGAGGTGGGTGCCACCCCGCTCCAGGATGCGGCGTGGCCTGACCAGCGGGCGCTGGGTGCCGAGGGCATGGACTACCAGCCGGTGAACAGCTATGACGACATAACCCAGGACTTGTTACGCAGAGGGGAGGGGGCCAGGAGTATTGTCTATATCAGCAGGCCAGACACAACCGCGCATGTTTTTAATGCAGTGAACACCCCGCGTGGGGTTGTTTATTTAGATGGCCAGAGTGGGCAATTGGCGCAATTGGAGGCGGGTGTCTCTTCGATAACTCATCTTCCCTATAGGTAGCCTTTCGTGTGCAAGTAAGGGGTGTGGTTTGATGATTTCCCATGAGGAAGCTCTGCGGATCGCTTTGGGGTATCTGGAGGATGCCTACCAGGGTGAAGGGTTCACTTTCCTGATGGAGCCGGAGAAGACCACGGAGTATCGGACTGTTTGGGCCATCCGATTTGATACCCAGGAGCGTCGGGATAGTGGCAATATGACGAAGGCTCCTTTTATGCGGGTGCTTGTGGTCCCGAAGGATGGTTCAGCGCCGAGATTCCCTCCCTCGGCTCACCCGCTGAATCACTACGTGGCGCAGCTTGAGGCCGAGCTGTGAGCGATCCCCGGCAGCGGGCCGTTCGGTGGCTTGATGAGACGTATCGAGGGCGGGTCGCGCTGCGTGACCCGAACCCCGTTCAGGAGACCGCGGTGGCCTGGGTCTTCGCCTGCGCCACGGAGGCGCGCGGGCCCGGGGGCGACGTGATGCTCAACGCGTCGCTGGCCGTGCCCAAGAACGCCGCCACGCCCTTCCACCCGGCGACCGACGATCCGCGGGCGGACCTCGCGGCCTTCGACGCCGACCCGGCGCCGCGGGATCCGCTCGCGCAGGCGCGGCGTCTCAACGCCCGGGGTTGTGTGCTGGCGATGCACGCGGCGCTGGGCGGTGCGAAGGCGACACCGCTGCCCTGGCGGCCGGAGCACGAGAGCCCCGGTTGGTGGGGCCGGCTGGTGCGCCAGTTCGCCCCGCACGCCGACGTGTTCACCTGCGGGGACTGGAACGAGCTGGTCGCCCGGGTCGAGTCGTACGGCCCTGACGCGCGCGGGCTGGCGTGGATCCGCCGGGAGATCCGGGGGGTGGAGGCCAGCGGTCACCTGCTCTACGCCCACCACAACAACGGCCAGGTGGCGCTCGTCGATCCCATGGTCGGCCGGCTGGGCCGGGCCGAGGCGGAGGGGGTGCGTCACCTCACCCTGGCGGTGGCCCCCAGCCCCGAGCGGGCGCCTGGGCCCGCGCTCGCTGAGCCCCGGTGGCGGGCCCCCGCCGAGAGTTTCGACGCGGCGGTCGCCAAGGCCGAGGCCTGGCTGCGAGAGGTGTACGGCGGGGAGGTGGTGCTGCTGGCACCCAGCCCGGCGGACGAGGGGCCGCGTGGTTGGCTCTTCGCCTGCAACACCAGGAGCTTCGCCGAGACGGGGCACTGGGCGGGGGGCATGTTGGACGCGGCGCTGGTCGTACCCCGGGACGGGACGCAGCCCTTCGCCCTGCCCAACTCCGCGCCCTGGCCGTGGCTCCGTCAGTGGCAGGAGGGGGGGACGCCGCGGGGCGCGCCCCCGAAGCCGGGCCCGGCGGCCTGGCTCAACGCCACGCTGAACCAGCTCGGCGGGGTCATCTCGACCAGCGACCACGCGGACTGGCGGTCCGTGACGGCCGAGTTGGTCAGTTTTCCGGAAGGCAGCAGGGCCGTGATCTGGCTGCGGCGAAGCGACCATCGAGGCCGTGAGTCCGTGGGGTTGCTGCTCAGCGGCATGCGCACGGCCAACGGCATCGTCCTGCTGGACAGCATGACCGGTAAGGCGGCCGACCTGGAGACGGAGGGTGTCCGGGCGCTGCACCTGTTCCGCTACCGCTAGCCAGTGGGGGCCGGTCATTCCCGCCGAGGGGCTGGAGTGTCGGTGGGCGGAGGCAAGCTGGGACGGCACGCCGGCCGGCATCGACCTGACCCGGCCGACCCGACGCGCCGGCCGCGCCTCGGTCGGAACCCGGGGCGACCTGGACGGCGGCTACGCCCCGGCGTCCCACCGGTGGGTGACCCGCTGCTGACCGCCGGCGCGATCCCATGTCTGGGGGAAGGGCGCGCCCGATCCGGTCCCTGGTGTCCCGGCCTATGGACGCCCCGGGCGGGATGGCCTTAAATCGATCCCATGTCTATGTGCACCGCATCGCGCCCGAGGGTGGGTGGCCGCCGTGGTTGAGGTCTTCACCGCCGTCGAGGTGGCCGACGTCCGGTTTCCCACCTCCCGGGAGTTGGACGGCTCCGACGCGATGAACCCGGAGCCGGACTACTCGGCGACCTATGTGACCGTGCGGACCTCGGCCGGCGCCGAGGGCTTCGGCCTCGCGTTCACGGTGGGCCGCGGCAACGAGGTGCAGACCGCGGCCGTCGAGGCGCTGGCGCCGCTGGTCGTCGGCCGGCCGGTGGCGGAGACGCTGGCCGACCTCGGCGGCCTCTCCGCCCGGCTCACCGGTGACGGCCAACTCCGTTGGCTGGGCCCGCACAAGGGCGTGATCCACATGGCGGCCGGCGCCGTGCTGAACGCCGTCTGGGACCTGTACGCGCGCCGGGAGGGCAAGCCGGTGTGGGCGCTGCTCGCCGACATGACGCCCGAACAGCTCGTCGCGCTGGTCGACTTCCGCTACCTGACCGACGCCCTCACCCCCGACGAGGCGCTGGCCATCCTGCGCGCCGCCGAGCCCGGCCGGGCCGAGCGGCGGCGGGAGCTGCTGGCGCACGGCTACCCCGCCTACACCACCACCCCCGGCTGGCTGGGCTACACCGACGAGAAGCTGGTCCGGCTGGCGGAGGAGGCCGTCGCCGAGGGCTTCGGTCAGATCAAGCTGAAGGTGGGCACCGACCTGGCGGCCGACGTGCGCCGGCTGCGGCTGGCCCGCGCGGCGGTCGGCCCCGGGGTGCGGATCGGCGTGGACGCCAACCAGGCCTGGGGTGTGTCGCAGGCCATCGACTGGATGGCCGAGCTGGCGCCCTACGACCCGTACTGGATCGAGGAGCCGACCAGCCCCGACGACGTGCTGGGGCACGCCGCGATCCGCCGGGCCGTCGCCCCCGTCCGGGTCGCCACCGGCGAACACTGCCAGAACCAGGTGGTGTTCAAGCAGCTGCTCCAGGCGGCGGCCATCGACATCCTGCAACTGGACGCCGCCCGGGTCGCCGGCGTCAACGAGAACGTCGCGATCCTGCTGCTGGCCGCCAAGTTCGGCGTCCCGGTCTGCCCGCACGCCGGCGGCGTCGGCCTGTGCGAGATGGTCCAGCACCTGGCCATGTTCGACTACGTCGCGGTCAGCGGCAGCACCGAGGACCGGGTCATCGAGTACGTCGACCACCTGCACCAGCACTTCACCGACCCGGTGCGGCTGCGTGCCGGCCGCTACCTGGCCCCCACCGCGCCGGGCCTGAGCGCCGAGATGCACCCCGCCTCGGTCGCCGACCACCGCTACCCCGACGGACCCGTCTGGAGCAACCCCGCATGACCACACCCGAGTTCGCCGGCCGCACCGCCCTGGTCACCGGCGGTGCCTCCGGCATCGGCCTGGCCACCGCCCTGCTGCTCGCGGCGCGCGGCGCCCGGGTCGCCAGCCTCGACCTCACCCCGGACGTGCCGGCCCCGCTGGTCGGCGTCCGCGCCGACCTCAGGGACGACGCCCAGGTCCGCGCCGCGGTGGCGACGGCCGTCGAGGAGTTGGGCGGCGGCCTGGACATCCTCGTCAACAACGCCGGCGTCGGCGCCCAGGGCACCATCGAGGACAACCCGGACGACGAGTGGCACCGGGTGCTGGACGTCAACGTGCTGGGCATCGTGCGCACCACCCGCGCGGCCCTGCCGCACCTGCGCCGCTCCACGGCGCCCGCCATCGTCAACACGTGTTCGGTCGCCGCCACCGCCGGGCTGCCGCAGCGCGCCCTGTACTCGGCGACCAAGGGCGCGGTGCTGTCGCTGACCAGGGCCACCGCCGCCGACCTGATCGACGACGGCATCCGGGTCACCTGCGTCAACCCCGGCACCGCCGACACCCCGTGGGTGGGGCGGCTGTTGGCCGCCGCCGACGACCCGGTGGCCGAACGGGCCGCGCTGGCCGCCCGCCAGCCCACCGGCCGGCTGGTCACCGCCGACGAGGTGGCCACCGCGATCGCCTACCTCGCCAGCCCGCTCTCCGGTGCCACCACGGGCACCGACCTCGCCGTCGACGGCGGCATGCAGGGGCTCCGGCTCCGCCCGCGCGTCAACTGACCGTCTCCGGCGGGGCGTCCGGCCGACGTCCGGCTGCCCCGGCGCCAACCGCCGCCCGCACCGGGCCCGTTCAGCCACGGCCGCCCGCCCGCCCGACGGGCGACGGGGTTGGCCGCGCCCGCAGGAAGGATCGCACCGGATGTCCCAGCCCGACCCCGTCGCCCCCGCCGCCCCCCGCCCCGAGCGGGGCATCTGGGACGACGCGCCGGCCGCCGACTGGGAGGACGGCTTCCTGTCCGGCAACGGCGAGTACGGGGTGCTGGTGCACGGCCCCGCCGAGCGGGAGCGGCTGGTCCTCACCCACCACCGGTTCGTGCTGCCGAACGGCACCCGCGACCTGCCGCCGCCGCGGCTGGCCGACCGGCTCGACCGGGTCAGGGAGGCGGCCCTGGCCGGCCGGTACGACGAGGCCAACGACGTGTTCCGCGGCGACTGGGAGCTGCGCTGGACCCAGCCGTTCCACCCCGGCTACGCGCTCTGCCTCGCCACCACCCCGCCCGACCGGCCTGGCGGGTACGCCCGTTGGACGGACTTCGCGACCGGCGAGGTCGGCACCCGGCGGACCGGGCCCGAAGGGGCCTGGCGGCGCCGGGTCTTCGTGTCCCGGCCCGACCGGGTCGTCGTCCACGAGCTGACCGCGCCGCCCGGCGACGCCCTCGACCTGGTGCTGAGTGCCGACACCGCGCTCGACGGGGTGCCCGAAACCGTCGCCTTCACCGTCGAGGCCGCGGCGGTCGCCGGCGAGCACTGGCTGACCGTGCGCGGCGACTACCCGCCCGGGCTGGGCGCCTTCGGCTTCGACGGGCACACCCGGGTGGTGGCCGCCGGCGGCTCGGTCGCGGTGGCCGGCGACCGGCTGCTGGTCACCGGCGCCCGGCGGCTGCTCCTGCTCACCGCCCTGGACCGGCAGGAGCGCGCCGAGGACCGCGCCGACCCGGGCCCGGGGCACCGGCTGGCCGCCGTGCCCGCCGACTACGCCGCGCTCCGCGCCCGGCACGTGGCCGTGCACGGCGAGCTGTTCGGCCGCTCCCGACTGGAGCTGGCGGTCGACCCGGCGGACCGGGCCCGCCCGGTTGGCGCGCTGCTGGCCCGGCAGGACGCCACGCCCGACGTTCTCGACCCGGCGCTCCTGGAACGCCTCTACGACTCGGGCCGCTACCTGCTGCTCTCCGCCAGCGGCGTGCTGCCGCCCCGGCTCACCGGGCTGTGGACCGGCTCCTGGACCGCGGCCTGGGCCGGCGACTTCACCACCGACGCCAACGTCAACCTCCAGGTCGCCGGCGGCTACCCGCTGGACCTGGCCGAGCCGATGGCCGGCTACCAGGCCCTGGTCCTGGGCCAGTTGGACCACTGGCGCGCCAACGCGGCGGCCGTCTACGGCGCCCGCGGCTTCCTCGCCCCGCCCCGCACCGACGGCGAGTCCGGCCATCTGCTGCACTTCGACCGCGACTACCCGCTGCACTGCTGGACCGGCGCCGCCGACTGGCTGCTCCTCCCGCTGTACGAGCACTACCAGATCACCGGCGACCGGGCCTTCCTGGCCGGGACCCTGGGCCCGGTGCTGCTGGAACTCGCCCTGTTCTACGAGGACTTCCTCTCCCATGAGGACGCCGACGGGCGGCTGGTGCTGGTGCCGTCCTACTCGGTGGAGAACCACCCGGCCAGCACCGGCAACGCGCTCGCCGTCAACGCCACCGGCGACATCGCCGCCGCCCGGCACGCGTTGCGCGCCGCGATCGACGCGGCCAACGCACTCGGCCTGGAACAGGGCCCGTCGGAGGGCGTCGCCCGCTGGACGGCGCTGCTGGACCGGCTCCCCGCTTACCGGGTCAACGCGGCCGGCGGCCTCGCCGAGTGGGCCTGGCCCGGCCTCACCGACCAGCAGGACCACCGGCACCTCCAGCACCTCTACGGTGCCTGGCCGGCGCACGAGATCAACCCGGAGGAGACGCCGGAGCTGGTCGGCCCCGCCGTCCGGGCGCTGGAGCTGCGCGGCGACCAGAACCTCTCCGCGCACGGCAGTCTGCACCGCGCGCTGGCCGCCGCCCGCCTCAAGCGGCCCGAGCTGGTGGCCGCCAACCTGCGCAAGATCCTCGGCCGGCGGATGTTCTTCCGGTCCCTGATGTCCGCCCACAACCCGGGCCTGGACACCTACAACGCCGACGCGGCGCACGCCCTGCCGGCCGTCGTCGCCGAGGCCCTGGTCTACTCCCGCCCCGGGGTGCTCGAACTGCTGCCGGCGCTCCCCGACGAGCTGGCCCGAGGCCGCCTCACCGGCTTGCTGGCCCGCACCGGGGTGCGCGTCCACGAGCTGACCTGGGACCTGCCGGCCGGCACCGCCACCGCCCGGCTTGAGTCCCGCGCCGAGCAGCCCCTCACCCTGCTCTGCCGCCCCGGCCTCGCCGAGCTGGAGACCGAACTCCCGGTTGCCGCGTCCCCGTTGGGGCCACACGCCCGCCGACTCACCCTCCCGGCCGGCCGGTCGACCACGGTCACTGCCCGCTGGTAGCGCGGGAGGCGGACGACGGGTCGTGGGGCCGCCGGATCAGCGCAGCGGCTTGCGCAGCACCCGCTCCCGGGTGACGCCGTCCGGCAGCGCCTCGCCCGATTCCCCCGTGTCGCGGAAGCCGTGGCGCCGGTACAGCGCGACGGCCGCGCCGTTGTCGGGGAGCACCGCGAGCCGCAGCGACTCGGCGCCGGAGCGCCGTGCCCAGCGCTCGACCGCCGCGACCAGCTGGTCCCCGACACCGCGCCCCGGACCCGGGGGCTGACCCACACCGACCGCAGCTCGTACTCGCCGCCGGGGCCGGGCAGGCCGGCGGCCACCCCGACGGCCTCGCCGTCCAGCACCGCGACCAGGTGGTGGGCGCCGGGCATCGCCAGGCGGGCCCGCCACCGCTCCGCCCCGCCGTGGTCCCAGTCCGCGAGCCGGGCCCGGAAGGCGCCCGGCGCCTCGCGGAGCGCGGCGAGCCGCACCTCCCGCCACACGGGCCAGTCGTCCGCCGTGAGCACCCGCAGTCGCACCATGCCGCCGAGTCTGCCGCGCGGCCGGCGCCCGGTCCACGCCGCCGCCCCACGCACCGGGGGCGGCGGCGTGGACCGGGCAGTGGGGGAGGAGGATGGGGGCGCGGGGCCGGCGGACCCTGCTGGTCGACTCCCGGGGGGACAGCGTGACGTCATCAGGTCTGGCACAGCTGGTCGAGGCGGCGGGGCTGGGCGGGGGTGCCGCCTTCGACTGGGCGGCGGCCGAACGCCGGCTGCGGATGCGCGTCCCCCGTGACTACCGCCGGCTGCTGGACGCCGGCGGTCACGGCCTCTGGTTCGACCATCTCGTGCTCTTCGCGCCGGGCGACCGCTACGGCGCCCGTGACCTGCTCGACGGTGACGGGGTCTTCGCCGACCTCCAGCTGTTCTGGGCGGACGATCCCGGCTACCGGCCCGCGGGGCTGGCGGACGGCGACCGGCTGATCGCCTGGGCGGGCACCGGCATCGGCGCGACGCTGTACTGGCTGGTCAGCGCCGAGGCGGACGGCGATGGCCATCCCCTCTACGTGGAGAGCGCCGACGGCGACCAGTGGGAACGCTTCGACCTGACCACCACGGACTTCCTCGCGGGCGTGCTGCGGGGCACCGTGCGCAGCGAGCTGCTCTCGGCACACTTCCTCGATGTCGGCCGGGTCTTCCGCCCGTACGCGGATTTCGGGTCCGAGCCGGCGTAACGGTCGCGCCACAGTCCCTCTGCGGACCTGGAGCGTCCCTCCACCACACTCTTAGGTTCGGTGCATGGCTACCAAGGACGACCGCGCCGGCGGCACCCCGCCCCGGCCGCACAGGCGGGACGGGCGAGGTGGGGGGGACGACCAGGGCCGGCGGTACCCGTACCGGTTCGGCCCCGGCTTCATCGACCGCTGGGAGCGCTGGCTGACCAGGACCATCCTGATCGGCCTCGGGGTGGGCGTGGCGCTGGTGCTGGTGGGCCTGGTGCTGGGCGGCAGCTTCGACGGCAGCGTGCCCGAGGACGACCCGAAGTGGAACCTGGTCTGGGGGGTGCTGATCGCCGGCATCGCGGTGGGCGGGCTGGCCGTCCTGGTGCCACTGCTGCTCGCCTTCGTGCTGGGTGGCCTGTCGATCCACCGGTACGGCTGGATCCCGGGCCTGCTCACCTATGTGGGGATGCTGGCCACGGCGTGCGGCGGGGCGCTGGACGAGGACGTGCTGGGGGAGTGGCTGGACGGCTGGCTCACCCAGGTCGGCATCGGACTGCTGGTGGTGGGCGTGCTGGGCTTCTTCCTGGTGGGCCACCTGGCGAGGGTGCCGATGACCGTCGCCGGCTTCCGCGTGGACCGCGACCGGCCGAAGGGCGACTGAGGGGACCGTTTCGCGGACGCCGAGTGACGGGATGGTGGCGCGGCGTGTCCGAAATCGGTTGCCGGGCGTGGCGAGTTGATCACCTGAGGTGACATTCCGGGTGCCTGGGTGTGATGGCGGTGACAGGTCGTTGGTCCTGTACGGGGTGGGTTAGGAGGGGGGTGGGGGTGGTTCCTGGGTGTGGTTTGGGGGTGTGGGGTGGGGTGGGGGCGGGGGTCGAAGGTCCCGGGGTGTGGGGGTGTCTTCGCAGGTCAGGCGCTTGTCTCGGGGGGTGGTGGTGGTCCACATTGGCGGTCGGTCGCAGTTCGCGGCTCGCCCGATCCGCTGCTTCACGCGGCGACTCCCGAGCGGAATGAGGTAGCTCCATGACCGCCAGCACCCACGGCACGTTCCGGACCATGACCCGTCCGGTCGTGATGGCCGGCATCGTGACCGTCGGCGCCACGGCCCTGACGCTCCCGTTCACCAGCGCCGCCCAGGCCGACGACGGCCACCAGGCCATCGGTACCGCCGCCGAGCGGACCGACGCGCCGGCCGCGTTCGCCCCCCAGGAGGGCACCGACCGGCTGATCGCCACCCCCGGCGACAGTGGTGACGACGGCGACACCGACCATGACGGTGGCGCCGAGGACACCCCCGCGGCCCCGGCCGACGAGGACCACACCACCGACACCGACGCCACCGAGGCCGACACCGCCGAGCAGGCGGAGCGGGCCGAGGAGGGCGAGGTGGATGGCAAGGCCGACGGGTTCGACGCGGACACCGGCCGTGGCGAGGAGTACCACGACGACGGTTCGCTGGTCGTGATCCCGCAGGACGAGCAGCCCAAGCCCGAGCCCGCCTCCGAGGAGGAGATCGACGGCTGGATCAAGGAAGCCCTTGAGGTGATGGACGACAACGGCATCCCCGGCAGCTACGAGGGCATCCACCGCAACCTGATCCGCGAGTCCGCCGGTGACCCGCTGACGATCAACCTGTGGGACACCAACGCCGAGCAGGACATCCCCTCCAAGGGCCTGCTCCAGGTCATCGACCCGACCTTCGAGGCCTACCACGTCGAGGGCACCAGCGAGAACATCTACGACCCCGTCGCCAACATCGTCGCCGCCTGCAACTACGCGGCCGACCGCTACGGCTCCATGGACAACGTCGACAGCGCGTACTGACCCGACACCCTCGGTCAGGAAGGGCTGCACGATCGACCCCGGCTGAACGGCCTGGACGGCTGGACGGCTTGAACGAGGACGGGGTGCCCCGCCGGGCACCCCGTCCTCAGCTGTGTGCGGACGGCCCGGCTCAGGCGCGGGGCGCCCCGCCCGGCAGCGCGTCCCTGACCATCATGTCGCCCATGGTGACGGTGATCTTCCGGTCGCCCTCGAACGGGTCACGGCCGTGGCTGACCAGCATGTTGTCGATGGCCAGCACGTCCCCACGCTGCCAGGGGAAGCGCAGCGCCAGCCGCTCGTAGAGGGCCAGCAGCTCCGCCACCGTCCCATCGTCGATGGGGGAGCCGTCGCCGAACGCGGCGCTGCGCGGGTAGGTCGACTCGTCGTCGCCGAAGAGCGCCCGCATGGTCTCCCGCATCGAGGGCTCCAGGCAGGCGGTGTGGTGCAGGAAGAGCTGGTTGAAGAAGACCCACTCGCCGGTGGTGGGGTGCTGGAGCACGGCCGGCGCCCACTGGCGGGTCCGCAGCGTGCCGTCCGGCAGCCACTCGCACGCGACGCCCTGTGCCGCGCACCGTCTCTCCACCTCGTCCCGGTCGTCGGTGCCGAACATCTCCGGCCAGCCCACGTCCAGGCCCCTGATGAAGTTCCGGGTGTAGCGGATGCCGTGCTCGGTGAACCGGGCGACCAGCTCCTCGGGCAGCTGCCGGTAGACCTCCCGTCCGTCCACGATGGGCGTGGTGCCGCCTCGCGGGGACGGCTGGAGGCAGCAGAAGAACTGCCTGGTCGGCCACTGCGGCAGGTGTGAGCTCTCGTGGTGGAAGAGGATCGACTGGTCCTCGGGGTAGGGGGTCGACTTGTAGACCTGGTCGCTGTCCTTCTCGTGCGGCAGGTCCCCGTACTCCCCGTACAGCTCGTCGACCAGGGCGGCGGACAGCCGCTGGAAGCTCGCCGGGTCGCACACCTCGAAGCCGCGCAGCAGCACCGCGCCGTGCTCGGTGCGCAGCGCGTCGATGGCCGAGCGGTGCGCGGCGGCCCAGGTGGCCGCGTCCAGGCCGGGGTCCGTGCGGTGGATGGTGGGCGAGAAGACCTCGTGGTCGAGGCGGACACCGGTGCCGAACATCGTGGATCACCTTCTCTTGGGCTGGGATGGCGCGGAGGTGCCCCCGGGCGCGGCCGGCGGCGCCGGCTCGGCGTCCGCCGCGGCGACCAGCAGCTGCTGGCTGGCCAGCTCGCGGTAGAGGGGGCTGGTGTGGAGCAGCTCCTCGTGCGGGCCGACCGCCGCCACCCGGCCGTGGTCCAGCACCACGATCTGGTCGCTGTCCAGCACGGTCGCCAGCCGGTGGGCGACCACCAGCACGGTCCGGTCCCGGGAGGCGGCGTCCACGGCCTGTTTCATGGTGCTCTCGTTGCGTGAGTCCAGGGCGCTGGTCGCCTCGTCCAGCAGCAGGATCGGCGGCGCGGCCAGCAGGGTCCTGGCCAGGGCCAGGCGCTGGGCCTCCCCGCCGGAGAGCAGCACGCCGGCCTCGCCGACCTGCGCGTCCAGCCCCAGCGGGTCGCGGGTGAGCACCTCGGCGAGGTTCACCTGGGCCAGCACCCGGCGCATGTCCTCGTCCGAGGCGTCCGGCGCGGCCAGCAGCAGGTTGTCGCGCAGCGTGCCGGCCAGCACCGGGGCGCCCTGTTCCACGTAGCCCATCCGGGCCCGCAGCGCGGTCCGGCGCCAGGAGCGGAGGTCGACGCCCTCCACCCGGATCGAGCCGGCGTGCACGTCGTAGAAGCGTTCCAGCAGGGCCAGCAGGGTCGACTTGCCGGCGCCGGACGGGCCGACCACGGCGGTCCTGGTGCCGCGGGGCACGGTGAAGCTGACCCGGTCCAGGATCGGCCGCCCGGCGGTGTAGCCGAAGCCGACCTCGTGGAACTCGATGGCGGGGGCGGCCGGCCCGGCGCCGCTGGTCGCCAGGTCGGCGTGGTTCTCGGCGGACTCCCGGGGCAGCCGGGTCACCTCCTCGACGCGGTGCAGCGCGCCGAGCCCGCTCTGTAGTCGGGTGAACGCCTGGAGCAGCCGGCCCAGCGGGGACCAGAGGGTGAAGAGGAAGAGGAGGAACGCCACGATGTCGCCGACGCTCATCGCCCCGCTGGCCGCGCGGGAGCCGCCCACCCCGAGGACGGCCAGGAACGCCAGCTGGAGGGTGGTCGTGGTGGCCGGGTTGATCATGGCCTGGATGCGGGCCATCCGCAGGCCGGCGGCGTGCGCGGCGCGGGCGTCGGCGTCGACGACCCGGGCCTCCCGCTCCTCGGCGCCGGCCGCCCGGATGGTGCGCACCCCGGTGACCGCCCGTTCCACGGCCGAGGTCATCGCGCCCACCCGGTCCTGGGCCTCCTGGCTGGCGCCGCGCACCCGGCGGGCCAGCCCGACCACGGTGCTGACCCCGACGAGCAGCGCGACCGCGGTCACCAGGAAGAGCGTCGGGTCGATCAGCAGCATGGCGACGGCGGAGCCGACGATCAGCGCGGCGGAGCTGACCGACTCGAAGATGCCGGAGGTGACCACGGCGCGGAGCAGCGTGGTGTCGGCGCCGACCCGGGAGAGCAGGTCGCCGGTCCGCCGCTGGTCGTACTCGGCGACCGGCAGCCGCAGCAGGGTGCCGACCAGGGTGCGGCGCACCGTCAACACCATGCCCTCGGCGGTGCGTTGCAGCAGGTAGTCGCGGAAGCCGCTGGCCAGCGCGACCGCGGTCAGGGCGGCCAGCAGGACGCCGACCAGCGCGCCGGTGCCCTGCTCGGCGCCGACCCGCTCCAACGCGGCCCGCACCAGGAGCGGTTGGGCCAGCATGCCGACGGTCTCCACCAGCGAGAGCACCGCCACCGTCACCAGCACCGCCCGGTATGCGCGTAGATAGGGCAGCAGGGAGCGCAGCCCCACCCGGTGTCGGGCCGGTTCGGCGGGCGGTGGTCCGCCCGTCGGGGCGGTCCGGTCGTCAGGGGGCGCCGTGGCGGCCGCCCCGGAACTGGCGGTGGAGGTCGCGGTGCTGGTCATCTGGTGTGCCGGCCCTTCGTCTCGGGCGCCGGCCCGTGGTGTCGCACACGCCGCCCACACCCCCGTTCCGCTGGTCGCACGTCGCCGTGGTGTCACGTCGCCGCGGTGGTCGCCCGCCGCCGCGCTGGGCGACGTCGCGGTGCCGGTCGTCGGTTGGCCGACGGCGGCGTCCGGCGTCGGCGACCGACGGCGGCCACGGCTCGGCCAGCGTAGGAAGCGGGGCTATCGGCCGTGCATCGCCTCCGTATCGGTCGGTTGGCCCGGCCAGGCGTCGCGCAGCTGGAGGGCGTGCAGCCGGGTCAGCTCCGGGTACCGGTAGCGGGGCGCCGGGTCGGCGGCGTCCCCGGCGTCCCCGGCGCCTTCGGGGTCTTCGGGTCTTTCGGCGCCCTCGGGGTGGCTGTCCTGGCGCACCGGGTGCAGCAGCTGGGCGTCGACCAGGCGTTCGATCTCCTCCTCCGCCTCCAGTGGGCCGAGGCCCAGCAGCCGGGTGGCGGTCGGCAGGTCGAGGGCGCCGGGCCCCGCCGTGCTGAGCAGCCGGTAGGCGCGGGCGGTGTCCGGCGGCAGCGTCCGGTAGACGGCGTCCAGCCGGGCCGCCAACCCGTCCTCGCCGTGGCTGAGTTCGGCCAGTCGGCGGCCGGGGTCGGTGAGCCGGGTCTCGAACTGGCGCACCGTCCAGTGCGGCTTGTCGGCCAGCCGGGCGCCGGCGGCGTGCAGCGCCAGCGGGTGGTGGTCGCACAGCTCGGCCAGCCGTTCCGCGGTCCGCTGGTCGGCGAGCCGGTCGTCGCGCAGGACGCCGCGCAGCACCGCCACCGACTCGGCCGGCCGCAGCGGGCCGAGGCTGACCCGCAGTGGGCTGGTGTCGGCCAGGCCGCGCGGCCAGGATCTGGCGGTCAGCACGGCGCAGCACCGGCCGTTGCCGGGCAGCAGCGAGCGGAGCCGCGGCGCCGCGTCCACGTTGTCCAGCACCACCAGCACCCGCCGGTCGCCGAGCAGGCTGCGGTAGAGGACCTCGTTCTCCGGGTGGTCGTGGCCGATCCGTTCGGGGCGGGCGCCCAGGGCGTGCAGGAAGCGGCGCAGCACGGTCGCCACGGGCACCGGGGCGCCGTTCTCCCGGAGGTCGGCGTAGAGCACGCCGTCCGGGAAGCGGTCGGCGGCGCGGTGCGCCCAGTGCACGGCCAGCGCCGACTTGCCGACGCCCGGGCGGCCGACCAACAGCCCGATCGGCACCGGGCCGTGCGCTCGCCGGCTGGCGAACAGGCTGTCCAACGCGCGTAGCTCCGGCTCCCGACCGGCGAACGCCGGGATGCCGGAGGGGAGTTGCGCGGGGCGTTGCACCTCGATCCGGTCCCGGTCCTGGCCGCGGGGGAGCAGCCGGGGCGAGTCGCTGAGGATCAACTGGTGCAGCTGCTGAAGCTCGTTGCCCGGCTCCAGGCCCATCTCGCGGACGCACAGGTCGCGCCCCTCGCGGAAGGTGCGGAGGGCCTCCATCCGGTGGCCGGAGCGGTGTTGGGCCAGCATCAGGTGGCCGCGCAGCCGCTCCCGCAGCGGGTTGGCCAGCACCAGCGCGCCCAGTTCGGTCAGCAGGCTGCCGCTCTCGCCGGTGCGCAGCCGCAGCTCCATGAACCGCTCGGTGATCAGCAGCCGTTGCTCCTCCAGGCGGGCCGCCTCGACCTCCGCTAAGGGCGCGTTGACGCCGCCGAGCGCCGTGCCACGCCACAGCGCGAGGGCGCCGCGCAGCAGTCGCACGGCGCCGAGCGCGTCGCCGGCCCGGTGGGCGGCCTCGGCCCGGTCGACGGCCTGGCCGAACTCCAGGCTGTCCACCCGGTGGGGCTCCGACACCAGCTGGTAGCCGGGGGCGGCGGTGACGATGACGTCCTGGCGGACACCGGCGTTCCGGAAGAGCTGGCGCAGCGAGGCGACACAGATCCGTATCTGGGCCCGGCCGGTCTGGGGTGGTTGCCCGCCCCACACCTGGTCGAGCAGGGTGTCCACCGGGGTGACCCGGTCCGGCGCGAGCAGCAGGGTGGCGAGCACGGCGCGCTGGCGTGGCCCGCCGATCCGCAACGTCCGGTCGCCGAAGCGGGCTTGCAGGGGGCCGAGGATGCCCAGGTGCAGGGCGCGCGGGGGGCCGGGGACGGGCGACCCCGCGTCGGGGAGGGTGGTGAAGCCGGCTCTGTGGGGGGAGGTCGAGGTCAGAGTCACGCTGAAGGCACTCCTAGGACGGCTGTTGACAGCTCTCGTTCGGATGATGCGCACGTGGGATCGGGGCGCCGCTGCGAGCGGGGCGCGGCGTCCTCGTCCGGCCGGCGGCCGGGGCTGGCCCGGGCTTGGCGGAGGCGGGCACGGGGTGGGGGAGCGGGATCGCGGAACGGGGCCGAGTGGGCGGACTCATGGTCCCATCGCGTTGACCTCCCCCTGGCCATAAACGCCATTGCACATCGTTGCTCTGATGAAGAGCCGAACGGTCGGCCTTAAGCACAGACCCCCAAGTGCCGCTTAGTCAAGGGGCTGTAGGCCGGTGGTGTCGACAGGCCGCCAGCCGGCTCTCAGAATGTTTGCAGTTGCGTTTGCTGGGCAATTGTTCGACGGTCGGGGACGGCGGGCCGGGGTTGGTCGCCGGGCGCCGTTCCGCGCATGGTCCAGGACCGGGTGGGTGCGCGGGAAGGGCGCGCGGGGGCGCTCGACGAAGCTGTCTTCCGTGGGTGAATGACCGGCGGCCTGCGGCGCGTCTTGCGCGCGGTCACCGGCCGGGTTTCGGGGTGCTCGGAATAGGGCAGGGAAATCTGATTCGGGGTCGCCGTTCGGCGGTGAAAGATCAACTCGCTTTCCTGGCCTTCTGGTCGGTGCCTGGCGGTGCGTGCTACGCTCCCGCCGCATCGTTCCGGCGATTGCTTGAGGGAAGTAAGGGTACGACCCTCGGCTATCGGTAACCAGTTCGACAATAGGAACCCCGGGTTCCGGGTGACCCGATCGCGATCACCGCGTGACCGGCCGTACCTGGTCGGGGTCCGACGCCCCTTTCGGCCCGGGCCCGGAAAAGACCGCCGGATATCGCCCGATTCCCCGATAAGCCCCGGTGGCGGGACGCCGCGCGGCACCCCGTCGGCCGGGGCCCGCCACCGCTTGACGCCCCGACCCTCCACCGGCGCGCCGACCCGGGGCGCCGCTGCGCAGGTCAACGGGGCTCTCCCCGGGCCGACCTGGCGGCGGCCCCCGGTGGAGAGCCCGACCGGACATGAGGATTTCCGCCCATCCAGTAAGGAGTGAGTGACGTGGCAAACCCGTTCGACGACGAGGACGGCCGGTTCTACGTGCTGGTCAACGACGAGGGCCAGTACTCCCTTTGGCCCGCTTTCGCGGAGGTTCCGGCCGGGTGGGAAATCCGGCACGGCGAGGACAGTCGGCAGGCCTGCCTGGCGCACATCGAGGAACACTGGACCGACATGCGGCCGGCCAGTCTGGTCGCCGCCATGGAGGGCTGAACAGGGCCTATGGCCTGGCCTTTCGGGCCCCCGGGACGGATTCGTCCCGGGGGCCCGTCATTTTGCCCGGACGCCCGCGAAACGGCCTTTTCCGGCCATGGATAGAGAGCAGATACGCAACCGATACGGGCCCCCGGCACCCTGGGGCCAGGTGATGGCAGCACATCGAAAAACCATGCCTGAATTACGGGGAGCACATGTGATGGAGAAACCGGCCGGATTCCCGGCCCACCCTGGCGCGCGCACACCGCGCGGGGACCGGCCCGGTGCCGGCTCCCGGCCGCCGCACCCCGCACGCCTCGTGCTCCCCGTACCCCCTGTGCTCCCCGAGACGACCGCGTGGACCGCCGCCCAGCCACCCCCGCCGCGCGCCGCCGCCCCGGCCCGACCGGCCACCGCGACAGCAGGGAGAACCCGAAGGTGAGCGGCACAGCGCCGGTTGACGAGACGTCGGTGCACCGCCTCACCCGGGCGGCCCACCTCAGCGAGCCGCTGCGGCACCACGCGGCGGCCGACCCGGACCGGGTCGCGGTCCGCTTCGTCGCCGACCCCGACCAGCCGGGCGTCACCCTCAGCTACGCCGAACTCGACCGCGCCGCCCACCGGTTGGCCGACCGGCTGGGCCGCGACTACCCGCCGGGCAGCCGGCTGCTGCTCGCCTTCCCGACCGGCCTGGACTGCGTCACCGCCCTCGTCGCCTGTCTCTACGCCGGACTGGTGCCCGTCCCGGTGCCGCTGCCAGGCAACTCCCGGCTGGAGCGCCGCCGGCTGCTGGCCATCGCCGGCGACGCCGGCGCCCCCGCCGTGCTCACCGACGCCGAGCACCACGCGGCGCTCGTCGACTGCCTCGCCGAACAACTGGCCGCCGGCCTCGACGTGTTGCCGGTGCGCGCCGACCCGACCCCCGGCGGCCCCAGGACCGAGCCGCCGCCGGCCGACCGGGAGCACCTCGCGCTGCTCCAGTACACCTCGGGCTCCACCGGCGACCCCAAGGGCGTGCGGGTCAGCCACGGCAACCTGCTGCACAACGTGGTCAGCCTCAGCCGGCACTTCGGCATGGACCGGAACACCACCTTCGGCGGCTGGATCCCGCTCTACCACGACATGGGCCTGATGGGCATCCTGCTGCCCAGCCTGCTCCTCGGCGGTCGGTGCGTGCTGATGAGCCCCACCGCCTTCCTCAAGCGGCCGCAGAACTGGCTGCGCCTGATCGACACCCACGACATCCGGTGGTCGGCCGCCCCCAACTTCGCCTACGAGTACTGCTGTCGGCGGATCACCCCGGCCCAGGTCGCCCAACTCGACCTGTCGCGCTGGCGGTACGCGGCCAACGGCTCCGAGCCGGTGCAGGCCGCCACGCTGCGCCAGTTCGCCGCGCACTTCGCGCCCGCCGGCTTCCGGCCCGACGCGCTGGTCTCCTGCTACGGCATGGCGGAGGCCACCGTCTTCGTCTCCGGCGCCAACCCGCCGCGGCCCCCCGTCCTGGCGGACGCCGCCGGCCTGGAACGTGGCGAGCTGCTCCCGGCCACCGGCGACGCCCCGCACCGCGCGCTGGTCGGCTGCGGCCACCCCGACGACTACCAGGTCCGCGTCGTCGATCCGGCGACCCGACTGCCGCTGCCCGACGGCCGGATCGGCGAGATCTGGCTGCACGGGCCCAGCGTCTCCACCGGCTACTGGAACAACCCGGACGCCACCGAGGCCACGTTCGGCGGCCGGCTCCCCGACACCGCCGAACGCTTCCTGCGCACCGGCGACCTGGGCGTGCGCCACGACGGGCAGCTGCACATCACCGGCCGCATCAAGGAGATGCTGATCATCCACGGCCGGAACCTCTACCCGCACGACATCGAGCACGAGCTGCGGGCCGCCCACCCCGAACTCGCCGGCCTGGTCGGCGCCGCCTTCGCCGTCCCCGCCACCGCGCCGGACGGCACCGCCGGCGAGGCGCTGGTCGTCACCCACGAGGTCGGCGGCCGGCCGGACGCCGAGCGGGCGGCGGCGCTCACCGCCGCCATGCGGCAGACCGTGCTCCGCGAGTTCGGCACCCCGCCGGCCGCCGTGCTGCTGGTGCGCCGCGGCACGGTGCCCCGCACCACCAGCGGCAAGGTGCGGCGCACCGCCGTGCGGGAGCTGTTCGCCGCCGGCGCGCTCACCCCGCTGCACGCCGACGACACCCCCGCCCTGCGCTACCCGCCGCCGGTGTTCCCCGACCCGTCGGCCGCCGCCCGGCTCGGCCGGCACCTGGCCGCCCACCGCAAGCGCGGCGCCGCCCTCGACCCGGAGACGGTCCTCGCCGACGACACGGCGGAACGGTTCCCCACCGCCGCCTGCGAGCTGCTCGACGCGTACGGCCTGCCCGAGAGCTACGTGCCGACCGCGCACGGCGGCCGGCTCGCCGCCTACCCGGACCTGCTCGACCGCTTGCGCACCGTCGCCGCCCACGACCTGACACTGGCCGTCGCGCACGGCAAGACCTTCCTCGGCGCCGTCACCACCTGGGTCGCCGGCACGCCCGAACAGGCCGGGCGGCTCGGCGCCCGGATCGCCGAAGGCGCGGTCGTCTCCTGGGCACTCACCGAACGCGCCCACGGCGCCGACCTGTTGGCCGGCGAGGTCACCGCGGTCCTGGACGGCGACCACTGGTGCCTGACCGGCGAGAAGCAGCTCATCAACAACGCCACCCGCGGCGACCTGGTCTGCGTCCTGGCCCGCACCGACCCGGCCGGCGGGCCGCGCGGCTTCAGCCTCTTCCTCGTCGACAAGCACGCCACCCCGCCGGACAGCTACCGGCACCTGCCGAAGATCCCCACCCACGGCATCCGGGGCGCCGACATCAGCGGCATCGCCTTCGACCGCACCCCGGTGCCCGACGCCCAGCGGATCGGCGCCCCCGGCACCGGCCTGGAGACGGTGCTCGTCGCCCTGCAACTCACCAGGACCGTCTGCGCCGCGCTCTCCCTGGGCGCCGCCGACCAGGCCCTCGCCCTGACCACCGACTTCGTCAGGGAACGCCGGCTGTACGGCCGGACCCTCGCCGAACTGCCCAGGATCCGCGGCATCGTCGGGGAGAGCGCCGCCGCGCTGCTGCTGGCCGACGTCGTCACCGGCACCGCCGCCCGCGCCATCCACACGCTGCCCACCGAGCTGAGCGTCGTCGCGCCCGTCACCAAGGCGTTCGTGCCCACCCTCACCGCGCACACCCTCGCCGAACTCGGCGACGTGCTCGGCGTCCGCGCCTACCTCAGCGAGAGCCACGCGCACGGCCGGTTCGCCCGCCTGGAGCGCGACCACCGGATCGTCGGCATCTTCGACGGCAGCACCGCCGTCAACCGGCACTACCTGATCAGCCGCTTCCCCAGCCTGGCCCGCGCCGCCGCCCGGCGGCCGGCCGCGCCGCCCGACCTGGCCGCCACCTTCGACCCGGCCAGGCCGCTCCCGGCCGCCCGCCCCGACCGGCTCAAGGCCGCCTCCACCAGCGGCTGTTCGGTGCTGGACGGGCTGCCGGCGACGGCCGGCGAGGTGCTCGCCCGGGTCGCCGCCGGCACCGCCCCCGCCGCGCTCCGGCCGCTCGTCGCCGCCCTGACCACGGCACACCGGCGGCTGGCCGCCGACCTCGCCGCGCACCGGCCGGCGGCCGGCCCGGCGCCGGCCGCCGCGTTCGACCTCGCCGCCCGCTACGAGTACCTCTTCGCGGCCGCCGCCAGCCTCCACCTGTGGGTCGCGCGGGCCCCGCGGCAGCCGGCCGACGACCCGCTGTGGGCCGAGGCCCGCTGGCTGCGCGCCTGCCTCACCCGGGCGCTCGCCGGCCTGGACGCGCCGGCCGCCGACCCCGACGCCTACCGGGAACTCGCCGACCACCTGCTGAGCCGCCAG
Organism: Streptomyces chisholmiae; assembly: GCF_031845445.1. Classification (NCBI taxonomy): domain Bacteria; kingdom Bacillati; phylum Actinomycetota; class Actinomycetes; order Kitasatosporales; family Streptomycetaceae; genus Streptomyces; species Streptomyces chisholmiae. The sequence continues at coordinate 44,304 of NZ_JAVREO010000015.1, read as the reverse complement.
ACCACCCCCCGGCTCAGCCTGTTCGGCGCCACCCACCCCGAGGGGATCGACACACCATGACCAGCGCCCCCGTCCCCGCCCGCCACCGGGCCGCCCGGCTGGCGGCGCTCCTCGGCGACCCCCTCGACCCGGACAACCCGGTCGGCCACCGCGCCGTGCTCCGCGCCGACGAACGCGCCGAGCTGCTCACCGCCGGCGAACAACTCCTCGACGGGTACGGGCTGAACGCCGAGTTCGTGCCCGCCGAGCACGGCGGCCGGCTCACCCGCCTCGACGAGCTGATCGACATCCTGCGCGTCGTCTACCGCCGGGACCCGGCCCTCGGCCTCGGCTACGGGGTCAGCTCGCTGATCTCCGCCGTCAACGTCTGGACCGCGGCCGACGCCGAACAGCGCGCCCGGGTCGCCGGCATCCTGCTCGGCAACGGCCGGATCGCCGCCGCCTACCACGAGTTGGCGCACGGCAACGACATCGCCGGCACCGAACTCGCCGCCACCCCCGACGGTCAGGGCCGCTGGCGGCTCAACGGCCGCAAGGAGGTGGTCACCAACATCCAGCGCGCCGACGCGCTGATGGTGCTCACCAGGACCACCGCCGGCGCCGGACAGCGCAACCACGCCCAGTTCCTGGTCGAGAAGCGCGACCTGCCCGCCGGCGCCCTGCGCTACCTGCCCCGCTACGCCACCGTCGGGCTGCGCGGCGTGCGGCTGGGCGGCGCCGAGTTCCACGACTGCCCGGTCACCGAGGCCGACCTGCTGGGCCGCCCGGGCCACGGCCTGGAGACCGCCATGCGGTCCTTCCAGATCACCCGCACCGTGCTGCCGTCCATCATGACCGGCATCCTGGACAGCGCGCTCCGCGCCGCCCTGCGGCACACCACCGGCCGCCGGCTGCACGGCGCGCCGGTCGCCGAACTGCCGCACATCCGCTCGCTGTTGGTCGGCGCCTTCGTCGACCTGCTGACCTGCGAGGCGCTCAGCACGGTGGTCGCCAGGACCACCCACCTCGCGCCGCGCCAGTCCAGCGTCTACGGAGCGGTGGTCAAGTACGCCGTCTCCACCCACCTGTTGCGCGCCCTGGACGACCTGGCGACGGTGCTGGGCGCCGAGTCCTTCGTCCGGGACGGCGCCGAGGCGATCTTCCAGAAGCTGCACCGGGACATCAAACCGGTCGGCTTCGGGCACGCCGCCCGGGCCGCCTGCCAGACCGCGCTGCTGCCCCATCTCGGACTGCTGCACCGCCAGTTGGCCAAGTCCTCCGAGCTGCCGGCGACGGCCTTCCAGTCGCACGGCGAGCTGCCCCCGCTGCCGTTCGGCCAACTCGCCGTCGCCTCCAGGGGCCAGGACCCGATCGCGCACGCCCTGCCCCGGCTGGCCGCCGAACTGACCCCCGCCGACGCCCCGTTGGTCGAGCACGCCGGGCACCTGCGGGCCGAGCTCGACCAGCTCGTCCGGGCCGGCGCCGCACTGCCCCCCGACCAGCTCAGCCTGCTGGCCGAGCCGGCCACGTACGCGCTGACCGCCCGCTACGTCGCCGCCGTCACCGGCACCGCCTGCCTCGGCCGGTGGCTGTGCGCCCGGGGCGAGCCGGCCGCCGACGGGAGCCCCGACTGGCTGGTCGCCGCCCTCACCCGGCTGCGCGCCACCGGGCGGGGCCGCGCCCCGCGCGCGCTGCCGGCGGCGCTCGAACGCCGGCTCTTCGCCGAGCTGACCCGACGCGTCGCCGAGGGGCGGGACCTGGGGCTGCCCGGTCCGCACTCGACCGACGCCCCCTGACCAGGGCGCCCTCCCCACCGCCCGCGTCCCAGGCCCCCCCTGCCCCCACCCGTCCCCGCCCCGAGGAACCCGAGGAACCGCTGATGACTTCCGCTCCGGAGAGCGCCACCCTGCGCGACTGGCTGACCCAGCAGGTCGCCTCCTACGTCCGGCGTCCCGCCGCCGAGATCCGCGGCGACGTCCCGCTCGCCGACTACGGCCTCGACTCCGTCTCCGGCCTCGCTGTCTGCGGCGACATCGAGGACCACCTGGGCATCCCGGTCGAGCTGACCCTGCTCTGGGACCACCCCACCATCGACGCGCTCAGCGAGGCGCTGCGCGAGCAGGCCGGCCCCGCCGCCGGCTAGTCACCTCCCGGCCGGCACCGCCCCGGGCGCGCCCCGCCGCACGCCACGCCCGGCGCCGCCCCCGGCGCCCGGCGTCGGACCGCTTCCCCGGACACCCGCACCACCGCGAGAGAGCGTGGACTGACCATGACCGAGCCCCAGCGCACGCGACTGCCCGTCCTGGCCGCCCAGTTCGAGATCTGGCTCGCCCAGCAGCTCGACCCGCGGTCCGCCGCCTTCAACTGCGGTACCTACCTGGACATCCGGGGCGGGCTCGACCTGGCCCTGCTGCGGGACGCGGTGCTGCGCGCGGTCGGGGAACACGAGGCGCTGCGCACCCGCTACGTCGGGACCCCGGACGGCCCCCGGCAGTACGTCGAGCCGGCCGCCGCCGACACCGTCTGGGAGCTGGTCGACCTCACCGACCGGGGCGCCGCCGCCGAGGCCGCCGCGCGGGCCCGGATGGAGACCGACGTGGGCACCCCCGTCGACCTCGGCGCGACCGGCGGCTGCCGGCACATCGCGTTCCGCCTCGCCGCGGACCGGACCCTGCTCTACTTCCGGTACCACCACATCAGCCTGGACGGCTTCGGCCAGACGCTGCACCTGCGGCGGATCGCCGCCGTCTACCGCGCCCTGGCCGCCGGCGAGCGGCCGCCCGCCGGGCACGCCGCGCCGCTGGCCCGCCTCCTCGACGAGGAGGCGGCCTACGCCGGTTCCGCCGCCCACACCAGGGACCACGCCTACTGGCGGGCCGAGTCGGCCAGCCACACCGGTGCCGCCAGCACCCTCTCCGGCCACCCGGCCGCCGTCCCGGCCGGCCGCCGGCTGCGGCGCACCCTGCGGCTGCGCCCCGCCCAGGTCGAGGGGCTGCGGCGGCTCGCCGAGCAGCGGGGGACCCGCTGGCCGATGGTGGCGCTCGGCGCGGTCACCGTCCTGCTGCGCGGCCTGACCGGCGCCGAGGTGGTGGTGGGCCTGCCGGTCAGCGGGCGTGCCACGCCCGCCGCGCTGGCCACCCCGGCCACCCTCTCCAACGAGCTGCCGCTGCGGCTGCCGGCCGCGCCGGACACCCCGTTCGCCGAGCTGCTCGACGACGTCACCCGCCGGGTCGGCCGGGCCACCCGGCACCAGCGCCCGCGCGGCGAGGAACTCCGGCGCGCCGCCGGCCAGTCGGGCCCGGCGCCGGCCCGGGTCTCGGTCAACATCATGTCCTTCGACCTCGACCTGGACTTCGGTGACGCGGTCGCGGCGGCCACCCTGCTCTCCACCGGCCCGGTCCGCGACCTGTCGATCAACGTGCGGGGCACCCCGGACGGTGCCGACGGCGTCCGGATCACCTTCGAGGCCAACCCCGACCGCTACACCGCTGCCCGCATTGACGCCGAACTCGCCCGGCTCGCACGGGTGTTGGACGAGCTGCTGGCCCGCCCAGAGGCGCCGGTGCGGGACGTCGAGGTGCTCACCGCGGGGGAGCGGGCGGCCGCGCTGGCGGACTGGCGTCCGCCGTCGCCAGGACCGGCCACGCCCGCCACGCCCGCCACGCCTGAGTTGACCGGCCTGTTCACCGCCCAGGCCCGCGCCACCCCGGACGCCACCGCCGTGGTGCACGGCCAGCGCCGGATCAGCTACCGGGAGTTGGACGCCAGCGCCAACCGGCTGGCCCGGCTGTTGCGGGCGCGGGGCGCCGGACCAGAGCGGCTGGTCGGGGTGGCCCTGCCCCGCTCGGTCGACGCCGTCGTCGCGCTGCTGGCCGCGATCCGGGCGGGCGCCGGCTACGTCCCGGTGGACCTGGCCTACCCGGACGAGCGGATCGGCTACCTGCTGGGCGACGCCCGCCCGGTGCTCACCCTGACCACCCGCGCCGAGGCGGCCCGGATCGCCCGCGCCGGCGCCACCGTCCTCGCCCTGGACGACCCGGCGGTCCGGGCCGCCGTCGCGGCCGCCGACGACGGGCCGTTGCCGGCCGACCCGGCGCTCGGCGTCGAACACCCGGCCTACGTCATGTACACCTCCGGCTCGACCGGCCGGCCCAAGGGCGTCGTCGTGCCGCGCGCCGCGCTGGCCGGCTACCTGGGCCACGCGCGGCGCGCCTACCGGCGGACCGCCGACCGGTCCTGGCTGCACTCCTCGCTCGCCTTCGACCTGACCGTCACCGCGCTGCTGGCGCCGCTGACCGCCGGCGGCCAGGTCTGGGTGGCCGACTGGAGCGAGCCGGGGGTGCTGGCAGGCGACGACCGGCCGGTGCTGGTGAAGGCCACCCCCAGCCACCTGGCGGCGCTGCTCAGCGCCCCGGGCCCGCTGCCGCCGATCGATCAACTCGTCATCGGCGGAGAGCAGTTGACCGGCGCGCTGGTCGCCGAGGTGCGGCGCGCGCTGCCGCGGGCCACGGTGCTCAACGAGTACGGGCCGACCGAGGCGACCGTGGGCTGCGCCGTCCACGCGCTGTCGCCCGACGACGCGCCCCCGACCGGCGCGGTGCCCGTCGGCCACCCGGTGCCGGGGGCCCGGATCTGCGTGCTGGACGACTGGCTGCGGCCGGTCCCGGCCGGCGCGCCGGGCGAGCTGTACGTCGCGGGCGCGGGGCTGGCCCGCGGCTACTGGGAGCGCCCCGGGCTGACCGCCGAGCGGTTCGTCGCCGATCCGTTCGGCCCGCCGGGCGCCCGGATGTACCGCACCGGGGACCTGGCGCGGCGCCGGGCCGACGGCCGCCTTGAGTACCTCGGCCGGGCCGACGACCAGGTGAAGATCCGCGGCCACCGGATCGAGTTGGGCGAGATCGAGTCCGTGCTGGCCGGTTTGGCCGGGGTCGGCGCGGCGGCGGCCGTCGCCCGCGAGGACCGGCCGGGCGACCAACGGCTGGTGGCCTACGTGGTGCCGGCCGACCCGGCGCGCGGGGTGCGCGTCGCCGAGCTGCTGGCCCGGCTGCGCTCGGCGCTGCCCGAGTACCTGGTGCCGGCCGCCGTGGTGACGCTCCCCGAGCTGCCGCTGACCGTCAACGGCAAGCTCGACCAACGCGCGCTGCCGGCCCCGGACTTCACCGGGCAGGACAGCGGCCGCGCGGCCCGCACCCCGGTCGAGGAGCTGCTGTGCGGGCTGTTCGCCGAGGTGCTCGGCCTGCCCGGGATCTCCGTGGACGCCGGCTTCTTCGACCTCGGCGGCCACTCGCTGACCGCGACCCGGCTGCTGTCCCGGGTGCACGCGGCGCTCGGCGTCCAGCTGTCCGTGCGGGACTTCTTCGCGGCGCCCACCGTGGCGGGCGTCGCCGAGCTGCTGGCCGCCGGCGCGCCCGGCCGCGCCCGGCTCACCGGCGCCGCCGCCAGGCCGGCCCGCGCCCCGATGTCCTTCGCCCAGCAACGCCTGTGGTTCCTCCACCAGTTGGAGGGCCCGAGCGCCACCTACAACGCGGCGGCGACGCTGCGGGTGACCGGCTCGTTGGATGTCGGCGCGCTGCGCCTGGCGCTCGCCGACGTGGTCGAGCGGCACGAGGCGCTGCGTACCGTCTTCGCCGAGGACCCGGACGGCACCTGGCAGCTGGTGCTGCCGGTCGAGCGGGCCCGCCCCGAGCTGACCGTCCGGGCCGTCGACCAGGACGACGTCGGCGCCCGGGTGCGCGCGGCGGCTCAGCACGCCTTCGACCTCGCCACCGAACCGCCGCTGCGCGCCTGGCTGTTCCACACCACGAAGCCGACCGCCGAGCCGACGGACCAGCCGCCGGACGCCGAACTGGTCGAGGGCGAGGCCACGCTGGTGCTGGTGGTGCACCACATCGCCGGCGACGGCTGGTCGTCCGGGCCGCTGGTCCGCGACCTGACCCGGGCCTACACCGCCCGCGCCGCCGGGCACGCCCCCGACTGGCCGGCGCTCCCGGTGAGTTATGTGGACTACACGCTCTGGCAGCGGGAGCTGCTGGGCGGCGAGGACGACCCGGACAGCGTCATCTCCCGGCAGATCGCCTACTGGACCGAGCAACTCGCCGATTTGCCAGACGAGTTGCCGATCCGCACCGACCGGCCCCGGCCGCTGCGCCCGTCCCACCGGGGTGGCACGGTCCCCTTCACCATCGACGCCGAACTGCACGGCCGGATAGCCGAGTTGGCGGCCCGGCACGGGGTGACCACGTTCATGGTGGTGCGGGCCGCGCTGGCCGTGCTGCTGTCCCGGCTCGGCGGCGGCGAGGACATCCCGATCGGTTCGCCCATCGCGGGCCGCACCGACGAGGCGACGGAGGACCTGGTCGGCTTCTTCGTCAACCTGCTGGTGCTGCGCACCGACCTGTCCGGGGACCCGACCTTCGCCGAACTCCTCGGCCGGGTCCGCCGCACCGACCTGGACGCCCACGCCCACCAGGACGTGCCGTTCGAACGCCTCGTCGAGGCGCTGGACCCGCCCCGCGCGCCGGCGCGCCACCCGCTCACCCAGGTCACCCTCAGCTTCCACAGCACCGAGCGGCACCTCACCCAGGAGACGCTCGCCGGCTTCCCCGGTGCCCGGGTCGCGTTCGAGGAAACCGTCCTGGACCGCGCCAAGTTCGACCTGTCCTGGTCCGTGGTGCCGCGCGGCGAGCTGGCCGACCGCGCCGGCTTCGACGGCACCCTGGAGTACGCCGCCGACCTCTACCACCCGGAGACCGCGCGGGCCGTCGGCGCCCGCTTCGTCCGGCTGCTGCACGCGGTGACCGCCACCCCCGACGCCGCCGTCGGCGACCTCGACGTGCTCGCCGCCGAGGAACGCGCCCTGGTCGTCGAGGAGTGGAACCGCACCACGACGGCGGTGCCCGAGCACTCGCTGGCCGCGCTGTTCGCCCGCCGGGTCGCCGAACGGCCGTCCGCCGTCGCCGTGGTCAGCGGCGCGGAGCAGGTCTCCTACGCCGAGTTGAACGGCCGCGCCGAGCGGCTCGCCCGGGCGCTGACCGCCAGGGGCGTGCGCGCCGAGACCCCCGTGCTGGTGGTGCTGCCGCGTGGGGTGGACGCGGTGGTGGCGGTGCTGGCGGTGGTGAAGGCGGGTGGGGTGTATGTGCCGGTCTCGGCGGGTCTGCCGGTTGAGCGGCTGCGGTTCATCGTGGCGGACACCGGGGCCCGGGTTGCGGTGTCGGAGGGTGAGGGTGCGGTGGGTCTGGCCGCTCTCGGTCTGGTCGTGGTCCCTCCGGAGGCGTCCGTGGACGCCGACGCACCTGTCGGGGAACCCGTCGCTGACTCCGGGCCGGTGGTCGCCGATCGTCTGGCCTATGTGATGTACACCTCGGGTTCGACGGGCACCCCGAAGGGGGTGGCGGTCACCCAGCGGAACGTGTTGGACCTCGCGGCGGACCGGGCCTGGCTCGGTGGCTCCCACGAGCGGGTCCTGTTGCACTCGCCGCAGTCCTTCGACGCCTCGACGTTCGAGACCTGGGTGCCGCTGCTGGCCGGCGGCCGGATCGTCATCGCCCCGCCAGGCGACGTGGATGTCACCGTGCTGGGCCGGGCGATCGAACGCCACGGCGTCACCGCCGTCTTCATGACCACCGCGCTGTTCCACCTGATGGCCGAGGAGGCGCCCGAACGGCTGCGCGGCCTGCGCGAGTTGTGGACCGGTGGCGAGGCGGTCTCGGCCGCCGCGTTCGCCCGGGTGGCCCGGGTCTGCCCGGGCCTGCGGCTCTTCGACGTCTACGGGCCGACCGAGACCACCACCTTCGCCACCAGCTACCCCGTGCCGGGGGACGTGGAGTTGTCCGGCCCGGTGCCGATCGGCGGGCCGTTGGACAACACCCGGGCCTATGTGCTGGACGGGCGGTTGCGGCCGGTGCCGGTCGGTGTGGTGGGGGAGTTGTACCTCGCCGGTACCGGGCTGGCTCGCGGCTACTGGGGGCAGCCGGGCCTGACCGCGGGCCGGTTCGTGGCCTGCCCGTTCCCCGCCGACGCCGGGCGGCGGATGTACCGTACCGGCGACCTGGTGCGCTGGCGGGCCGACGGCCGGCTGGAGTTCGTCGGCCGCGCCGACGACCAGGTCAAACTCCGGGGCTTCCGGATCGAGTTGGGCGAGATCGAGACCGCCGTCACCCGCCTCGACACCATCGCCCACGCCCGGGTGCTGATCCGCGAGGACCAGCCGGGCGACCGGCGGCTGGTCGCCTACGCGGTACCGGCCGAGGCCGGCGCCGGCCTGGACACCGCCGCCGTGCTGGCCGCCCTGCGGGCCCAACTCCCCGACTACATGGTGCCGTCCGCCGTCGTCCCGCTTCCCGAGCTGCCGCTGACCGTCAACGGCAAGCTGGACCGGCGCGCGCTGCCGGCCCCCGACCACGACCCGGCCGCCACCGGCGGCCGCGCCCCCCGCACCCCCGTCGAGGAGGTGCTCTGCGGCCTGTTCGCCGAGGTGCTCGGCCTGCGCGAGGTCTCGGTGGACGCCGGCTTCTTCGACCTCGGGGGCCACTCACTGCTCGCCTCCCGGCTCGCCTCCCGGGTCCGCACCTCCCTCGGCGTCGAACTCGCCGTCCGCGACGTCTTCGAGGCGCCCACCGTGGCCGGCATCGCCGCCCGCCTCGACTCCGCCACGGCCGGCCGCCCCCGCCTCGCCCCCCGCGACCCGCGACCGGACCGGGTGCCTGTCTCGCACGCCCAGCAGCGGCTGTGGTTCCAGCACACCCTGGAAGGCCCCGCCGCCACCTACAACATCCCGCTCGCGCTGCGGCTCCCCGGCCGGCTCGACGCCGAGGCGCTCCGGCGCGCCCTGACCGACGTGGTCGGCCGGCACGAGGCGCTGCGCACCGTCTTCGCCGAGGACCAGCGGGGCGCCCGGCAGGTCGTGCTGCCCGCCGAGAAGGCCCAGCCGGAGCTGACGGTGGCCACCGTGCCGGCCGCCGAGGCCGCCGCGCTGGCCCGCGACGCCGCCCGGCAGCCCTTCGACCTGGCCACCGAACTGCCCCTGCGGGCCTGGCTGTTCCACACCGACCAGGCCGGGGCCGGCACCGAGACGCCGGCCTCGACGCTGGTGCTGGTCATGCACCACATCGCCGGCGACGGACTCTCGCTGGCCCCGCTGGCCCGCGACCTGGCCCGCGCCTACACCGCCCGCGCCGCCGGCCACGAGCCGGACTGGGCGCCGCTGCCCGTGCAGTACGCCGACTACACGCTCTGGCAGCGGGACGCCCTCGGCAGCGAGGACGACCCGGACAGCCCGCTCTCCCGCCAGGTCGCCTACTGGCAACGCCAACTCGCCGGCCTGCCCGACGCGTTGCCGCTGCCCACCGACCGGCCCCGACCGGCCAGGGCCGGCCAGGACGGCGGCCGCGTCCGGTTCACCATCGACGCCGAACTGCACGGCCGCGTCAACGAGTTGGCCGCTCGGCACGCGGTCAGCGCGTTCATGGTGGTGCAGGCCGCGCTGGCCACCCTGCTCTCCCGGCTCGGCGGCGGCGACGACATCGCCCTCGGCTCGCCCATCGCGGGCCGCACCGACGAGGCCACCGAGGACCTGGTCGGCCTCTTCCTCAACACCCTGGTGCTGCGCACCGACCTGTCCGGCGACCCCACCTTCACCGAGCTGCTCGCCCGGGTCCGCCGCACCAACCTGGACGCCTACAGCCACCAGGACGTGCCCTTCGAGCGCCTCGTCGAGGTCGTCAACCCGGCCCGCTCGCTGGCCCGGCACCCGCTCTTCCAGGTGTGGCTCGCCTTCAACAGCGTCCACCAGGACAGCGCCCGCACCGCCCTGGCGTCCCTCGGCGCCGGCGCCGGCACCGTCGAACCGGTGGACGTCGACCTCGCCCAGTTCGACCTGGCCTGGACCCTGGCCCCGCGCGGCCCCGCCGACGGCGCCCCCGCCGGCCTCGACGGCGACCTCATCTACCGCACCGACCTCTTCGACCGGACCACCGCCGAGGCCCTCACCGCCCGGCTCCGCCAGCTGCTGGCCGCCGTCACCCGGCGGCCCGACACGCCGGTCCGCGCCCTCGACCTGCTCACCGACGAGGAACGGGCCCGCCTGCTGGCCGGCCGGCGGGCCAGCGCCGTGGACACCGGCCCGGCCCGCACCTTCCCCGAGCTGTTCGCCGAACGCGTCCGGCAGGCCCCCGGGGCGCCGGCCCTGATCGGCGCCGACCGCCAGCTCAGCTACGCCGAACTCGACGGCCGGGCCAACCAGTTGGCCCACCATCTGCGAGCCGTCGGGCTGCCGGCCGAGGGCCGGGTCGTCGTGCTGCTGCCCCGTTCCCTCGACCTCGCCGTCGCCGCCCTCGCCGTGCAACAGGCCGGCGGCGTCTACGTTCCCGTCGACCCGAACTACCCGCCGGACCGAATCGCCTTCATCCTCCGGGACTGCGCCGCCAGCGCCGTCCTCACCAGCGCCCGCCTGGAAGCCCGACTGCCGGCCGAACTCGACGCGCACCGCGTCGTGTTGGACGCCGAGGAGACCCGCGCCTCGCTCGCCGACCGGCCCACCAGCCAGCCCGCCGGCCGGCCGGGCACCGCCGGGCGCGGCGCCTACCTGATCTACACCTCCGGCTCCACCGGCACCCCCAAGGGCGTGCTGGTCACCCACGCCGGCGTCGCCAGCCTCGCCCACACCCAGCGCCACCGGCTCGGCCTGACCGGCGACAGCCGGGTCCTCCAGTTCGCCTCGCCGGGCTTCGACGCCTCCTGGTGGGAGCTGTGCATGGCGCTGCTCTCCGGCGCCGCCCTCGTCGTGGACGACGGCACCGACACCTGGCACGACGGCCTGGCCCGCGCCCTCACCGACCACGGCGTCACCCACGCCACCCTGCCGCCCGCCCTGGTCGGCAACCTGGACGCGGCCACCTTCCCGCGCCCGTTCACCCTGGTCCTCGCCGGCGAGGCGTGCCCGCCCGACCTGGTGGACCGCTGGGCCACCGCGGGGCGCGCCCTGTTCAACGCCTACGGCCCCACCGAGACGACGGTCTGCGCCACCATGACGGAGCCGCTGACCCCGGGCGCCGGCACCCCGCCGATCGGCAGGCCGGTCGCCAACGCCCGGGTCTACGTGCTGGACGACGGGCTGCGGCCGGTGCCGACCGGGGTGCTGGGCGAGCTGTACGTGACCGGCGCCGGGCTGGCGCGCGGTTACTGGGGCCAACCCGGGCTGACCGCGGGCCGGTTCGTCGCCGACCCGTTCGCGACCGAGCCGGGCGCCCGGATGTACCGCACCGGCGACCTGGTGCGGTGGCGGGCGGACGGCCAGCTCGAGTTCGCCGGCCGCGCCGACGACCAGGTCAAACTGCGCGGTTTCCGGATCGAGTTGGGCGAGGTGGCGGCCGCGCTGGCCGCCCTGGACGGGGTCGGGCAGGCCGTCGCCGTGATCCGCGAGGACCAGCCGGGCGACCGCCGGCTGGTCGCCTACGCGGTGCCGGCCGGCCCCGAAACCGGCCCCGAAGCCGGTGCCGGCTCCGAAGCCGGAGCCGGCCGGGGCGCCCGCGCCGGCGAGGGCACCGAGGCAGGCAGCGGCGCCGGCCTGGACGTCGCGCGGCTGGTCGAGAGCCTCCAACAGGCGCTTCCCGAGTACCTCGTGCCGTCCGCCGTCGTCCCGCTGCCGGCGCTGCCGCTGACCGTCAACGGCAAGGTGGACCAGGCGGCGCTGCCGGCCCCCGGCCTCGCCGCGCCGGCCGCCGCCGGCCGGGCGCCGGCGAACCCGGCCGAGGAGTTCCTCTGCGGCCTCTTCGCCGAGGTGCTCGGCCTGCCCGAAGTCCCCGTCGACGCCGGCTTCTTCGACCTCGGCGGCGACAGCATCCTCTCCATCCAGCTGGTCAGCCGCGCCCGGCGCGCCGGCTGGCGGATGTCGGTCCGGGACGTCTTCAAGCTGAAGACCGCCGCCGAACTGGCCAGGGCGCTCAAGCCCGTTGACGCCGGCGGCGGCTTCGGTGACGCCGAGGGCGCCGGCCCCCTGCCGCTGCTGCCGGTCGGCCGCTGGCTGGTGGAACGCGGCGGCTTCGACTCCGTCAACCAGTCCCAGACGGTCCGCGCCCCCGCTGGCCTGACCCGGGACGAACTGCACGCCACCGTCGGCCTGTTGGTGGACCGGCACGACGCGCTGCGCTGGCGGCTCACCGACGGCGCCGGCGGCTGGGGCGCCGAGGTGGGCCCGGCCGGCTCGGTGCCGGTGGCCGACCGGATCTCCCGGGTGGACGCGGCCGCGCTGACCGACGAGCAGCTGACCGAACGCGCCGGGACGGAGGCGGTCCGGCTGCGGGACGCGCTGGACCCGCGCGCCGGCCAGGTCTGGGGCATGGCCTGGCTGGACCGGGGCCCCGAGACGCCCGGCCTGCTGGTGTGGGTGGCGCACCACCTGGTGGTGGACGGGGTGTCCTGGCGGGTGCTGCTGCCCGACCTGGCGCAGGCCCACGCGGCCGTCCGGGCCGGCCGGAGTGGCCCGGACGCCCTGGGCGCCGTCGGTTCCTCGCTCCGCTGGTGGTCCCGGCGGCTGGTCGACTCGGCCGCCTCCCGGCGCCCGGAGCTGGACTGGTGGGCGTCGGTCGCCGACGCCGGCCGGCCGCTCCTCGCCGACGGGCAGCCGCTGACCCCGGCCGACACCCACGCCACCGCCGGCAGCCTCGCCGTCCCGGTGCCGGTCAAGGTGACCGAGGCGGTGCTGACCCGGCTGCCCGGCCTGTTCCGGGCCCGGGTGGACGAGGTGCTGCTCGCCGGCTTCGGGCTCGCCGTCCAACGCTGGTGCGCCGAACGCGGCGTCGAGGTACCCGAGTCCGTGGTGCTTGACCTGGAGGGCCACGGCCGCGCCGAGGACGCCGTACCCGGTGCCGAACTCTCCCGCACCGTCGGCTGGTTCACCAGTGTGTACCCGGTGCGGGTGAGCCCCGGCACGGTGCCCTGGGACGACGTCCGGGCGGGCGCGCCCGCGCTGGGCGGGGTCGTCAAGCGGGTCAAGGAGCAGCTGCGCCAGGCGCCGGGTGACGGCCTCGGCTACGGCCTGCTCCGTTACCACGACCCGGAGGGCCGCGCCCGGCTCGCCCCGCTGCCCACCCCGGAGATCGGCTTCAACTACCTGGGCCGCTTCGACTCCACCCGCCAGGAGGCACCGGACGCCGCCGCCTGGGCCCCCGTCCAGGCCGGCATCGCCGGGCAGGGCCCGGACGCGCCGCTCGCCCACCACCTGGAGCTGACCGCCGTCGCCGAGGAGACCCCCGCCGGGCTCGCCCTCACGGTGCACCTGATCTGGAACGGCAACGCGCTGCCCACCCCCGAGGCCGAGGCCCTCACCCGGCTGTTCGTCGCGGCCCTCAACGGTCTCGCCGGCTACGCCGACCGCCCCGACGCCGGCGGCGTCACCCCGGGCGACGTGGCCCTGCCCGACGCCAGCCAGGCCGAGTTGGACGCCTGGGAGGACGGCCGCCCCTGGATCGAGGACGTGCTGCCGCTCTCCCCCCTCCAGGAAGGGCTGCTCTTCCACAGCCTGTACGACGAGGCCGCGCCCGACGTCTACACCAACCAGGTCCGCTTCGACCTGACCGGCCCGGTGGACCACGAGGCGCTGCGCGCCGCCGTGGTCGGCGTGCTGGCCCGGCACGCCAACCTGCGGGCCGGCTTCCGGATGCGGGACTCCGGCCAGTGGGCCGCGCTGGTGCCCCGCGCCGCCGAACTGCCCTGGCGGGTGATCGACCTGTCCGGCCTGACGCCCGAGGCGGCCGAGGCCGAGACCGACCGGCTGGTCGAGGCCGACCAACGGGCCAGGTTCGACCTCGGCCGGCCCCCGCTGCTGCGCGGCACACTCGTCCGACTCGCCCCGCGCCGGCACCGGTTCCTGCTGAGCAGCCATCACATCCTGTGGGACGGCTGGTCGTTGCCGCTGGTCCTCGGCGAGGTGCTGGCCCGGTACGCGGGTGACGACCCGGCCCCGGCCCGCCCCTACCGCGACTACCTCGGGTGGCTGGGGAACCGGCCGGCCGGCGCCGCCGAGACCGCCTGGGACGAGGCGCTCGCGGACGTCGAGCCCACCCTGGTCGCGCAGGGCGCCACCGAGGTGGCCGTTCCCGAGCAGCGCACCACCCTGCTGGACGCGGCGACCACCGGCGCGCTGGAGACCCGGGCCAGGGAGTGGGGCGTCACCCTCAACACCCTGGTGCGGGCCGCCTGGGCGCTGACCCTGTCCGCGCTGACCGGCCGCGCCGACGTGGTCTTCGGCGCCACCGTCTCGGGCCGGCCACCCGAGCTGACCGGGGTGGAGACCATGGTCGGCCTCTTCATCAACACCGTCCCGGTCCGGGTCCGCCTCGACCCCGCCGAGTCCCTCCGCGAGCTGGCCGTCCGGCTGCACGCCGAACAGTCGGCGCTGCTGGACCACCAGCACACCCGGCTCGCCGACCTCCAACGCCGAACCGGCCACCCCACCCTCTTCGACACCGCCGTCACCTTCGAGAACTACCCGGTCAACGGCGCCGCGCTGGACCGGCGGCTCGCCGAACTCGACCTGCGGCTGGGCGAGGTGACCGGCACCAGCGCCTCGCACTACCCGATGGGCCTGGTCGTCGTCCCCGGCGAACGGCTGGGCGTCACCTTCAAGTACCAGCCGGCGGCCTGGCCGCCGGACGCCCTGGAACGCTGCGCCGCCGGCTTCCTCGACCTGCTCGGCCGGTTCGCCGCCGCCGACGCCGACGACGCCGACGACGCGGGCACGCCGGTCGGCGCCCTCAGCCCGCTGGCCCCGGCCGAGCGGCGCCGCCTGCTGGTGGAGTGGGCCGGCGCCACCGTCCCGCCCTCGCCGGTCGGCGACCTCGGCGACCTGTTCGCCGGACAGGCCCGCGAGACGCCCACGGCGCTGGCCGTGGTCTGCGGCGAACAGCGGCTCACCTACGCCGAGTTGCATGACCGGGTGGGCCGGCTGGCCCGGCTGCTGACGGGCCTGGGCGTCGGCCCCGAGACCCTGGTCGGCGTGCTGCTGCCGCGCTCGGTCGACGCCGTGGTCGGCTTCCTCGCGGTGCTCAGGGCCGGCGCCGGCTATGTGCCGGTGGACATCGACCACCCGGACGCGCGGGTCGGCCTGGTGCTCGGCGACGCCCGCCCCGTGGCCACCCTGACGGTCACCGCCCAGGCCGAGCGGCTCACCCGGCTCGGCCGGGGCGGCACCCCGGTCGTGCTGGACGACCCGGCGACCACGGCCGCGCTGGCCGCCGGACCGCCGGCCCCCGACGCGCCGCCCGCGCCGGCCAACCCGGCCGGCGTCGCCTACCTGATCTACACCTCCGGCTCCACCGGCCGCCCCAAGGGCGTCATCACCCCGCGAGGCGCGCTGGCCGCCTACCTGACGCACGCCAGGCGGGCCTACGCGGGCCCGATCGGCGGCTGGACCCTGGTGTCCTCCTCGCTCGCGTTCGACATGACGGTCACGGCCCTGCTCACGCCCCTCGTCTCGGGCGGCGCGGTGTGCCTGGCCGCGCTGGACGAGCCGCCCGCGCTGGCCGGCGTCGGCGACGGCGGCCCGCCCACCCTGATGAAGGTGACCCCTTCCCACCTGCCCCTCCTCCAGGCCCTGCCGGCGGCCGTCTCCCCGACCGGGATGCTGCTGGTGGCCGGCGAGGCGCTGCACGGCGAGGCGTTCGCCGACTGGCGGGCGGCGCACCCCGAGGCGGTGGTCGGTAACAACTACGGGCCGACCGAGACGACGGTCACCGCCACCGAGTTCCGGATCGAGCCCGGAGACCCGGCCCCGACCGGACCGATCCCCATCGGGCGACCGCTGCCACACGTCCGCGGGTACGTTCTCGACGGCTGGCTGCGGCCGGTCCCGCCCGGCGTGCCGGGCGAGTTGTACCTGTCCGGCGCCGGGCTGGCGCGCGGCTACTGGGACGAACCCGGGCTGACCGCCGGCCGGTTCGTCGCCAACCCGTTCGCCGCCGAGCCGGGCGCCCGGATGTACCGGACCGGGGACGTGGTGCGGTGGCGGGCCGACGGCCGGTTGGAGTTCGTCGGCCGGGTCGACCACCAGGTCAAACTCCGCGGCTTCCGGATCGAGCTGGGCGAGATCGAGGCCACGTTGAACGCCATCGACGAAGTCGGCCGGGCGGTCGTCGTGGTCCGCGAGGACCGGCCCGGACACCGGCGGCTGGTCGCCTACCTGACACCGGCCGACGGCATGCCCCACCCGGACGCCGCCCGGCTCACCGCCGCACTCCGCGACCAGCTCCCCGACCACCTGGTGCCCTCGGCCGTCGTGGTCCTCGACCGGCTGCCGCTGACCAGGAACGGCAAGGTGGACCGGCCGGCGCTGCCCGCCCCGGAGCCGGAGCACCTCACCGAGCGGCGCCACCGCGCCCCCACCGGCGCGGCCGAGGAAGTGCTGTGCGCGCTCTTCGCCGAGGTGCTGGGGCTGCCCGAGGTCCCGGTCGACGCCGGGTTCTTCGACCTCGGCGGGGACAGCATCCTCTCCATCCAGGTGGTCAGCCGCGCCAGGTCCGCCGGCTGGGCGGTCTCCGTCCGTGACATCTTCGAACAACGGACTCCCGCCGGGGTCGCCCGGGTCGCCAGGCCGGTGGCGGACCAGGCCACGCACGCGGACGATGTCGGCGTCGGAGCGTTCCCGCTGCTCCCCGTCGCCCGCGCCCTTCTCGACCGCGGCGGCGCCACCCACCGGTTCGCCCAGGCCCAGGCGGTGCGCGCACCGGCCGGCCTGACCCGGGACGAACTACGCGCGGCCGTGGGCCTGTTGGTGGACCGGCACGACGCGCTGCGCTGGCGGCTCACCGGGGGTTCTGACGACGACCGGGCCGCCGAGGTGGGCGCGGCCGCCCCGGTGCCGATCGACGACCTGATCGCCCGGGTGGACGCCACCGGCCTGACGACCGACGAGGCGGCCCGGTTGGCCAGCGACGCGGCGCTCCCGGCCCGCGACGCGCTGGACCCGGCCGGCGGCGTGCTGTGGCGGCTGGTCTGGCTGGACCGGGGCGCCGCGGAGCCGGGTCTGTTGGTGTGGGTGGTGCATCACCTGGTGGTGGACGGGGTGTCCTGGCGGGTGCTGCTGCCCGACCTGGCCCGAGCCCACGCGGCGGTTCGCGCCGGCACCGCGGGGCCCGACACGCTCGAACCCGTCGGCTCCTCGCTGCGCTGGTGGTCCCGCCGGCTGGTGGCCTCGGCCGCCGACCGGCGCCCGGAACTCGCCTGGTGGGAGTCGGTCGCCGGCGCCGCCACCCCCATCCTCGGCGCCGCCCGGCAGCGGTGGGGCACCTACGCGGACGCCGAGCAGCTCGCCGTCCCGGTGCCAGCCGAGGTGACGGACGCGGTGCTCAACCGGCTGCCCGGTCTCTTCCAGGCCGGCGTGGACGACCTGCTCCTCACCGCCCTCGCGCTCGCGGTCCGCCGCTGGTGCGAGGATCGCGAGCGCCGGGCGCCCGCCGCGGTGGTGCTCGACCTGGAGGGCCACGGCCGCGCCGAGGAAGCCGTACCCGGTGCCGAACTCTCCCGCACCGTCGGCTGGTTCACCAGCGTGCACCCGGTCCGGCTGGCGCCGGGCGAGATCACCTGGAGCAGCGTCCAGGCCGGCGGCGCCGAACTGGGCACCGTGGTCAAGCGGGTCAAGGAACAGCTCCGCGAGGTGCCGGGCGACGGCCTCGGCTACGGCCTGCTCCGCCACCACGACCCGGAGGGTCGGGCGCGCCTCGCCTCGCTGCCCGCCCGCGAGCTGGCCTTCAACTACCTGGGCCGGGTCACCGTCGACGACCGGGAGGGCGCGACCGGCGACGGAACGGACTGGGCCCCGCTGCCCGGCGGCCCACTCGACCTGCCCCGGCCCGACGTGCCGCTGTCCCACCCGCTGACCCTCAACGCCCTGACCGAGGTCGGCCCCCACGGGCCACGGCTCACTCTCTACTGGAGCTGGAGCCCGGCCGCCGTCAGCAGGGCCGACCTCGAACGCCTGGCCAACTACCACCTTCAGGCCCTCACCGGCTTCGCGACCCACGCCGACGACCCGAACGCGGGCGGCCTCACGCCCAGCGACGTCGCCATGTCGCTGCTCGACCAGCACGAAATCGACCTTCTTGACACGGAGTGGGGGATGTTCGAGTGAACACCAACCGGAACATCGAGGACATTCTTCCGCTTTCCTCCCTCCAGGAGGGGCTGCTCTTCCACGCCGTCTACGACGAGGAGAGCACCGACCTCTATGTGCGGTGCCTCGCCATCGACCTGGAAGGCGCGCTCGACGGCGAGCTGCTCCGCCGCTCCTTCGCGACCCTGCTGCGCCGCCACGGCAACCTGCGCGCCGGCTTCCGCCACGAGGGCCTCAGCCGCGTCGTCCAGGTCATCCCGCGCACCGTCGAGATTCCGTGGCGCGCCGTGGACCTGCGGGACCGGACACCCGCCGAGGCGGAGGCCGAGGCGGAACGGCTGGTGGCGGCCGACCGTTGGGCCAGGTTCGACCTGGCCCGGCCTCCGCTGCTGCGCTGCCTGCTCATCCGACTGAGCGACCAGCACTACCGGTTCGTCCTGACCAACCACCACATCCTCTGGGACGGCTGGTCGTCGGCGCTGATGATGCGCGAGGTGCTCGCCCTCTACGCGCGCGGTGCGGACGACACCGGACTGCCCGCGGTCCGGCCCTACCGCGACTTCCTGGCCTGGCTCGCCCGACAGGACGCGGCGGCCGCCCGCGCCGCCTGGACCGAGGCACTCGCCGACGTCCGCCCCACCCTGGTCTCCCCCGAGGTGGGCGGCACGGTCGTCTCCGAGCGGGTGACCGTCGCCGCCGACCAGCCGCTGACGGCGGCGCTCAACGCCCGCGCCCGCGCGTGGGGTGTCACCCTCAACTCGCTGGTCCAGTCGGTCTGGGCGCTGTCGCTCTCCGGGCTGACCGGGCAGACCGACGTGGTCTTCGGTGCCACCGTCTCGGGCCGGCCACCCGAGCTGGCCGGGGTGGAGACCATGGTCGGCCTCTTCATCAACACCACCCCCGTCCGGGTCCGCCTCGACCCGGCCGAGACCCTCCGCGAGCTGGCCGTCCGCGTACACCGGGAACAGGGGCGCCTGCTGGAGTACCAGCACACCCCGCTCACCGAGATCCAGCGCTGGGCCGGGCACGCGCCCCTCTTCGACACCGCCCTCACCTTCGAGAACTACCCGGTCAACGGTTCGGTCCTCGGCGAACAACTCGCCGGCACGGACCTGCGGCTGCGCGACATCCAGGGCACCAGTGCCTCGCACTACCCGATCGGGGTGGTCGCCATCCCGGGCGAGCGCCTGGAGCTGATGTTCAACTACCAGCCCAGCGTCTGGCGGCGGGACGAGATCCAGGAGTGCGCCGACACCTTCCTGCGCGTGCTCGGCCACCTCGCGGACGGCTCCCAGGAGCCGATCGGCACCCTCCGACTCCAGTCCGCCGCCGCCCGTGCGCGGTGGGTGGGGGAGTGGGGTGGTGAGTCGGTGGTGGTGCCGCCGGTGGGGGATGTGGTGGGGATGTTTGAGGAGCGGGTGCGGGTTTCGCCGGGGGCGGTGGCGGTTGTTTCGGGTGGTGAGCGGTTGTCGTATGGGGAGTTGGATGGGCGGGCGAATCGGTTGGCGCGGTTGTTGGTGGGTTTGGGGGTGGGGGTGGAGTCGTTGGTTGGGGTGGTGTTGCCGCGTTCGGTGGATGTGGTGGTGGGGTTGTTGGCGGTGTTGAAGGCGGGGGGTGGTTATGTGCCGGTGGATGTGGAGTATCCGGATGAGCGGGTGGGTTATGTGTTGGGGGATTCCCGTCCGGTGGTGACGTTGACGGTGTCGTCGGAGGCGGGGCGGTTGGCGTCGTTGGGTGTGGGTGGGGTGGTGGTGTGTCTGGATGATCCGGAGGTTGTGGGGCAGTTGGCGGCTGTTTCGCCGGCTGGCTTGGGTGAGGTGGGCGTGGGTTCTTCGTCGGTGGCGTATGTGGTTTATACGTCGGGTTCGACGGGTCGGCCTAAGGGTGTGGTGGTGTCGCGTGGGTCGTTGGGGGCGTATGTGGGGTATGCGCGGGGTGCTTATGTGGGGGTGGCTGGTGGGTGGTCGTTGGTGCCTTCTTCGGTGGCGTTTGATTTGACGGTGACGGGGTTGTTCACGCCGTTGGTTTCGGGTGGTGCGGTGTGTTTGGCGGGGTTGGAGGAGGAGGCCGCGGTGGTGGGGTTGGGTGTGGGGGGTGGTGGGCCTTCGTTGATGAAGGTGACGCCTTCGCATGTGGGGTTGTTGGAGTCGTTGCCGAAGTCGGTTTCGCCGTCGGGGTTGTTGTTGGTGGGGGGTGAGGCGTTGCGGGGTGAGGTGTTGGAGCGGTGGCGTTCGTTGTTTCCTTCGGTGGTGGTGGCGAATGTCTATGGGCCGAGTGAGGCGACGGTGAACTGTACGGAGTTTCGTCTTTTGCCGGGGGAGGGGACTCCGGTGGGGGCGGTGCCGATTGGGCGGCCGTTTCCGCATGCGCGGGTGTTTGTGTTGGATGGTTGGTTGCGGCCGGTTCCGCCGGGTGTGGTGGGTGAGTTGTATATCGCGGGTGCTGGTGTGGCGCGGGGGTATTGGGAGCGTCCTGGTCTTTCGGCGTCGCGTTTTGTCGCGAATCCGTTCAGCACGACGCCGGGTGCGCGGATGTATCGGTCTGGGGATGTGGTGCGGTGGCGGGCGGATGGTCAGTTGGAGTTTGTGGGGCGGGTTGATGATCAGGTGAAGTTGCGGGGGTTCCGGATCGAGTTGGGCGAGGTCGAGGCCGTGCTCGCGGGTCTGGACGGGGTTTCCCGGGCGGCGGTGGTGGTTCGGGAGGACCAGCCGGGGGACCAGCGGCTGGTGGCCTATGTGGTCGGACCGGACGCGCAGGTGCCGGCGCTGCTGGACGGGCTGCGGGCCGTACTGCCCGACTACATGGTGCCCGCGGCGATCGTCGTCCTCGACGCGCTGCCCCTGACCCCCAACGGCAAGCTCAACCGCGACGCGCTGCCCGCGCCCGACCTCGACGCCCTGGCGGAAAGCGGACGCGGCCCCCGCACCCCCGTCGAGGAGGTGCTCTGCGAGCTGTTCGCCGAGGTCCTCGGCCTGCCCCGGGTCTCCATCGACGTCCCCTTCGGGGAGCTGGGCGGCCACTCGCTGCTCGCCATGCGGCTGGTCTCCCGCATCCGCTCGGTGCTCGGCGTCGAGCTGGCCATCCCGGACTTCTACGACCACGCCACCGTCGCCGGCGTCGCCGGCGTGGTCGACCTCGGCGGGCGCGGGCGCGCCCCGCTGCGCGCCGTCGAGCCCAGGCCGCAGCGGGTGCCCGTCTCCTACGCGCAGGAACGCCTCTGGTTCCTCCACCAGTTGGAGGGTCCCAGCCCCACCTACAACATCCCCATGGCGCTCCGGCTGACCGGCCGGCTGGACGCCGACGCGCTCCAGCAGGCGCTGGCCGACGTGGTCGCCCGGCACGAGGTGCTGCGCACCGTCTTCGCCGAGGACGAGCAGGGGGCCCGCCAGGTGATCCTCGCCGCCGACCGGGCCCGACCGCGCATCGCCCGCGAGCGGGTCACCGCCGCCGAGGTGCCGGCCCGGCTGGCCCAGCTCGGCCGGCACACCTTCGACCTCGCCGCCGACCTGCCGCTGCGCGCCTGGCTGCTGGAGCTGACCCCGGAAGAGGAGCCCGCACCAGGGGCGGAGCCGCACGAGTGGCTGCTGGTCGTCGTCGTGCACCACATCGTCAGCGACCTCTGGTCCAGGGACCGGCTGGGCCGGGACCTGACCCGCGCCTACGCGGCCCGCACCCGCGGTCGCGCGCCCGGCTGGTCGCCGCTGCCGGTGCAGTACGCCGACTACACCCTCTGGCAGCGTGAGACGCTCGGCGACGAGCGGGACCCGGAGAGCGTGCTGGCCCGCCAGATCGGCTACTGGCGGCAGCAACTCGCCGACTTGCCTGACGAGTTGCCGCTTCCCGCCGACCGGCCCCGGCCGGCCGCCGCCACCTTCAGGGGCGGTCGGGTACCGATCGAGATCCCTGCCGAGACCCACCGCGCCCTGGTGGCGCTCTCCCGCCGCGCCCGGTGCAGCGTCTTCATGGTGGTGCAGGCTGCCCTGGCCACCCTGCTGTCCCGGCTCGGCGGGGGTGAGGACATCGCGCTGGGTTCGCCGATCGCGGGTCGTACGGACGAGGCGACGGAGGACCTGGTCGGGTTCTTCGTCAACACACTGGTGTTGCGGACCGACCTGTCCGGGGACCCGACCTTCGCCGAGTTGCTCGGCCGGGTCCGGCGTACCAACCTGGACGCGTACGCGCACCAGGACGTGCCGTTCGAGCGCCTCGTCGAGGTGCTCAACCCGGCCCGCTCCCTCGCCCGACACCCCCTCTTCCAGGTCCTGTTGGCCTTCAACAACGCGGGTGAACACCGCGACGCCAGCACCCTCGACCTGCCGGGGCTCACCGCCAGCGGCGAGCGCGTCGACACCGACCACGCCCGCTTCGACCTCACCCTCTCGCTCGGCGAACACCGCACCGAGGAGGGCGAGGCGGCCGGCATCACCGGTTCCCTCGGCTTCAGCGCCGACCTCTTCGACCCGGACACCGCGGCCACCCTGGCGCGCCGCTTCACCCGGGTGCTGGCCGGCGTCGCCGCCGACCCCGCCCGCCGGGTGCGGGACCTCGACATCCTGCTCCCCGGTGAGCGGGAGGTGTTGGTGCCGGTGCCGGTGCCTGTTGTGGGGTCGGGGTTGGGGTCTGGTGGGACGTTGGTGGGGTTGTTTGAGTCGGTGGTGGGTGGGGTGTCGGGTGGGGTGGCGGTGGTTTGTGGGGGTGTGGGGTGTTCGTATGGTGAGTTGAACGCGCGGGTGAATCGGTTGGCGCGGTTGTTGGTGGCGGGTGGGGTGGGGCCTGAGCGGGTGGTGGCGGTGGTGTTGCCGCGTTCGGTGGAGTTGGTGGTGGCGTTGTTGGCGGTGTTGAAGGCGGGTGGGGCGTATCTGCCGTTGGATCCGGAGACGCCGGATGAGCGGTTGGGGTTCGTGTTGGCGGACAGTGCGCCGGTGGTGACGGTGACGGTGGGTGAGTACATGGGTCGGTTCCCGGGGGCGGCCGTGGTGTTGGACGACCCGGCCACGGTCCGGGAGTTGACCACCCTCGACGACACCAACCTCACGGACGCCGACCGGCCGACCGCCCTCCTCCCCGACCACCCCGCCTACCTGATCTACACCTCCGGCTCGACCGGCCGGCCCAAGGGGGTGCTGGTCCCGCACCGGAACGTGGTCCGGCTCTTCGACACCACCCGGGACACCTTCGGCTTCGGTGCCTCGGATGTGTGGACGTTGTTCCACTCCTACGCTTTCGACTTCTCCGTCTGGGAGTTGTGGGGTGCGCTGTTGTACGGCGGTCGGCTGGTGGTGGTGCCGCGGGAGGTGACCCGTTCGCCGGGCGAGTTCCTTGAGCTGTTGGCCCGGGAACGGGTCACCGTGCTCAACCAGACGCCGTCCGCCTTCTACCCGCTGATCGACGCCGACCGGCAGGCTCAGGCGTCGAGCGAACTGGCCCTGCGCTGGGTGGTGTTCGGCGGTGAGGCACTCGACTTCCGCCGCCTGGCCGGCTGGTTCGAGCGGCACCCGGAGGGCACCCCGCGGCTGGCCAACATGTACGGGATCACCGAGACCACCGTGCACGTCAGCTTCTACGAGCTGGCCGCCGAGCAGGCCACCGACGGCGCGCCCAGCGTCGTCGGCCGCCCCCTCGACGACCTGGCCGGCTATGTGCTGGACGACGCCCTGCGACCGGTCCCCGCCGGGGTGCCGGGCGAGCTGTACGTGGCCGGCGCCGGGCTGGCCCGCGGCTACCGGGCCCGGCCAGGGCTGACCGCCGGCCGGTTCGTCCCCAACCCGTTCGCCGCCGCGCCCGGTGCGCGGATGTACCGAACCGGGGACGTGGTGCGGTGGCGTTCCGATGGGCAGCTGGAGTTCGTCGGCCGGGCCGACGAGCAGGTCAAACTCCGCGGCTTCCGCATTGAGTTGGGCGAGATCGAGGCCGTGCTGGCCGGGCTCGACGGGGTGGCCAGGGCGGTCGTCGTGATGCGCGAGGACCAGCCGGGCGACCGCCGCCTGGTGGCCTATGTGGTCGGCCCGGACGCCCGGGTGCCGGCACTGCTGGACGGCTTGCGGGCCGCGCTGCCCGACTACATGGTTCCCTCGGCCATCGTCGTCCTCGACGCGCTGCCCCTCACCCCCAACGGGAAGTTGGACCGGCGTGCCCTGCCCGTCCCGGATCTGACCGGTCTGGACACCGGCCGCCTGCCACGCACTCCGGTGGAGGAGGTGCTGTGCGGGCTGTTCGGCGAGGTGTTGGGCGTGGGTGAGGTCTCCATCGACGCCGGGTTCTTCGACCTGGGTGGGCACTCGTTGCTCGCGACCCGCCTGGTCTCTCGTATCCGGTCGGTGCTGGACGTGGAGCTGTCGGTGCGGGACCTCTTCGAGTCGCCGACGGTGGCCGGGATCGCCGACCGGCTCGGCGCTGGCGGCGCCGGGGCCGGCCGGGCGCGGCTGGTTCCCGTGGTGCCGAGGCCGGACCGGGTGCCGGTGTCGTTCGCCCAGCAACGGCTCTGGTTCCTCCACCAGTTGGAGGGGCCCAGCCCCACCTACAACATCCCCCTGGCGCTCCGGCTGACCGGCCGGCTGGACGTCGGCGCGCTGCGCCTGGCCCTGGCCGACGTCGTCGAGCGGCACGAGGCGCTGCGCACGATCTTCGCCGACGACGAGCACGGCGCCCGGCAACTCGTGCTGCCGGCGGACCGGGCCCGCCCCGAGCTGTCGCTGGCCAGGGTGCCGTCGGCCGAGCTGGTCGACCGGGCCCGCGACGCCGCCCGCCACCCCTTCGACCTCGCAGCGGAACTCCCCCTGCGCGCCTGGCTCTTCCACACCGAGGAGCCGACGGGCGAGTCGCCGGGCGCCGAACTGGTCGAGGGCGAGTCCGCGCTGGTGCTGGTGGTGCACCACATCGCCGGCGACGGCTGGTCGATGGCGCCACTGGCCCGCGACGTGGCGCTCGCCTACGCCGCCAGGACCACGGGCCACGCCCCCGACTGGGCGCCACTGCCGGTGAGTTACGTCGACTACACGCTCTGGCAACGCGAGACGCTCGGCGACGAGCAGGACCCGGCCAGCCCGCTGGCCCGGCAGGTCGCCTACTGGACCCGGCAACTCGCCGACCTGCCGGAGGAGCTGGCGCTCCCCACCGACCGGCCCCGGCCGCAGACGGCCTCCTACGAGGGCGCCCGGGTGCCGTTCGCCATCGACGCCGAACTGCACGGCCGGATAGCCGAGTTGGCGGCCCGGCACGGGGTGACCACGTTCATGGTGGTGCGGGCCGCGCTGGCCGTGCTGCTGTCCCGGCTCGGCGGGGGCGAGGACATCCCCATCGGCTCTCCTATCGCCGGCCGCACCGACGAGGCGACGGAGGACCTGGTCGGCTTCTTCGTCAACACCCTCGTCCTGCGGACCGACCTGTCCGGCGACCCGACCTTCGCCGAACTCCTCGGCCGGGTCCGCCGCACCGACCTGGACGCCTACAGCCACCAGGACGTGCCGTTCGAACGCCTGGTCGAGATCCTGGACCCGGTCAGGTCCGCCGCCCGACACCCCCTCTTCCAGGTGATCCTCGGCTTCCAGACCGCCGGCGGCGCCGCCGCCGACGCCGCCCACACCTCGTTCCCCGGCGCCGACGCCAGCCCGCTGGAGACCCGCGTCAACCGCGCCAAGTTCGACCTCTCCTGGTTCGTCGTCCCGCGCGGCCCCCTCGACGCCCACGACGGCTTCGACTGCACCCTGGAGTACGCCGCCGAACTCTTCGACCGCGCCACCGCCGAATCGTTCATCGCCCGCTTCCTCCGCGTCCTGACCACCGTGGTGCCCGCCCCCGAAACCCCCCTCAGCGACGTCCCGGTGCTCGCCGCCGAGGAACACGCCCTGGTCGTCGAGGGCTGGAACCAGACCGCACACCCGCGGCCCGCCGACGCGCCCCAGACCCTGGCCGCCGCCTTCGCCGCCAGCGCCCACCGCACCCCGGACGCCGTCGCCGTCGTCAGCGACGACGCGTCCGTCACCTACCGGCAGCTGGCCGCCCGGGCCGACCGGCTGGCCGGCGCCCTGCGGGCCGCCGGCGTCCAGCCCGGCGCCCGCGTCCTGCTGATGCTGCCGCGTGGGGTGGACGCGGTGGTGGCGGTGCTGGCGGTGGTGAAGGCGGGTGGGGTGTATGTGCCGGTCTCGGCGGGTCTGCCAGTTGAGCGGCTGCGGTTCATCGTGGCGGACACCGGGGCCCGGGTTGCGGTGTCGGACGAGGTGGGCGCGGCCGGGCTGGCCGCCCTGGGCCTGGCCGTGGTCCGGCCGGACGCCTCGGCGGACACGGACGTACCCCTCGCCGACTCTGGGCTGCCCGTCGCCGATCGTCTGGCCTATGTGATGTACACCTCGGGTTCGACGGGCACCCCGAAGGGGGTGGCGGTCACCCAGCGGAACGTGTTGGACCTCGCGGCGGACCGGGCCTGGCTCGGTGGCTCCCACGAGCGGGTCCTGTTGCACTCGCCGCAGTCCTTCGACGCCTCGACGTTCGAGACCTGGGTGCCGCTGCTGGCCGGCGGCCGGATCGTCATCGCCCCGCCAGGCGACATCGACGTGGCCGTCCTCGGCCGCACCATCGAACGCCACCGGGTGACCAGCCTCTGGGTGACGGCGGCGCTCTTCCACGTCATGGCCGAGGAGGCCCCCGAACGGCTGTGCGGCCTGCGCGAGTTGTGGACCGGCGGCGAGGCGGTCTCGGCCGCCGCGCTGGCCCGGGTGGCCCAGGCCTGCCCCGACCTGAAACTCGTCGACGGATACGGGCCGACCGAGACCACCACCTTCGCCACCAGCTACCCCGTACCCGCCACCATCGCGCCCGGCACCCGAGTACCGATCGGCGCCCCCCTGGACAACACCCGGGCCTACGTGTTGGACGGGCGGTTGCGGCCGGTGCCGGTCGGTGTGGTGGGGGAGTTGTACCTCGCCGGCACCGGGCTGGCTCGCGGTTACTGGGGGCAGCCGGGCCTGACCGCGGGTCGGTTCGTGGCCTGCCCGTTCCCCGCCGACGCCGGGCGGCGGATGTACCGCACCGGCGACCTGGTGCGCTGGCGGGCGGACGGCCAGCTGGAGTTCGTCGGCCGCGCCGACGACCAGGTCAAACTCCGGGGCTTCCGAATCGAGCTGGGCGAGATCGAGACCGCCATCACCCGCCTCGACACCATCGCCCAGGCCGCCGTCGTGGTCCGCGACGACCAGCCGGGCAACCAACTCGTCGCCTACGTCGTCCCCGCCCCCGCCCGCACTGGCGCCCAGGAACAGGACGACCAGGTCGACGTCTGGCACACCGTCTACGAGGAGCTGTACCGCGCCGACGACCAACAGCACACCTTCGGCGACGACTTCCGCGGCTGGAACAGCTCCTACAGCCCCGAAGCCACCCAACAGGCCATCCCCGAGCCGGAGATGCGCGAATGGCGCGACGCCACCGTCCGCCGCGTCACCGCCCTCCAACCCCGACGCGTCCTGGAGATCGGCGTCGGCAGCGGCCTGCTGCTCGCCCGCATCGCCCCCGACTGTGAGGAGTACTGGGGCACCGACTTCTCCGCCCCCGCCATCGACCGCCTCCGCGCCCAACTCGCCGCCCGCCCCGACCTGGACCGGCGCGTCCACCTCCTGGTCCGGCCGGCCGACCACGTCGAGGGCCTGCCGACCGGCCACTTCGACACCGTCGTCCTCAACTCCGTCGTCCAGTACTTCCCCAGCGCCGAGTACCTGACCGACGTGCTGACCAAGGCGCTCACCCTGCTGGCGCCCGGCGGCTCCATCGTCGTCGGCGACGTGCGCGACAAGCGACTCGCCCGCTGCTTCCAGACCGCCGTCAAGATCAACCAGGCCGACCGGCTGGCCCCCGCCTCCGCCGCCCGCGCCGCCGTCGAACGCGTGCTGCTCACCGAGAACGAACTCCTCGTCCACCCCGACTACTTCGTGGCCCTCCAGCACCACCACACCGACCGCCTCGGCACGGTCGACATCCGGGTCAAGCGCGGCCGGCACCACAACGAGCTGACCCGCTACCGCTACGACGTGGTGCTGCACACCGGCCCCGCCCCGCAGGAGCCCACGCCGCGGGAGCCCACGCGTCAGGAGTCCACCTCCCAGGACCCAACGGCCCAGGGCCGGGCAGCCCAGGATCAGACAGTCCAGGGTCAGACAGTCCAGGGCCCGACGCCGGTGGTTGAGCTGCGCTGGGGCCGCGACCTCACCGACCTCGACCAGCTGCGGCGGCGGCTGCTCGCCGACCCCGCCCCGCTCCGGCTCACCGGCGTGCCCAACGCCCGCATCGCCCGCGACCTCGGCCTCACCCGCGCCCTGCGCGGCAGCGCCAACCAGGACACCATCGGCAAGCTCATCGACCGCACCGAGGTCTCCACCGTCCCCGACGTCGAGGACCTCTGCCGACTCGGCGAGGCGGTGGGCCGGTACCCCGTCCCCACCTGGTCCGCGCACGGCGACACCGGCACGCTCGACGTGCACTACCAGCCCGACGACCAGCCGGCGATCCTCCCCGCCTACCGGGCGGCCGACATCCCACGGGCCGACCTCGCCGAGTACACCAACAACCCGCTCGTCGTCGCCGACCTCGAACAGCGACTCGCCGATGTGGAGGTGGAGTTGCGGGGGGTGTTGCCGGAGTACATGGTGCCGTCGGTGGTGGTGCCGTTGGGTGGGTTGCCGTTGACGGTGAATGGGAAGTTGGATCGGCGGGCTTTGCCGGTGCCGGATTTCGCGGTGGTGGCGGGGGTGGGTCGGGGTCCGTCTTCGGTGGTGGAGGAGTTGTTGTGTGGGTTGTTTGCTGAGGTGTTGGGGTTGCGGGAGGTGTCGGTTGATGCGGGGTTCTTTGATTTGGGTGGGGACAGTATTTTGTCGATTCAGGTGGTGAATCGGGCGCGGCGGGCTGGGTGGGTGTTGTCGGTGCGGGACATTTTTGAGTTGCGGACGGTGGCGGAGTTGGCGCGGGTGGTGGTGCCGGTGGATGTGGGGGTGGGGTTGGGTGATGGTGAGGGGGTGGGTGGTTTTCCGTTGTTGCCGGTGGGGTTGTGGTTGGTGGAGCGGGGTGGTTTTGGGTCGTTTAATCAGTCGCAGGTGGTGCGGGTGCCGGCGGGGGTGTCGTTGGGTGATCTGCGGGCGGCGGTGGGGTTGTTGGTGGATCGGCATGACGGGTTGCGGTGGCGGTTGACGGGTGGGGATGGCGGTTGGGGTGCGGAGGTGGGTCCGGTCGGTTCGGTGCCGGTGGCCGACCGAGTGAGTCGGGTCGATGCCAGCGGGCTGGTTGAGGAGCAGTTGTTTGCCCTCGCCAGGTCGGAGGCGGTGCGGTTGCGGGATGGGTTGGATCCGGTGGCTGGTGTGGTGTGGGGGATGGTGTGGCTGGATCGGGGGCCTGGGGAGTCGGGGTTGTTGGTGTGGGTGGTGCATCACTTGGTGGTGGATGGGGTGTCCTGGCGGGTGTTGTTGCCGGATTTGGCGCAGGCGTATGCGGCGGTGCGGGCGGGGAAGGCCGGTGAGGGCGTTCTCGATCCGGTGGGTTCCTCGTTGCGGTGGTGGTCGAGGCGGTTGGTCGACTCGGTGGCGTCTCGGCGTGGGGAACTCGACTGGTGGGAGTCGGTCGCCCACGCGACCACCTCCGTACTCGGCACCCGGAGCGCGGAGTTGGGCAGCTACGCCACCGCCGGCAGCCTCGCCGTTCCGGTGCCGGTCGAGGTGACGGAGACGGTGTTGACGCGGTTGCCCGGGTTGTTCCAGGCGGGTGTGGACGAGGTGTTGCTCGCCGGGTTCGGGCTCGCCGTCCAGCGTTGGTGTGTTGAGCGGGGTGTTGAGGTGCCGGAGTCCGTGGTGCTGGATCTGGAGGGCCACGGGCGCGATGAGGAGGCTGTCGCGGGGGCTGCACTCTCCCGGACCGTGGGCTGGTTCACCTCTGTCTATCCGGTGCGGGTGGCCCCGGGGGCGGTCCCCTGGAGTGAGGTCCAAGGCGGTGCGTCCGCGCTGGGCGGGGTGGTGAAGCGGGTCAAGGAGCAGCTGCGCGAGGTCCCGGGGGACGGGCTCGGCTACGGCCTGCTCCGCTACCACGACCCCGAGGGCCGCGCTCGGCTCGCTCCACTGCCCACCCCGGAGATCGTCTTCAACTACATGGGTCGGTTCACCGCCCCCGGCAACGAGGCGAACGCCGACCGGGGAGCCGGCGAGAACTGGGTCCCCCTCGGCGGCGGCATCGCCGGACAGGGCCCCGACGTTCCCCTCTCCCACCCACTCGGCCTCAACGCCGTCGCCCAACAGGGCGACCGTGGGCTGGAGTTGATCGCCAACTGGTCCTGGAGTCCGCAGCTCATCGACCAGCCGGCTGTCGAGCGGCTCGCGGACCTCTACGTCCAGGCCCTCACCGGCCTCGCCGCCTACGGCGCCGACCCCACCGCCGGTGGGCTCACCCCCAGCGATGTCGCCCTGGACGACATCACTCAGGAAGAGATCGACGAGTTCGAGGACATGGACGACGAGTGGGAGAACCTGTCGTGAAGAAGAAGACTCGTAACATCGAGGACATTCTTCCGCTGTCGCCGCTCCAGGAAGGCCTCCTCTTCCACAGCGTCTACGACGAGGAATCGCCCGACGTCTACACCAACCAACTCGTTTTCGAACTCGAAGGCGCCCTCGACCGCGCGGCCCTGCACGACGCCGTCAACGGAGTGCTGCGCCGGCACGCCAACCTGCGGGCCGGCTTCCGGATGCGGAAGTCCGGCCAGTGGGCCGCCGTCGTCGCCCGCGAGGTAACGGTGCCGTGGCGGGACATCGACCTGCGGGAACACGACGGCGAGGCGGCGGAGGCGGAGGCGGATCGGCTGGTGGCGGCGGACCGCTGGGCCCGGTTCGACCTGGCCCGGCCGCCGCTGCTGCGCTGCCTGCTGATCCGGCTCGCCGGCGACCGCCACCGCTTCGTGCTCACCAACCACCACATCCTCTGGGACGGCTGGTCGCTGTCCGTCGTGATGGCCGAACTACTGGCCCTGTACGCCCACCGCGGCGACGCCGGGGCCCTGCCCCGGGTCCGCCCCTACCGCGACTACCTGAGCTGGCTCGCCCGACGCGACGAGACCGCCGCCCGGCACGCCTGGCAGAACGCGCTCGCCGACGCCGAGCCCACCCTGGTCGCCCCCGGCGCCACGGGCACCGTGGTCCCGGGCCAGGTCACCGCCGCCCTCGACACCACCATCAGCAACGCACTCAACGACCGGGCGCGGGAGTGGGGGGTGACGTTGAACTCGTTGGTGCAGTCGGCGTGGTCGTTGGTGTTGTCGGGGTTGACCGGTCGGGCGGATGTGGTGTTCGGGGCGACGGTGTCGGGTCGGCCGGCGGAGTTGGCCGGGGTGGAGACCATGGTGGGTCTCTTCATCAACACGGTGCCGGTGCGGGTCCGGTTGGACCCGGCGGAGACGCTGCGCGAGCTGGCGGTGCGGCTGCACGGCGAGCAGACCAGGCTGCTCGACCACCAACACACCCGCCTCTCCGACATCCAACGCTGGGCCGGCTACCCCACCCTCTTCGACACCACCACCATCTTCGAGAACTACCCCAGCAACGGCACCGACCAGGAAGCCGCGGCCGACCGCGCCCGACTCCGGGTCACCGACGCCACCGCCCACGACGCCACCCACTTCCCCATCAGCCTGCTGATCGCCCCCAACGAACAGCTGTCGTTCCGGCTCGGATACCGCCCCGACGTCTTCGACGAAACCGCCATTCAGAAGATTGCCGACACGCTGCGGACCAATCTGATTCGGTGCGCCACCGCCCCGGAAACCCCCGTCGCCGGACTTTCTCCCATATCGGCCGTGGAGCGTGAGCGGTTGGTGGTGGGGTGGAATGACACGGCGGTTGCTGATTCTGGCTTGGGTTCTTTGGTGGGGATGTTTGAGGAGTGGGTGCGGGTTTCGCCGGGGGCGGTGGCGGTTGTTTCGGGTGGTGAGCGGTTGTCGTATGGGGAGTTGGATGGGCGGGCGAATCGGTTGGCGCGGTTGTTGGTGGGTTTGGGGGTGGGGGTGGAGTCGTTGGTTGGGGTGGTGTTGCCGCGTTCGGTGGATGTGGTGGTGGGGTTGTTGGCGGTGTTGAAGGCGGGGGGTGGTTATGTGCCGGTGGATGTGGAGTATCCGGATGAGCGGGTGGGTTATGTGCTGGGGGATGCGTGTCCGGTGGTGACGTTGACGGTGTCGTCGGAGGCGGGGCGGTTGGCGTCGTTGGGTGTGGGTGGGGTGGTGGTGTGTCTGGATGATCCGGAGGTTGTGGGTCGGTTGGCGGCTGTTTCGCCGGCTGGCTTGGGTGAGGTGGGTGCGGCGGCTGAGTCGGTGGCGTATGTGATTTATACGTCGGGTTCGACGGGGCGGCCTAAGGGTGTGGTGGTGTCGCGTGGTGCGTTCTTGAATTTTGTTGTGGGGATGCGGGGTTGGTGTGGGTTGGGGTCGGGTGATTGGTTGTTGGCGGTGACGACGGTGGGGTTTGATATTGCGGGGTTGGAGTTGTTGGTGCCGTTGGTGTGTGGTGCGGGTGTGGTGGTGGTTGGGGATGGTGTGGTGCGTGATCCGGTGGTGGTGCGGGGTTTGGTGCGTGAGTTCGGGGTGCGGGTGGTGCAGGCGACGCCGAGTTTGTGGGCGGGGTTGCTTGCTGAGTCGTCGGGTGAGTTTGGTGGGGTGCGGGCGTTGGTGGGGGGTGAGGCTCTGCCGGTGGAGTTGGCGGAGCGGATGGTGGGTGAGTGTGGGTCGGTGGTGAATGTGTATGGACCGACGGAGACCACGGTGTGGTCCACGGCGGTGGAGCTGAGTCCCGGTGTTGGACGTGTGCCGATGGGTCGGCCGATTCGGAATACCCAGGTGTTTGTGTTGGATGGTTGGTTGCGGCCGGTTCCGGTGGGTGTGGAAGGTGAGTTGTATATCGCGGGCGATGGAGTTGCCCGGGGTTATTGGGAACGACCCGGTCTGACCGCCGGGCGTTTCGTTGCCAATCCGTTTGCCGCTCAGTCGGGTGCGCGGATGTATCGGACCGGAGACGTGGTGCGGTGGCGTGCCGATGGCCAGCTTGAGTTCGTTGGCCGGGTCGATGATCAGGTGAAGTTGCGGGGGTTCCGGATCGAGTTGGGCGAGATCGAGGCCGTGTTGGCCGGGCTGGAGGGGGCCGAGCAGGCGGTGGCGGTGGTCCGGGAGGACCAGCCGGGTGACCGTCGCCTGGTGGCCTACGTGGTCGGCCCCGATGCGCAGGTGCCGGTGCTGCTGGACGGGCTGCGGGCCGTGCTGCCCGACTACATGGTTCCCTCGACCATCGTCCCCTTGGACAGCCTCCCGCTGACCCCCAACGGCAAGCTCGACCGCAAGGCGCTGCCCGCCCCCGACCTGACCGGTCTGGACACCGGCCGCCTGCCGCGCACCCCCGTCGAGGAGGTGCTCTGCGGGCTGTTCGCCGAGGTGTTGGGCGCGGAGCGGGTCTCCATCGACGCCGGGTTCTTTGATCTGGGCGGGCACTCGTTGCTCGCCACTCGCCTCGTCTCCCGCATCCGCGCGGTGCTGGATGTGGAGTTGGCGGTGCGGGATCTGTTCGAGTCGCCGACGGTGGCCGGGATCGCGTCCCGGGTCGCCGATGGTGCGGCGGGTCGTGCCCGGCTCGCCGCCGTTGTGCCCAGGCCGGACCGCGTCCCGGTGTCGTTCGCCCAGCAACGGCTGTGGTTCCTCCATCAGTTGGAGGGGCCCAGCCCGACCTACAACATCCCCCTCGCGCTCTGCCTGTCCGGCTCGTTGGACATCGCCGCGTTGCGGCAGGCGCTGACGGATGTCGTCGGTCGGCACGAAGCCCTGCGGACGGTCTTCGCTGAGGATGAGTTCGGGGCGCGGCAGCTGGTGCTGTCGGGGGAGCGGGCCCGGCCCGAGCTGGTCGTGGAGACCATCCCGCCGGCTGAGTTCGCCGCCCGAGCCGACGAGGCGGCCCGCTGCGTCTTCGACCTGACCACCGACCTGCCGATTCGCGGCCGGCTCTTCCGCGCCGACGACGGGACGCCCGCGTCCATGCTGGTGTTGGTCGTGCACCACATCGCCGGCGACGGCTGGTCGCTGTCCACCCTGGCCCGGGACATCACCCGGGCCTACGCCGCCCGGGCCGAGGGCCGCGCGCCCGGTTGGTCGCCGTTGCCGGTGCAGTATGCGGACTACACGCTCTGGCAGCGGGATGTCCTGGGGTCGGAGGATGATCCGGCGAGTGTGCTGTCCAGCCAGGTCGGTTACTGGCAGGGGCAGTTGGCTGGGTTGCCGGATGAGTTGGTGTTGCCGACGGATCGGCCGCGGCCGGTGCGGGCGTCGTATCGCGGTGATCACGTGGAGGTGGCGGTTTCGGCGGAGACGCATCGGGCGCTGTCTGCGTTGGCGTCTCGGCATGGTGTGAGTGCGTTCATGGTGGTGCAGGCGGCGCTGGCGACGCTGCTGTCCCGGTTGGGCGGGGGTGAGGACATCGCGCTGGGTTCGCCGATCGCGGGTCGCACGGACGAGGCGACGGAGGACCTGGTCGGCTTCTTCACCAACACGCTGGTGTTGCGGACCGACCTGTCCGGGGACCCGACCTTCGCTGATCTCCTTTCGCGTGTTCGACGCACCAACCTGGACGCCTATGCCCACCAGGACGTGCCGTTCGAGCGTCTCGTCGAGGTGCTCAACCCGACCCGTTCGCTCGCCCGGCACCCGCTCTTCCAGGTGCTGCTGGGCTTCAACCAGGACGTCCAACAACGGGGTCTGGCAGACCGCGAGTTGGGCCTTCCCGGGTTGGACGTCGCCAGCCACTCGCTGGGCTCCGGCGTCGCGAAGTTCGACCTCGCCTTCTTCCTGGCTGAGCGTCGTGATGAGGGGGACGGTCCTGGGGGCATTGTGGGGCGGGTGGAGTTTGCCTCGGATCTGTTTGATCGGGGTTCGGTTGAGGTTTTGGTGGAGCGCCTTGTGCGGGTGTTGGCGGAGTTGGTGGGGCGTCCTGAGGTGCGGGTGAGTGGGGTGGAGTTGTTGTCTGTGGTGGAGCGTGAGCGGTTGGTGGTGGGGTGGAATGACACGGCGGTTGCTGATTCTGGCTTGGGTTCTTTGGTGGGGATGTTTGAGGAGTGGGTGCGGGTTTCGCCGGGGGCGGTGGCGGTTGTTTCGGGTGGTGAGCGGTTGTCGTATGGGGAGTTGGATGGGCGGGCGAATCGGTTGGCGCGGTTGTTGGTGGGTTTGGGTGTGGGGGTGGAGTCGTTGGTTGGGGTGGTGTTGCCGCGTTCGGTGGATGTGGTGGTGGGGTTGTTGGCGGTGTTGAAGGCGGGGGGTGGTTATGTGCCGGTGGATGTGGAGTATCCGGATGAGCGGGTGGGTTATGTGCTGGGGGATGCGTGTCCGGTGGTGACGTTGACGGTGTCGTCGGAGGCGGGGCGGTTGGCGTCGTTGGGTGTGGGTGGGGTGGTGGTGTGTCTGGACGATCCGGAGGTCATGGGTCGGTTGGTGGGTCTGGATGCGGGGGCTTTGGGTGATGTGGGGGTGGGTTCTTCGTCGGTGGCGTATGTGATTTATACGTCGGGTTCGACGGGGCGGCCTAAGGGTGTGGTGGTGTCGCGTGGTGCGTTCTTGAATTTTGTTGTGGGGATGCGGGGTTGGTGTGGGTTGGGGTCGGGTGATTGGTTGTTGGCGGTGACGACGGTGGGGTTTGATATTGCGGGGTTGGAGTTGTTGGTGCCGTTGGTCTGTGGTGCGGGTGTGGTGGTGGTTGGGGATGGTGTGGTGCGTGATCCGGTGGTGGTGCGGGGTTTGGTGCGTGAGTTCGGGGTGCGGGTGGTGCAGGCGACGCCGAGTTTGTGGAGTGGGTTGCTTGCTGAGTCGTCGGGTGAGTTTGGTGGGGTGCGGGCTTTGGTGGGGGGTGAAGCTCTGCCGGTGGAGTTGGCGGAGCGGATGGTAGGTGTGTGTGGGTCGGTGGTGAATGTGTATGGGCCGACGGAGACCACGGTGTGGTCCACGGCGGTGGAGTTGTCTGAAGAAACTGGTCGGGTGTCGATGGGTCGGCCGATCCGGAACACTCAGGTTTTCGTTCTCGACGGTTGGTTGCGGCCGGTTCCGGTGGGTGTGGAAGGTGAGTTGTATATCGCGGGCGATGGTGTGGCGCGGGGTTATTGGGAACGGCCCGGTCTTTCGGCGTCGCGTTTTGTCGCGAATCCGTTCAGTGGTGTGGCGGGTGCGCGGATGTATCGGACCGGGGATGTGGTGCGGTGGCGGGCGGATGGCCAGTTGGAATTTGTGGGCCGGGCTGACGATCAGGTGAAGTTGCGTGGTTTCCGGATTGAGTTGGGCGAGATCGAGGCCGTGCTCGCGGGTTTGGAAGGCGTGACGCAGGCGGTGGCGGTGGTCCGGGAGGACCAGCCGGGCGACCGGCGCCTGGTGGCCTACGCGGTTCCGGCCGAAGCGCCCGTGCCGGCGCTGCTGGATGCCCTGCGCACAGTGCTGCCGGAGTACATGGTTCCCTCGACCATCGTCCCCCTGGACAGCCTCCCGCTGACCCCCAACGGCAAGCTCGACCGCAAGGCGCTGCCCGCCCCCGACCTGACCGGTCTGGACACCGGCCGCCTGCCACGCACCCCCGTCGAGGAGGTGCTCTGCGGGCTCTTCGCCGAGGTGCTCGGCGCGGAGCGGGTCTCCATCGACGCCGGGTTCTTCGACTTGGGTGGGCACTCGTTGCTCGCCACTCGCCTCGTCTCCCGTATCCGGTCGGTGCTGGACGTGGAGCTGTCGGTGGCGGACCTGTTCGAGTCGCCGACGGTGGCCGGGATCGGCTCCCGCGTCGCGGGTGGTGCGGCCGGCCGTGCCCGCCTGACTGCCACCACGCCCAGGCCGGACCGGGTGCCGGTCTCCTACGCCCAGCAACGTCTCTGGTTCCTCCATCAGTTGGAGGGCCCCAGCCCCACCTACAACATTCCGCTCGCCCTCCGGCTCACCGGCCAGCTAGACGTCGACGCGCTGCGGCTGGCACTGACGGATGTCGTCGGTCGACACGAAGCCCTGCGGACGGTCTTCACCGAGGACGGGCACGGCGCCCGGCAGCTCGTGCTGCCGACGGACCGGGCGATGCCGGAGCTGGTGGTGGAGACGGTGCCGCCGGCCGAGCTGCTGTTCCGAGTCCGCGCCGCGGCCCGCTGCGTCTTCGACCTGACCACGGACCTCCCTGTCCGCGGTTGGCTCTTCCAGGAGGGCGAGGCAGAGTGGGTGCTGGTGTTGGTGGTGCACCACATCGTCGGGGACGCCTGGTCGATGGCGCCGCTGGCCCGGGACATCACCCGGGCCTACGCCGCCCGGGCCGAGGGCCGCGCGCCCGGCTGGTCGGCGCTGCCGGTGCAGTACGCCGACTACACCCTCTGGCAGCGTGAGACGCTCGGCGACGAGCGGGACCCCGACAGTGTGCTGGCCCGCCAGGTTGCCTACTGGCGCCAGCAACTCGCCGACCTGCCCGACGAGGTGGTACTGCCCACCGACCGGCCCCGGCCGGCCAGAGCCAGCAACCAAGGCGCCCAGGTGCCCTTCGAGATCGACACCGGTCTCCACGAGCGACTGACGGCGCTGGCCAGCCAGCACGGCGTCAGCCTCTTCATGGTCGTCCAGGCCGCCCTGGCCACCCTGCTGTCCCGGCTCGGCGGCGGCGAGGACATCGCGCTCGGTTCGCCGATCGCGGGTCGTACGGACGAGGCGACGGAGGACCTGGTCGGGTTCTTCGTCAACACCCTCGTCCTACGCACCGACCTGTCCGGGGACCCGACCTTCGCCGAGCTGCTCGGCCGGGTCCGGCGTACCAACCTGGACGCGTACGCGCACCAGGACGTGCCGTTCGAGCGCCTCGTCGAGGTGCTCAACCCGGCCCGCTCCCTCGCCCGACACCCCCTCTTCCAGGTACTGCTCAACGTGAACCAGGACGCTCAGCGTCTGGCCGAGGACCGGGTCACTTCGGTGGCCGACCTGACGGTCGCCGCGCTGCCCCTCGAATCCGGGTCGTCGAAGTTCGACCTCGGGATCTTTCTCGGAGACCGGCACGGCCCTGACGGCGCGCGTCCGAATGGCCTGACCGGTCGCTGGGAATACCGCACCGACCTGTTTGACGAGTCGACGGTCGAAAGTATGCGGGACCGATTCATCCACCTGCTCGACGCGATATCCCAAGCACCCGAGGTCGTGCTCAGCCGCATCGATATCACCACCGAAGTTGAGCGTGCGCGGTGGGTGGGGGAGTGGGGTGGTGAGTCGGTGGTGGTGCCGCCGGTGGGGGATGTGGTGGGGATGTTTGAGGAGCGGGTGCGGGTTTCGCCGGGGGCGGTGGCGGTTGTTTCGGGTGGTGAGCGGTTGTCGTATGGGGAGTTGGATGGGCGGGCGAATCGGTTGGCGCGGTTGTTGGTGGGTTTGGGTGTGGGGGTGGAGTCGTTGGTTGGGGTGGTGTTGCCGCGTTCGGTGGATGTGGTGGTGGGGTTGTTGGCGGTGTTGAAGGCGGGGGGTGGTTATGTGCCGGTGGATGTGGAGTATCCGGATGAGCGGGTGGGTTATGTGTTGGGGGATGCGTGTCCGGTGGTGACGTTGACGGTGTCGTCGGAGGCGGGGCGGTTGGCGTCGTTGGGTGTGGGTGGGGTGGTGGTGTGTCTGGATGATCCGGAGGTTGTGGGTCGGTTGGCGGCTGTTTCGCCGGCTGGCTTGGGTGAGGTGGGCGTGGGTTCTTCGTCGGTGGCGTATGTGGTTTATACGTCGGGTTCGACGGGTCGGCCTAAGGGTGTGGTGGTGTCGCGTGGGTCGTTGGGGGCGTATGTGGGGTATGCGCGGGGTGCTTATGTGGGGGTGGCTGGTGGGTGGTCGTTGGTGCCTTCTTCGGTGGCGTTTGATTTGACGGTGACGGGGTTGTTCACGCCGTTGGTTTCGGGTGGTGCGGTGTGTTTGGCGGGGTTGGAGGAGGAGGCCGCGGTGGTGGGGTTGGGTGTGGGGGGTGGTGGGCCTTCGTTGATGAAGGTGACGCCTTCGCATGTGGGGTTGTTGGAGTCGTTGCCGAAGTCGGTTTCGCCGTCGGGGTTGTTGTTGGTGGGGGGTGAGGCGTTGCGGGGTGAGGTGTTGGAGCGGTGGCGTTCGTTGTTTCCTTCGGTGGTGGTGGCGAATGTCTATGGGCCGAGTGAGGCGACGGTGAACTGTACGGAGTTTAGTCTTTTGCCGGGGGAGGAGACTCCGGTGGGGGCGGTGCCGATTGGGCGGCCGTTTCCGCATGCGCGGGTGTTTGTGTTGGATGGTTGGTTGCGGCCGGTTCCTCCGGGTGTGGTGGGTGAGTTGTATATCGCGGGTGCTGGGGTGGCGCGGGGGTATTGGGAGCGTCCTGGTCTTTCGGCGTCGCGTTTTGTCGCGAATCCGTTCAGCACGACGCCGGGTGCGCGGATGTATCGGTCCGGGGATGTGGTGCGGTGGCGGGCGGATGGTCAGTTGGAGTTTGTGGGGCGGGTTGATGATCAGGTGAAGTTGCGGGGGTTCCGGATCGAGTTGGGCGAGGTCGAGGCCGTGCTCGCGGGTTTGGACGGGGTTTCCCGGGCGGTGGTGGTGGTTCGGGAGGACCAGCCGGGGGACCAGCGGCTGGTGGCCTATGTGGTGGGCCCGGACACGCAGGTGTCGGTGCTGCTGGACGGGCTGCGGGCCGTACTGCCCGACTACATGGTTCCCTCGGCCATCGTCGTCCTCGACGCGCTGCCCCTGACCCCCAACGGCAAGCTCAACCGCGACGCGCTGCCCGTCCCGGATCTGACCGGTCTGGACACCGGCCGCCTGCCACGTACCCCCGTGGAGGAGGTGTTGTGTGGGCTGTTCGCCGAGGTGTTGGGTGTGGAGCAGGTCTCCATTGACGCTGGGTTCTTTGATCTGGGTGGGCATTCGTTGCTGGCCACTCGCCTTGTCTCCCGTATCCGGTCGGTGCTGGATGTGGAGTTGGCGGTGCGGGATCTGTTTGAGTCGCCGACGGTTGCTGGGATTGCGTCTCGGGTTGCTGGTGGTGCGGCGGGTCGTGTCCGTCTGGCGGCCACCGTGCCGAGGCCGGTCCGGGTGCCGGTGTCGTTTGCCCAGCAACGGCTGTGGTTTTTGCACCAGTTGGAGGGGCCCAGTCCGACCTACAACATTCCGCTCGCGCTTCGGTTGAGCGGCTCGTTGGATGTCGCCGCGTTGCGGCAGGCACTGATCGACGTGGTGCTGCGGCATGAGGCGCTGCGCACGGTGTTCGCCGAGGACGAGTTGGGGGCGCGCCAGCTGGTGCTGTCGGGGGAACGAGCCCGGCCCGAGCTGGTCGTGGAGACGGTCGCGGCGGCGGAGGTCGGTGACCGGGTGCGGGCTGCCGGCCGGTACTCGTTCGACCTGACCACTGACCTCCCCATCCGTGGCTGGCTCTTCCGGAGCGCGGAGAAGACAACGGAGTCCGTGCTGGTGCTGGTGGTGCACCACATCGCCGGCGACGCCTGGTCGATGGGGCCCCTCGCCCGGGACATCACCCGGGCCTATCTGGCGCGCGCGGCCGGACAGCCGCCGGAGTGGCGGGCCCTGCCGGTGCAGTATGCGGACTACACGCTCTGGCAGCGTGCCAGTCTCGGGTCGGAGGATGATCCGGCGAGTGTGCTGTCCAGCCAGGTCGGTTATTGGCAGCGGCAGTTGGCTGGGTTGCCGGATGAGTTGGTGTTGCCGACGGATCGGCCGCGGCCGGTGCGGGCGTCGTATCGCGGTGATCACGTGGAGGTGGCGGTTTCGGCGGAGACGCATCGGGCGCTGTCTGCGTTGGCGTCTCGGCATGGTGTGAGTGCGTTCATGGTGGTGCAGGCGGCGCTGGCGACGCTGCTGTCCCGGTTGGGCGGGGGTGAGGACATCGCGCTGGGTTCGCCGATCGCGGGTCGTACGGACGAGGCGACGGAGGACCTCGTCGGGTTCTTCACCAACACGTTGGTGTTGCGGACCGACCTGTCCGGGGACCCGACCTTCGCCGAGTTGCTCGGCCGGGTCCGGCGCACCAACCTGGACGCCTATGCCCACCAGGACGTGCCGTTCGAGCGTCTCGTCGAGGTGCTCAACCCAGCCCGCTCCCTCGCCCGACACCCCCTCTTCCAGGTGATGCTTTCGTTCAACAACACCGAGACCCAGCAGGCGGACGACCGGCTGCTGGAGCACGCCGAGCTGACCGTGACGGCGGAGCGAAGTTCGTCGAATACTGCCAAGTTCGACCTTGCCTTCTTTTTGGCTGAGCGTCGTGGTGAGCGGGACGGCTTGGGTGGCATGGTGGGGCGGGTGGAGTTTGCCTCGGATCTGTTTGATCGGGGTTCGGTTGAGGTTTTGGTGGAGCGCTTTGTGCGGGTGTTGGCTGATCTGGTGGAGCGTCCTGAGGTGCGGGTGAGTGGGGTGGAGTTGTTGTCCGCGGTGGAGCGTGAGCGGTTGGTGGTGGGGTGGAATGATACGGCGGTTGCTGATTCTGGCTTGGGTTCTTTGGTGGGGATGTTTGAGGAGCAGGTGGCGCGTTCTGGCGATGTGGTGGCGGTGGTGTGTGGTGAAGAGCGGTTGTCGTATGCGGAGTTGGGTGGGCGGGCGAATCGGTTGGCGCGGTTGTTGGTGGGTTTGGGTGTGGGGGTGGAGTCGTTGGTTGGGGTGGTGTTGCCGCGTTCGGTGGATGTGGTGGTGGGGTTGTTGGCGGTGTTGAAGGCGGGGGGTGGTTATGTGCCGGTGGATGTGGAGTATCCGGATGAGCGGGTGGGTTATGTGTTGGGGGATGCGTGTCCGGTGGTGACGTTGACGGTGTCGTCGGAGGCGGGGCGGTTGGCGTCGTTGGGTGTGGGTGGGGTGGTGGTGTGTCTGGATGATCCGGAGGTTGTGGGTCGGTTGGCTGCTGTTTCGCCGGCTGGCTTGGGTGAGGTGGGTGCGGCGGCTGAGTCGGTGGCGTATGTGATTTATACGTCGGGTTCGACGGGGCGGCCTAAGGGTGTGGTGGTGTCGCGTGGTGCGTTCCTTAACTTCGCCAGAGGGATGCGGGGTTGGTGTGGGTTGGGGTCGGGTGATTGGTTGTTGGCGGTGACGACGGTGGGGTTTGATATTGCGGGGTTGGAGTTGTTGGTGCCGTTGGTGTGTGGTGCGGGTGTGGTGGTGGTTGGGGATGGTGTGGTGCGTGATCCGGTGGTGGTGCGGGGTTTGGTGCGTGAGTTCGGGGTGCGGGTGGTGCAGGCGACGCCGAGTTTGTGGAGTGGGTTGCTTGCTGAGTCGTCGGGTGAGTTTGGTGGGGTGCGGGCGTTGGTGGGGGGCGAGGCTCTGCCGGTGGAGTTGGCGGAGCGGATGGTGGGTGAGTGTGGGTCGGTGGTGAATGTGTATGGGCCGACGGAGACCACGGTGTGGTCTACGGCGGTGGAGTTGTCTGAAGAAACTGGTCGGGTGTCGATGGGGCGGCCGATTCGGAATACCCAGGTGTTTGTGTTGGATGGTTGGTTGCGGCCGGTTCCGGTGGGTGTGGAAGGTGAGTTGTATATCGCGGGCGATGGAGTTGCCCGGGGTTATTGGGAACGGCCGGGGTTGACCTCGACGCGGTTCGTCGCCAACCCGTTCAGTGCGACGCCTGGTGCGCGGATGTATCGGACCGGGGATGTGGTGCGGTGGCGGGCGGATGGCCAGTTGGAGTTTGTGGGCCGGGCTGACGATCAGGTGAAGTTGCGGGGTTTCCGGATCGAGTTGGGCGAGATCGAGGCCGTGCTCGCGGGTTTGGAAGGCGTGACGCAGGCGGTGGCCGTGGTCCGGGAGGACCAGCCGGGCGACCGGCGCCTGGTGGCCTACGCGGTTCCGGCCGAAGCGCCCGTGCCGGTGCTGCTGGATGCCCTGCGCACAGTGCTGCCGGAGTACATGGTTCCCTCGACCATCGTCCCCCTGGACAGCCTCCCGCTGACCCCCAACGGCAAGCTCGACCGCAAGGCGCTGCCCGCCCCCGACCTGACCGGTCTGGACACCGGCCGCCTGCCGCGCACCCCCGTCGAGGAGGTGCTCTGCGGGCTCTTCGCCGAGGTGCTCGGCGCGGAGCGGGTCTCCATCGACGCCGGGTTCTTCGATCTGGGTGGGCACTCGTTGCTCGCCACCCGTCTTGTCTCCCGCATCCGCGCGGTGCTGGACGTGGAGCTGTCGGTGCGGGACCTGTTCGAGTCGCCGACGGTGGCCGGGGTCGCCGCTCGGGTCGGTGGTGGCGGGGTGGGCCGCGCCCGGCTGACCGCCGCCGTTCCCAGGCCGGACCGGGTGCCGGTCTCCTACGCCCAGCAACGTCTCTGGTTCCTGCACCAGCTGGAGGGCCCCAGCCCCACCTACAACATCCCCCTCGCCCTCCGGCTCACCGGCCAGCTGGACGCCGACGCGCTCCAGCAGGCGCTGGCCGACGTGGTCGGCCGGCACGAAGCCCTGCGGACCGTCTTCACCGAGGACGAGCACGGCGCCCGGCAGCTCGTGCTGCCGACGGACCGGGCGGTGCCGGAGCTGGTGGTGGAGTCGGTCGCGGCGGCGGAGGTCGGTGACCGGGTGCGGGCTGCCGGCCGGTACTCGTTCGACCTGACCAAGGACCTCCCCATCCGTGGCTGGCTCTTCAAGAGCGAGGCGGCCGCGGGGGAGGGCGAGGCAGAGTGGGTGCTGGTGTTGGTGGTGCACCACATCGCCGGGGACGCCTGGTCGATGGCGCCGCTGGCCCGGGACATCACCCGGGCCTACGCCGCCCGGGCCGAGGGCCGCGCGCCCGGCTGGTCGCCGCTGCCGGTGCAGTACGCCGACTACACCCTCTGGCAGCGTGAGACGCTCGGCGACGAGCGGGACCCGGAGAGCGTGCTGGCCCGCCAGGTTGCCTACTGGCGCCAGCAACTCGGCGACCTGCCCGACGAGTTGCCGCTTCCCACCGACCGGCCTCGGCCGGCCAGGGCCAGCTACCAGGGTGCGCGGGTGCCCTTCGAGATCGACACCGGGCTCTACCAGCGACTGACGGCGCTGGCCAGCCAGCACGGCGTCAGCCTCTTCATGGTCGTCCAGGCCGCCCTGGCCACCCTGCTGTCCCGGCTCGGCGGCGGCGAGGACATCGCGCTGGGTTCGCCGATCGCGGGTCGTACGGACGAGGCGACGGAGGACCTGGTCGGGTTCTTCGTCAACACCCTCGTCCTACGCACCGACCTGTCCGGGGACCCGACCTTCGCCGAGCTGCTCGGCCGGGTCC